>CANRIR010000003.1 GCA_947630735.1 uncultured Marvinbryantia sp.
TGAAGTCGTACAGGACTTTCTTCCCGCGCATGCCGGTGCACATATTCAGAAATTCCTGCTGCTGTTCCTCAGTCCACGCGGAGAATGTCTGCTTCAGGTTGGCATCCCCCTGGATCAGCGCCAGGAGCTCCTGGCGAGTGCGGATCATTGGAAAATACTGTTGTAAGATATTGGTCATAAGATTCCCCCTTACCTGTAATGTTTTATTTATAGGCTAAAAACCCATACTGCAAAAACTCCTTGAGATCTGTGAACACAGAAAAATAGAAAGAAGTGAGATGAAACAGATATCTGCGTCTGTATCTTTGATCATAGCATACATTTCGGAAATGTCAATATAGTTTATGTGTATTTTATTTTATTTTTATATTTCGAAAATATGTATTAGTGATTTATTCAGAAAAAGAAACTCCAGATAGATCTCCCGCATTCATCTCCTTCAGCCACCGGTCATATCGTCATATTTTCAGCGCTCGTATCTTTATTGGATGAACCTTTGCGAAAAACTATTGACACAATCGTACTTTCGTATATCGCGGCAGCTGAACCGCTGTTTCTCCTGCGGCTTCTGCCCGCGCGCGAAAAAAACGGCTGCCGCAACCTTACCGGGTATTTCCCGATCTGGTTGGCAGCAGCCGTTTTCTATGGATTCACTGATCTCTTACTTGTCTCTCCAGATAATGCGGCCCTTGGACAGATCATACGGAGACAGCTCGATCGTCACTTTATCGCCCGGCAGGATGCGGATGAAATTCATGCGCAGTTTGCCGCTGATATGTGCCAGCACTACATGTTTGTTTTCCAGTTCTACTTTAAACATGGCGTTGGGCAGTTTTTCCAACACGGTTCCTTCTACTTCAATTACATCTGCTTTCGACATTCAAAAACCTCCTGATCACTCGTCTGATATCTTCGTCTCTCACGTTTCCGTTTGACATATTTTCCAGTTCCTGTGGGATGTTCCGGACGACCTGGACATGCTTCTTTTTCTTTTTCTTTGGTTTGTCCAGAGGCTTTAAACGCCCGTCTGTCAGGAAAACATATTCTGCATCCACACCCTTTATGACATACAGCTGTCCGGTATCATGTCCGGCTCTCGACCACGCAAGCATACCCGGTTCATATCTATCCATCCGACACCTCACAGACTACATATGCAGCGTCAGAAGTTCCGGATCGCCGTCTGTGATCAGCACTGTGTTTTCATAATGAGCTGAGAGGGATCCGTCCTCCGTCACAACTGTCCAGTCGTCGTCCAGCCAGCATACGTCACAGCGTCCCGCATTGATCATGGGCTCTATGGCCAGGGTCATGCCGGGCATCAGACGAAGCCCGCGGCGCTTTTGCGTAAAGTTCGGGATCTGGGGATCCTCATGGAGCGCTCTGCCGATACCGTGGCCCACAAGGTCACGCACTACGCCGTAGCCGAAGCTCTCTGCGTAAGTCCCGATAGCGTTGGAGATATCATACAGATGACAGCCCGCCCGGGCAAATTCAATGCCCCTAAAAAAGCTCTCCTCCGTCACCCTGATCAGCTTCTCCGCCTCCGGACTGATCTTTCCCACGGCATGCGTGCGCGCGGCATCGGAGTGGAACCCCTGGTAGATCAAACCGGCGTCCAGGCTCACAATATCCCCTTCCTTCAGGATATGATCCTTGTGCGGGATCCCATGCACCACCTCGTCGTTCACGGAAACACAGATGGATGCCGGGTACCCGTTGTAATGCAGGAAATTTGGTATGCAGCCGAGTCCGCGGATCAGTTCTTCCCCATAACGGTCAATGTCTTTGGTGGAAATGCCGGGTTTTACAAATTCGCCCAGTTTCTGATGAACCTGTTCCAGGCGCCTGCCGGCCTCCCGCATAAGCTCGATTTCTTTCGGAGATTTTATCGTTACCGCCATGACTACTCACCCAATATCTGCACAATGGCGTCAAACACACGGTCCATCTCCATCGTGCCGTCCACAGTCTTCAAAATGCCGGCCTTCTTGTAATAGTCGATGAGGGGCTGCGTCTGTTCGTGATAAACGCCGAGGCGCTTCTGAACGGTTTCCGGCTTGTCGTCGTCCCGCAGGATCAGCTTCTCGCCGCAGGCATCGCAGATGCCCTCCACCTTGGTGGGATTGAACACCACATGATAGGTAGCGCCGCAGGATGTGCAGGCTCTCCTGCCGCTCATGCGGGTTACGATATTCTCATCCGGCACATCCACGTCGATGGCTACGTCCATCTTTTCGCCCAGTTTGCCGAGCGCCGCATCCAGGCTCTCCGCCTGCGGGATCGTGCGCGGGAACCCGTCCAGCACATATCCGTTCCCGCAGTCGTCCTGCGCGATGCGGTCCATCAGCATATCAATGACCAGCTCATCCGGCACAAGGAGCCCCTGGTTCATGAATACCTTGGCCTTCTGGCCAAGCTCAGTGTCCCCTTTTACGTTGGCGCGCAGGATGTCGCCGGTGGAGATATGGGGAATGCCGTATTTCTCCGCAATGCGCTTTGCCTGTGTGCCTTTGCCCGCTCCGGGTGCACCTAACATAATAATCTTCATAGTTCCATTCCTTTCCTATAAGTAGCAACGCCCCCTCCTGAGGAGGGGGATATTGTCGCCTTTTACCCAACATCCCTGGCGGGATGTCGCCTTGCCACGATCCTGCGGATCGTGACATCTTTCCAACATCCCTGGCGGGATGTCGCCTCGCCACGATTCTGCGAATCGTGGCATTATTCACTCAGAAATCCTTTGTAGTTGCGCACCACCATCTGGGACTCAATCTGGTTGATGGTCTCCAGGATAACGCTCACGATGATGATGATGGATGTGCCGCCAAAGGAAACATACGCGTTGAACACACCGTTGAAGAAGATCGGGATCAAAACTACGATCGTCAGACCCACCGCGCCGATGAACACGATATAGCCCAGGATGCGGTTCAGGTAATCCACGGTCGGTTTGCCCGGACGGATGCCGAGCACCGAGCCGCCCTGCTTCTTCATGTTGTCCGCCACTTCAATCGGGTTGAAGCTGATGGATGTGTAGAAATATGCAAACGCGATGATCAGCACGATATAGACCAGCATGCCGATGGAATACTCCGGATGCGCCGGGCTGAACCAGTTGTTCTGGTTCAGAGCGTTTACGATCGCTCCGCCAAATCCGGACGGAGTCACACCCAGGATTGATACGATCATGCTGGGCATGCTGAACAGGGACGATGCAAAGATAACCGGGATAACGCCCGCCGTATTGACTTTCAGCGGAATGTAGGTGGACTGGCCGCCCACCAGCTTTCTTCCCTGCATCTTCTTCGCATACTGCACCGGAATACGTCTCACAGCGTCATTCAGCAGAATGACCAGCACGATGGTAACCGCGATGATCGCCAGGATGATGACAGCCGCCAGAATACCGCGCGCCAGCGTGCGCCCTTTGATGAAGCCCTCGTACAGAGTGCCGAGATCTGCCGGCACACGGGAGAGGATGTTGATCACCAGGACGATGGAAATACCGTTGCCAACGCCGTTTTCTGTGATGCGCTCACCGATCCACATCAGGAATGCGCTTCCTGCCGTCAGGGCAAGCACCACGGTCAGTCCCTTCAGGAAGTTCACATTCGGGATCAGGCCGCTTCTGCCGAACGCAACCGTCATGGCTGTGGACTCAATGAGCGCCAGCGCCACCGTCACGTAACGAGTAATTGCCGTAATCTTTTTTCTGCCTTCCTCGCCGTCTCTCTGCATCTCTTCCAATGGCGGAATCGCTATGGTAAGGAGCTGCATGATGATGGAGGATGTGATGTACGGCGTAATGCTCAATGCAAATATTGACATTTTCTCGAAGGATCCGCCTGTGAACGCGCTGAAGAAGTTAAACGCGCCGCCCGTCTGCTGTGCGAACCAGTTCGCCATATACTCGCGGTTCACGCCGGGAACCGGGAGCTGGGAACCAAGCCGGATGACTACCAGCATCGCAAACGTGTAGAGCAGACGTTTGCGGATATCCTTCACTTTAAACATATTACGAAGTGTTTCAAACATCAGATCACCTCAGCTTTTCCACCAAGCGCCTCTATCTTAGCCTTAGCACCCTCACTGAAGGCGTTTACCTTGACATTCAGCTTCTTTGTTAATTCTCCGTTTCCAAGTACCTTTACGCCATCTTTTGCGCTCTTGATAACACCGGCTTCGATCAGTGTGTCGATTGTCACCTCCGTATCGTTATCAAATCTCTCAAGTTCGCTTACGTTGATCGCCTCAATGTCAAGTGTGTTCCTGTTCGTAAAGCCCCTCTTGGGAATGCGTCTGTATAATGGCATCTGTCCGCCTTCAAACCCCGGTCTCGGAGCTCCGGAACGGGCTTTCTGACCCTTGTGTCCCTTGCCGGCTGTCTTGCCGTTGCCTGAGCCGTGTCCACGGCCCCTTCTGAAATTATCATTATGCTTGGAACCTTCTGCCGGTTTTAAGTTTGATAAATCCATCATGGCACCTCCTTATAGTTAGATTTCTTCTACTTTCACTAAATGCTGCACCTGCTTAACCATCCCCTGGGTAGCCGCGTTGTTCGGGAGTTCCACAGAGTGATTCAACTTGCGCAGACCCAGCGCAGCCACCGTCGCGCGATGCTTCGGGATAGCGCCGATCGTAGATTTTACCAGTGTAACTTTTACTTTATCTGCCATCTTCTATTCCTCCTTTTAAATTGCTCGCCTGCGTTTGCGGCAGATCTGCGCGGACATTGGGAAATGCCGCGCGCTGCCCTGCGCTTATGCGCGGACGTCGTCTGCAGATTTCCCGCGCAGTCTTGCAACTTCCTCTGGGGATTTCAGCTGCTTTAAGCCCTCCAGGGTGGCAAGCACAACATTCTGCTTGTTTCTGGAACCCAGGGATTTTGTACGGATATTGCGGATGCCGGCCAGCTCAAGCACATTACGCGCCGGGCCGCCCGCGATAACGCCGGTACCTTCCGGAGCCCTCTTCAGGATCACGTGGGAACCGCCGAAGATACCCTCAAAATCGTGCGGGATGCTCGCATTGTTGTCCAATGCGACATTGATCAGTTTCTTAGCAGCGTCTTCTTTTCCTTTGCGGATAGCTTCCGGAATTTCTTTTGCCTTTCCTAAACCTGCTCCAACATGGCCGTTTCCGTCGCCGACAACCACTAACGCCGTGAACTTCATGTTCTTGCCGCCCTTAACAACCTTGGTAACACGCTTAATAGACACTACTTTCTCATTTAATTCCAACTGATTGGGATCGATAATCTCTCGCTTCATGTGTCTACCTCCTAAAATTCCAGACCAGCTTCTCTTGCTGCATCTGCTAATGCCTGAATCTTACCCTGATATATGAAGCCGCCTCTGTCAAAGACAACGGTTTTGATACCTTTTTCAAGAGCTCTCTCGGCAATCACTTTTCCTAAGTATGCTGCTGCCTCGACGTTGTTCGTCTTCTCCAGCTCTGCCTTCACTTCCTTCTGAAGGGTGCATGCAGATACGAGAGTGTTTCCGACTGTATCGTCAATAATTTGAGCATACATATGATTATTGCTTCTAAACACTGCAAGGCGCGGTCTTTCTGCAGTACCTGCAAAACGATTGCGAATCTTTCTGTGTTTATTGACACGAACTTTAGTTCTGGATTCTTTTCTAACCATTTTCACACTCTCCTTACTTATTTCTTACCAGTCTTACCAACTTTACGTCTGATCACTTCATCAGCATACTTAATACCCTTGCCCTTATAGGGTTCCGGAGCTCTCTTTTCTCTGATTTCAGCCGCGTATTGGCCAACTTTTTCTTTGTCGATGCCCTTAACCGTAATTTTGTTTCCGTCCACTACGGATTCAAGCCCCTGCGGATCGATCATCTCTACCGGATGGGAGTAACCTAAGGATAATGTCAGTTTGTTGCCCTGCTTTGCAGCCCTGTAACCTACGCCGTTAACCTCGAGAACCTTCTCGTAGCCCTCGCTCACGCCCACCACCATGTTGTGGATCAGCGTCCTGGTAAGGCCGTGCAGAGATTTCATTTTCTTCAGATCATTCGGTCTGGAAACGATCACGTGACCGTCTTCCACCTTGATATCCATTTCAGCCGGGAGCACTCTCTCAAGGGTTCCCTTGCTGCCTTTTACCGTCACTTTGTTGCCCTCTGCAACGGTAACCGTAACGCCTGCCGGAATGACCACCGGCATTCTTCCGATTCGTGACATTGTTATGTCCTCCTTACTTAGATTTTCGGAGCGGAATCCACCGCTCTGTTTTCAGTGAGTTGCCGTGTTTACCACACGAATGCCAGGACCTCGCCGCCAACCTGCTGTTTGCGCGCTTCTTTGTCCGTGATAACGCCCTTGTTTGTGGAAAGGATCGCCACGCCAAGTCCGCCCAGCACTCTCGGAATCTCGTCCTTGCCCGCGTACACGCGAAGGCCCGGCTTGGAGATTCTCTTAATGCCGGTAATAATCTTCTCGTTCTTGTCCGCACCGTACTTTAAGGTAATGCGGATAACCGGAAAGCCACTTTCCTGTACGATATCGTATTTGCTGATATAGCCCTCATCTAAGAGAATATTTGCGATGGCAAGTTTCATCTTGGACGACGGTACATCTACTGTATCATGTTTTGCAGTATTTGCATTACGGATTCTTGTAAGCATATCTGCAATCGGATCGCTCATAGTCATCTGAATGTCCTCCTTAATTTGATAATTTAAGTTGTCGCCGTAGTAACAACATCTCGCTGCGCTCGATACTGTTACCGCCGTGCAACGATCCTGCGGATCGTTGCATTTACCAGCTTGCTTTTTTTACGCCGGGGATCTGTCCCTTGTATGCCAGTTCGCGGAAGCAGATCCTGCAGATTCCGTACTTTCTCAGGTAGGCATGCGGACGACCGCAGATTCTGCAGCGGTTGTATTCTCTGGTGGAGAATTTCTGTTTGCGCTGCTGTTTGATCTTCATTGCTGTCTTAGCCATGAATGTTCCTCCTATAATTCTATCACTCTATCGTGTCAACAACATAACAACATTTTCTTAACATCGCGCCGCGCTCGGTGCCGCCGCGCCAAAAGGTGTCCTCCGACTGTACCGGTTCCCCTTATGATCTGGCAAACGGCATGTTGAACAGGGTCAGCAGCTCGCGCGCTTCTTCGTCGGTCTTGGCCGTCGTCACGAAGATGACGTCCATGCCGCGCACCTTATCTACCTTGTCGTACTCGATTTCCGGGAAGATCAGCTGCTCTTTGATGCCCAGGGCGTAATTGCCTCTGCCGTCGAACGCGTTGGGATTGACGCCGCGGAAGTCACGCACACGCGGAAGAGCCAGGTTGATGAGGCGATCCACGAACTCGTACATTCTCTCGCCGCGCAGGGTTACTTTGCAGCCGATGGCCATGCCCTCTCTGATCTTGAAGTTCGCCACGGAGTTTTTAGCCTTGGTCGTCACGGCCTTCTGGCCTGTGATCGTTTCCATATCCTTCACAGCGGACTCCAGGAGCTTTGCGTTCTCCTTCGCTTCGCCGACGCCCATGTTGACGACTACCTTGTCGAGCTTCGGAACTTCCATGATATTTTTATATCCAAACTTTTTGATCATAGCATCTACGATCTCGTTTTTGTATGTGTCTTTGAGTCTACTCAACTTGTATGGCCTCCTCTCTCAATTAATTGATTACAGCGCCGGTCGCTTTTGCCACACGCACCTTTTTGTCGCCATCCATCCTGAATCCGACTCTGGTAGGTCTTCCGTTTACCAACAGCATGACATTGGAGATGTCAATGTACGCCTCTTTGTTGGTAATGCCGCCCTGCTGGTTTGCCGCAGACGGTTTGGAGTGCTTCACAACCATGTTCACGCCTTCTACGAGGACCTTGTGGTTCTTCGCGTCCACCGCCAGAACTTTGCCCTCTTTATCCTTATCTTTGCCTGCGATTACCTTTACGGTGTCGCCCTTTTTAATCTTCAATGATGACATCACTCAACCTCCTGTCACAGCACTTCCGGGGCCAGGGACGCGATCTTCATGAACTGCTTGTCGCGAAGCTCTCTGGCTACGGGTCCAAAAATACGGGTTCCTCTCGGATTCTTGTCATCCTTGATGATGACTGCAGCATTCTCATCAAATCTGATATAGGAACCGTCTTTGCGGCGGGTTCCCTTTACTGTGCGGACAACGACAGCTTTCACGACATCGCCTTTTTTGACAACGCCGCCTGGTGTTGCATCTTTGACCGTAGCAACGATAATGTCGCCGATACTTGCATATCTTCTGGTTGAACCGCCCATAACCCTGATGCAGAGCAACTCTTTCGCACCGGTGTTATCCGCAACCTTAAGTCTGCTTTCCTGCTGTATCATGCTGATTCCCTCCTATACTATTTCGCTCTCTCGGTAATTTCCACAAGTCTCCATCTCTTGTCCTTGGACAGCGGTCTTGTCTCCATAACCTTTACGGTATCGCCGACGTTGCACTCGTTGTTCTCATCGTGCGCCTTCAGCTTGTACGTGTTCTTAACAACCTTTTTGTAAAGGGGATGCTTTACATGGTTCTCTACCGCAACAACGATTGTCTTATCCATTTTGTTGCTGACAACTTTACCCGTCCGGGTTTTTCTAAGATTTCTATCCACGTCTATTTAGCTCCTTTCGTGGTCGTTTACGCGTTGGACTTCTCAGTGATGATTGTCTGGATCCTGGCGATGTTTCTGCGAACTTCCTTGATCCGGCTGGTGTTGGTCAACTGATTGGTCGCATTCTGGAATCTTAAATTGAACAGTTCCTTCTTAGCAGCTACTAATTCCTGGTTTAATTCTGCAGCTGATTTTTTATTCAAATCTTCTACATACTTATTCGTTTTCACTGTTATCACCGCCTTCTAAATCCGCGCGAGAAACGACCTTGCACTTGCAGGGCAGTTTATGCATAGCAAGACGCAATGCTTCACGGGCTGTCTCCTCCGGTACGCCTGCCAGTTCAAACAGAACGCGGCCCGGCTTTACAACTGCTACCCAATACTCCAAAGTACCTTTTCCGGAACCCATACGGGTTTCTGCCGGCTTCGCTGTCACCGGCTTATCCGGGAAAATCTTGATCCAAACCCGACCGCCACGCTTGATGTAACGCGTCATGGCAACACGGGCAGCCTCGATCTGGTTTGACTTGATCCAGCACGGTTCTAATGCAACAAGACCGTATTCGCCGTTGGAGATGGTGTTGCCTCTCAGGGCCTTGCCTGCCATGCTTCCGCGGAACTGTTTACGTCTCTTTACTCTCTTTGGCATTAACATTATTTATCGCTCCCTTCCTTAGCCGATTTTTTGGGAAGGATTTCGCCGTTGTAGATCCATACCTTTACGCCCAGCTTGCCGTAAGTGGTATCGGCCTCTGCGAATCCATAGTCAATATCTGCACGGAGTGTCTGAAGGGGAATGGTTCCCTCGCTGTAAAACTCGGTGCGCGCGATGTCCGCGCCGGCCAGACGCCCGGAGACAGCCGCCTTGATACCCTTTGCGCCCATCTTCATGGTCCTGCTCATGGTGGACTTCATGGCGCGGCGGAAGGAAACACGGTTCTCAAGCTGCTGCGCGATGTTCTCCGCAACCAGCTGCGCGTCTCTGTCCGGTCTCTTCACTTCCTTGATGTCGACCAGCAGCTTTTCCTTGGTCAGCTTCTGCACCTCGGCCTTTACCTTCTCGATCTCGGAACCGCCCTTGCCGATCACAACGCCCGGCTTCGCGGTGTAGATGATCACTTTGATTCTGCCGGAAGCGCGCTCGATCTCAATTTTGGAAACGCCTGCGCTGTATAATTTCTTTTTCAGAAAGTTTCTGATCTTGTTGTCTTCTACAAGGTAATCTGCGAATTCAGACTCTGCGTACCATTTGGAGTCCCAGTCTTTGATAATTCCGACTCTCAATCCATGAGGATTTACTTTCTGTCCCATGTTTTCCCTCCTATCTCTCATTCAGCACAACGGTAATGTGGCTCATTCTCTTCTCGATTCGGTAAGCCCTTCCCCGTGCCCTCGGTCTGATTCTCTTCATTGTCGGCCCCTTGTTCGCGTAGCACTCCTCCACAAACAGTTTCTCACGGTTCATGTTGTTGTTGTTCTCCGCGTTCGCGATTGCCGACTCCAACAGTTTTTTGATCAGTGTGGAAGCGTATCTGGGATTGTAGGTCACAATGCCAAGCGCTGTCTGCACGTCTTTGCCTCTGATGGCATCCAATACAAAGCATGCTTTCTGGACAGATACCCGCGCGTAAGATAACTTTGCGGACGGTCTTGTATCCTTATTAGCATTTCTTTCTCTCTTGATCTGGGATCTATGTCCTTTTGCCATGAATAAAACCTCCTTTCAACGTATCCTAGCGGGATTTCTTCTCATCTTTTCCATGTCCTCTGTAAGTTCTGGTAACGACAAACTCTCCGAGCTTGTGCTCTACCATATCCTCTGTGATATACACGGGAACATGTCTTCTGCCGTCATGAACGGCAATCGTGTGTCCGACCATCTGCGGGAAAATCGTAGAACGGCGGGACCAGGTCTTGATGACCTGCTTGCTGCCTGATTTGTTCATGGCATCTATTTTCTTCAGCAGACTCTCGTCTGCAAACGGACCTTTTTTCAGTGAGCGAGCCATAGGTTTAACCTCCTTTTATTCTGATTAATTGATCGCTCTGCCATCTTTTCTGCGGATGATCAGCTTGTTGGATGCTTTCTTTTTCTTGCGGGTCTTTAAGCCGAGTGCCGGTTTGCCCCACGGTGTGCTCGGGCCCGGACGGCCGATGCCGGCTTTGCCCTCGCCGCCTCCATGAGGATGGTCATTCGGGTTCATAACGGAACCGCGCACGGTGGGACGGATGCCCATGTGGCGCTTTCTTCCGGCCTTGCCGATGTTAATCAGGTTATGCTCCGCGTTGCCCACCACGCCGATGGTCGCTCTGCAGTTGCTGGGCACCATTCTCATCTCGCCGGACGGGAGACGCAGGGTTGCGTATTTGCCTTCCTTTGCCATGAGCTGCGCGCTGTTTCCGGCGCTTCTCACCATCTGGCCGCCTTTGCCCGGATGAAGCTCGATGTTGTGGATCAGGGTACCTACCGGAATCGCGGACAGCGGCAGGCAGTTGCCCACTCTCGCCTCGGCTTCCGGACCGCTCATGATCTTCATGCCGTCCTTTAAGCCCTGCGGCGCAAGAATATAGGATTTCTCGCCGTCTGCGTAAGTGATCAGCGCGATGTTCGCGGATCTGTTCGGATCGTACTCGATGCCGGTCACATAAGCCGGGATGCCGTCCTTTTTGTTTCTCTTAAAATCGATGATTCTGTATTTTCTTCTGGAACCGCCCCCGCGGTGTCTCACTGTGATCTTGCCCTGGTTGTTGCGCCCGGCGTTCTTTTTCAGAGAGACCAGCAGGCTCTTCTCCGGCTCAAACTTCGTGATCTCGGAAAAATCCGAACCGGTCATGTGCCTTCTGGACGGGGTGTAGGGTCTATATGTTTTAATTCCCATGATAGTTGCTCCTTTCGTTTAAAGATTTGCGAAGATCTCGATGTCTTTGGAATCCTCCGTCAGAGTGACGATTGCCTTTTTGCTCTTCGCCGTTCTGCCCACGGTCATGCCGCGGCGTCTCTTTTTGCCGTTCAGGTTCATGGTGTTCACGCTCTTTACTTTTGTTCCCTCGAACATTTTTTCCACAGCCTCACGGATCTGATTCTTCGTCGCCTCTGTGTGCACCTGGAAGGTATATTTCTTCTCGCTCATCGCGTTTACACTCTTCTCAGTGACGATCGGTCTGATGATCACATCATAATACTGAATCGCTGCCATTACGCGTACACCTCCTCAATCTCTTCCACAGCCGCCTTCGTGACTACCAGCGTGTTGTACTTCAGAATGTCGTACACATTGATGGTGTTGGGCAGGGCCGTCTTCACATCCGCGATATTTCTTGCGGAGCGGATCACGTTCTCGTCGCTCTCTTTCAGGACGATGAGCGCTTTGTCTACATGGATATTGTTCAGCACGCTTACCATGCTCTTTGTCTTGATCTCATCCAGTTTCAGTTCGTCCAGAACCACCAGCTTCTTCTCCTGCACCCTGGATGTCAGGGCGGACTTAAGAGCCGCTCTCTTTTCCTTGCGGTTCATCTTGAAGGAGTAATCTCTGGGAACGGGGGCGAATACCATGCCGCCGCCCTTCCACTGCGGCGCTCTTGTTGAGCCCTGTCTTGCGTGGCCGGTTTCTTTCTGTCTCCACGGCTTCTTGCCGCCGCCGGAAACCTCGGAACGCGTTTTTGCCTTCTGTGTTCCCTGACGTTTATTTGCCAGCTGCTGGAGCACTGCCATGTGTACCAGGTGCTCGTTGATCTGCACCCCGAACACAGCGTCGTTCAGCTCCATCGTGCCGACTTCTTTGCCTTCCATATTATAAACAGATACGTTTGACATCTGTGTGTTCCTCCTTTCCTGCTAAAAGCTATTTCCCGACTTTCACGGTTTCCTTGATTGTTACTAAAGATTTCTTCGGTCCCGGAACTGCGCCCTTTACCAGAAGAAGATTGTTTTCCACATCCACTCTCACCACTTCCAGATTCTGGACGGTAATGCGCTTTCTGCCCATCTGGCCCGGCATGCCTTTGCCCTTGAACACGCGGCCCGGAGTTGTTGCGGAACCGTTGGAACCTGCATGGCGGTGGAATTTGGAACCGTGGGCCATCGGGCCTCTGTGCTGACCGTGCCTCTTGATGGCACCCTGGAAGCCTTTGCCCTTGGAGACTGCGGTGGCGTCCACTTTGTCGCCCGCCGCGAAGATGTCCGCTTTGATCTCCTGCGCCACCTGATACTCTGCGGCGTTCTCAAACTTAAACTCTTTTATGAATCTCTTGCAGGGGATGCCGGCCTTTGTGAACTGCCCCTTCATCGGCTTGTTCACAAGTCTTTCTCTCTTGTCAACAAAACCAACTTTTACCGCGCTGTACCCGTCGTTCTCTTCGGTCTTGACCTGCATAACCACGCAGGGCCCTGCCTGAAGCACCGTTACCGGGGTAAGCGTTCCGTCGTCGCTGAAGATTTGAGTCATTCCGACTTTTGTTGCTAAAATCGCTTTCTTCATTTTTATACCTCCTGTTTTTCTACAGCGGATCGGCTTGGCCGATCATACTAGGAAAACCTAGCTTACTTGGTTTTCATTTTGATATCAATGTAAACGCCTGCCGGCATTTCCAGCCTGGACAGCGCATCCACCGTCTTCTGCGTCGGTGTGATGATATCGATCAGTCTTTTATGAGTCCTCTGCTCGAACTGCTCTCTGGAATCTTTGTCCTTGTGCACGGCACGCAGAATCGTAACAACCTCTTTCTTTGTGGGAAGGGGTACCGGGCCACTCACCTGGGATCCATTCTTTTTTACAGTTTCGATGATTTTCTTTGCGGACGCATCAATCAGCTGATGATCGTACGCTTTCAGGGTAATTCTCATTACTTGACTTGCCATAAAAAAAGTCGCCTCCTTTTCGCACTCTTGTTAGCAGTACGACAAGCGGTGACTGTACACGCTCCCGTGTGTATCATAGAAGAACACACGTTGTTTCCGATCTAGCCGGACGGTTTTTTGTACAGTGACTTGTCGCCAGTTTTCGAAACTTGACATTCGCTCCACGGAAAAACCTGCGAATTCAGGATTCGCAGCAACCTCACGCTTCAACGCTATCAAGGTCACAACACTTGCATTATATATGAAAAATTTGTCTCTTGCAACAACTTTTTCAAAAAAAATCAAAAAAATTTGTATCTCAGGCCTCCCAGCGCCCAGAAGCGCCGCATGGAAGCGCCAGACCGTTGGCGGAAACCGGCAGTCCCACCTCCTGCGCATCCACCCTTCCCCCCAGGGATTTCAGCTCTGTGCCCAGCATATATGCCAGGACGGATGGTGCCAGCCCCGTGGTGTAGGAGTTGATGAGGAAAAATACGGGACGGCTGCTCAGCAGCTTTGCAGACAGCTGCACCAGCGGATAGACGGCATCCTCAATCTTCCAGATTTCCCCTTTGGGCCCCCTGCCGTAAGACGGCGGATCCATGATGACGGCGTCATAACGGTTTCCCCTGCGAAGCTCCCGCTCCACAAACTTTACACAGTCGTCCACGATCCAGCGGATGGGCGCGTCGGCAAGGCCCGAAACCCGGGCGTTCTCTTTCGCCCAGCCCACCATGCCCTTCGAGGCGTCCACATGCGTCACGGACGCGCCGGCGGCTGCCGCCGCCAGGGTTGCCCCGCCTGTGTAGGCAAACAGGTTCAGCACTTTGACCGGCCTCCCCGCCGCCCGTATCTTTTCGGAAAACCAATCCCAGTTGGCCGCCTGTTCCGGGAACAGGCCGGTATGTTTAAAGCTGAAAGGTTTCAGACGAAAGGTCAAACTCCCGTAACGGATTTCCCACTGTTCCGGAAGATCAAAAAATTCCCACTCCCCGCCGCCCTTCTTACTCCTGTGATAATGGGCGTTCGGCTGCCTCCATCCCGGCGCGCGCTTCGGCGTATTCCAGATAACCTGCGGATCCGGGCGCACCAGAAGATAGTCTCCCCACCGTTCCAGCTTTTCTCCTGCGGATGTATCGATCACTTCATAGTCTTTCCATTGGTCAGCAATCCACATATCGGATCCTCCTCGCCGTTGTTTCCATAATATAAATAAATGAATGTCATCTTTTTCCACTATAATATAGTTTTTCCGGAACGTAAAGTCAAAAATATCACTTAGGGCAGGCAAATTTCGCGATTGAAACCTTCCCCATATAGTGTATAATATATCATGATTCCGCAGGAATCATGATACTCGGCGCGCCATCGTGCACAGCACGATTTTCATGCGCGCGTGTCCTTGTAATATATCATGATTCCGCAGGAATCATGATACTCGGCGCGCCATCGTGCGCGTGTCCTCTGAAGCGCGTGTCCAAATTGACGGAGGTATCCCTATGAAAACAGGTCTTGTATTGGAAGGCGGCGCTATGCGCGGTGTCTACACCGCGGGTGTGCTGGACGTATTTATGGAACACAATCTATATCCGGACGGAGTGATCGGCGTGTCCGCCGGAGCCATCCACGGATGCTCGTATATATCGCGTCAGCACCGGCGCAGCATCCGCTATTATCTGCGCTACTGCCGCAACTGGAAGTTCATGAGCTTCCGCTCTCTTCTGCTGACCGGTAATCTGGTAAACACAAAGTTTTGCTATCACGATATTCCAGACAGGCTGGATCCGTTCGACCATAAAACGTTCTCGGGATCGAACATACATTTTTATGCCGTCTGCACCAATGTGCGCACCGGGCAGGCAGAGTATATCCCCTGCACAGATATGCGCAGGCAGATCGATGTAATGCGGGCCTCCGCTTCCATGCCCTTCGTGTCCCAAAAGGTGTGGATCAACGGCACACCCTATCTGGATGGAGGCGTGGCCGACAGCATTCCCTTAAAAGCATTCCAGGCCATGGGTTATAAGAGGAATATCGTGGTGCTCACGCAGGTGGATGGGTACCAGAAAAAAGAGCATAAGCGGAGCCACACGAAAGCTTACCGCAAATATCCGCTGTTCCAGAAAGCCATCGCAGACCGCCCGCGAAAATACAATGAAACTCTGGCGGAAATCAAAAAAGCCGAAGAACAGGGCGACACCCTGGTCCTGCGGCCCAGCCGGGACCTGCACATCCACCGCATGGAAAAGGACGTGCGGAAAGTCCGCGCCATGTATATGCTTGGCAGACACGATGCCAAAAAAAATCTGGCTCAGATACGTGCCTTTCTAAAGGAAGGAAGTGCCGCCCCACAATAAGGGCGGCACAAAATGAGTTCACGATAATAACCAGTAATGTTCTTCCTGACGGCCTATCTTCTGGACAAAAGTATAACGGAATTAACTGCAAGTTTTCCGGTAAACTGCGACTCTGTGAGCCACCGATATCCTCCCGAATACGTTCCACGCGCAGACGACTTGTACGAATCGAGAATCAGGTATTTTCCTGAACCAGCATCATAATCCACCAATGCCATGAGATGCCCCGGAACGCTGATAACCGCCACTCCACCGCATTGTAGATGTGACCTTGCACTCTTCACATTGCCAACTGTCCCGCTATATTTAAACCCATATGAAGAACCGTTTGCATCCGCAAATGCTTTATACAAACCAAATGCAGTCCCAACGCCGTTAATCCTGTATCCGTGGTTTACAGACCACGATGCAAGCGTCTGGGGAGAAATGAACTGTCCATTCAAATAGTAGACTGCATTAACGTATGCCAAAATTCCGCATCCGGATGAAGAAAGGGTGGCCGTTTCCCCATTAGAGCCTTTTCCATAAGATACGTTTGCCCACCTGCTATCTGTCTGGCTAAACACGGTAATACTCTTGGAAGTCTTTCCGGAAGTACTGTTTCCTGAAGATGGCTTCGCCGTAGACAGATATTGTGTAGATGCATACCCTGTTTTCCCACCGTAGGTTCCATAAGCCCATCCCCCGGATACATTGCTTACCGTAAATGCCGCTCCATACGGCATGACCGTCAATTTAGAAGACGCCGTGGAAGCTCTGCTCCTCAAGATCAATCCCGCTTTTGTCGTCACATAATAAGTCGTTTTTTGAACTGGAGGCGTGTAGGTTGTCTTACTGAGCGCCCACTGCTGAGCCTTTGTATTGTTCTTCTCCCATACCTGGATATTGGTTTCGTTTGCAGAGGATGCGTTAGACACGTCTAACTGATTCCCCAATCTATTCTGGATGTAATAATAGCCGTTCCCAGCGGAGTAAAACCGCCACTGCTGTGCATATGTCCCGTTATAATCGTACAATTGGACATTTGCCCCGCTGCTGCTGTTTCCATCCGTTACGTCAATGGACTTGCCGTTTGCTGCGCACAGGATCTTATACCACCCATTTCCCAAGCTCGTAACCGTAAATTTTTGATTTCCCCCATTATTATTCTGATACAATTGGATATTAGTTCCATTGGCATTCCCATTGCCATACACGTCCATTACCATTCCGTTCTTTACCGCTGAAGTAAAGACATATGTCCCATTGGCGATATTCGCATACTGAGTGGTGGTAGTTCCAATGATTTTGTTATTTAAATCTGAATTCGTAACAAAGGCAAACTTGTACCCGCCGCTTACCGGATAACGGACTTGGGTATAATTTCCACTCTTTCCAAGCACCAGGACCACGTCCCCGGCGTAAATAGAACCGTAGGAAGAGCCACCCGGCCTGCGGTATGTGGCAACAGCGGATTTTGCTTTATAATTATAACCGGAAAGTGCCGTGAAAAGGGCACTACTTTTGATATATCCCGTCTTAGTCTTTCCCTTTGATACAGGATATGTAACCTTTGTATAAGAATTTGTTATCGTATGGATTGTCACTTCATCAGAACCGTATATCGTGCCATAGCTTTTAGAAAGTCCTGTGTTGCTGTATACCCTTGTATTACCTGAAGAGATGGTATACCCTTTATTTGCTGCCGAAGCATTTGCCGAAATAGAAATAAGCAGGCATATGGTCAGAAAAAACAAGCCAAGAATTCTTTTCCTTGATTTCATAACTTTCCCTTCCTCACTCTCAATAGCATTTTTTATTCTGTTCCACTCTTTTTCGAATCCAATCTTATTGCGGTCCATTTCTGCTAAAACTTATCCGCCGAATCGTTGTATTCTTACACATAGATTCATACCTCCTTTCATATTTATTACCATGCAACTCACGAAGAGCTACAAACAACTCATTACAATTCCGCTTCTATAGAACTAATTAATTCTATATTCGCCCACTCATATTCGTTTAATACGTCGTATTGAATCGCTTCAAATTCTTCGGGCGTATACTTAGGAATATACCATGATTTCGAGTCAAAATACTGCTGAATCTCTGGCGTAGTAAATTTTCGGCCATGCTTTGCAAAGATTTCATTTCTGGCAAAACATAATTGCTCACTACTTAATCCCATATCAAGTAATTGTTCACGTGATATATACGTTGTGCTGCTGTCCGGCAAAATATAATCTGTGTTTTTATATGTAGGGTCATTCTCATTTTCTGCTCCTGTGCCGCTATTAGGATCAACAGATGCAAATGTAATATATGGAATGTCCGTGTATTCATAAGAATTCCTAATAGCGTAAGCCTCATCTTCTGAAATAGAGGTACTATAATCTCCATGCTCCGCCGAATCACTATAAAACCATGGTGCAGATTCGTTATAAAAACCATCATAGTTTACGGATTCTTTGATGGATAACTGCGAACCGATCAGATCATAGTACACCCATCCCGAAAGAAAAGCACTGCCGGAATTCTCATTTGCGATCGTATTATCTACACATAAATAATACCGATCTCTCTCCCCACTCGTAGTAACTAGTACGGCATTATCCCCGGAAAGTGTATATAGATCCCAAAACATACCTGTATATCCCACTGTATTTCCACTTATGAAAAGTTCATCCACTCCATTACCATCTATATCTTTCAGATAGTAACCAGCCGTTGACAAATCTTGATGCGCTGCCAGATAGCACAACCCATTTTCGCTAAAGTCTCCTTGATCCCATCCTGCACGGAATCCATCTATATATTTTTGCAAGATATCATCATACTGTGAACAACCGGTTATGGAGAGTTTGTTATTTTCATTCGTTTGATCATCTGGTATATTTGAATCACTTTGAAATTCCTCGATCTCGCCCGTCAAATTTTTTGTGCAATCTGAAATTTTATAATAAAATGTTTCTAATGGCTGCCCACGTTCTCCGAACCAATCCATTACTCCTTCAATAGATGTTGTGCTGTCAAATTTCATTCTCACGAGAGGGTAAAGCGTAGGCTGCTGGTCCACTGTCAACTGTTCTGCGTTAATATCGGGTCTGTGAAATCCAAGCGCACAATAATTTTCAATTATCGGAAGGTCTCCATATTCACGTAAATCATCATAAGATGCTATCCACAAGAGATAAATCGGAGATCCAAGATAGTATATCTTCTCTGTTTCCGGAATGGAAGTCAAACTGCCGTCTTCAAATCTGAACCCCCGTAAAAACCAGGATTGTCCGCTGGCAAAGATTCCTGTTGCGTAATATTCATAGAAAAATTCGTATTTCCCATTATACTTTCGCATGAATACAGAACCGTCATAATACAGACTGGAACCATCCATATTGCTTACATCGGCATATTCGCCTTCATTATACTGGACTTCTTTTTCACTAATCTCTTCCCACTCCGCTTCTGATCGCTTGTATACAGTAAAACGAATAGCACTGCCGCCGTCAGTTGAATAACCGCTCGGTTCATATGTAACAGAGAAGATTTCTTCTGTACCGTCTTCGTCGAGATCTAAATAAAAAGCACATATGATACCTATGTCATTTGTCGCTGTAATCATAGGAATATTTTCTTCGCTCCAGTACGCTGACAAATTATATGTCTTATCTCCAATATAGGGGATGCCTTTCAAAGCAGACACAATCTCCACAGGGTTGTCTTCAGACACCGTTATAGCTGTTCCAGTATCATGATCATCTGATTCATTTGCTGATACGTTTGCACAGCAAAAAGATATCAATAGAGCAGCCAACAAAACCATACCCGTTCTTTTAGAAAATATTTTTGATATTCTCATTCAAGCACCCCTTTTCATAAATAATCTTACATTTACACTGTCTATATTTTTCTTATGACCTATCTTCTCTTTCCATACACATAATTACTGGAAATAGTACCCGGAATAATTTTCTTGTTCGCTCCATAGTGGAACGGAAATACCCAATAAAAATTCCAGTTTGTTGCAGACGCCTTCGTATCCTTAAATGACGTCGCAGTTCTTCCAACCGTCATACCAATATAATGGTACACGCCAGAACCAGTTTTACCATAAATCAGATAGCCATCCGCTCCTTCTTCAACCGACTTGCTGTTCCATGTTAATTGTACAGCTCCTTTTGCGCTGTTTCCTTTAAAGCCTGTTACCATAGGAATGATTCCTTGTGCCCAGACATAACTACTGCTGTTACACGTATCTATAGTACCATTTGCAGTGTATGTAAATGGGAACACCCAATAATAATTATAGCCCGTATCTAATGCATTTTTGTCAATATAATAATTCTGATATGTTGTTCCCAAATATCCATATTTACTGTTCTTTTGACTGTAGATAATATATCCATCTGCTCCATCCACTGGATTCCAGGTAATAAGTACTCTCTTTTTCCCATACGGAACTGCTTTCAAATTTTTGACAGGTGATAGTTTAAAATGATCATTTATTCTGAAACTATAATTTAAGCTTGAATAATAATAATCTATTATTTTTATATAATAAGTACCTGACTGTAAATTTAATTCTGCGCTACTTGTTGTTTTGTTTCCAGAAAAAGAATAAGATGCAATTTGTTTCATCGTCGGATCGTATAAATACAATCTCCAATATACATTACTCGACTCCTTATAATCGTGATTAAAATATAAAATCTTCGTTCCCTGTGCAGATACAGTAAATTTATACCAATCAACATCATGATCATTCATTAAACTTCCATAATAATTTTTATTTGCTTCAATAAGATCTGCTATATCATAAGAATCATTAAATTCTTTTTCCCATGTTTTTGATGCAGTATAATTGATTTTAAAATTATAATCCCAGCCATTATAATAATGATAATTATAATTAATTATTTTTAAATAATATGTGCCCTCTGGAAGTCCTATATTTCCACATGTCTCGGATATCGTTGATCCATAAAAATAATAAGAAGTCAAAGTTCGCATATCCGCTTTATACAAATACGCTTGCCAATATACATTACCTGACTCCATATAATCATGTGAAAAATTCAACGAAATATAGCCTGCTTCCGGCAATGTAAAACTATACCAATCAACATCATCAACGTGCATTAGACTTCCGTAATATGTATTATTAACATTTATCGTGTCAGCGGTAGAATATTCTTCATTAAATTCCGTTTCCCATATACTTGACGAGGTATAATTCATTTTTATCTTATAATCCGCTGAAGAATAATTATAGTCTACCACTTTCACATAATATGTTCCAGCTGGTACCCCAATATTGGCACAGTAAAAAGCAATTCCAGTACCCCTAAAATCATAGTATGTCAATTCTGCTTGATTACCATTATACAGATATACTTTCCAGTACACATAATCTGATTCTATATGTTCATGCGAAAAATTTAGAGAGATATAACCCGCATTTGCAACAGAAAACTTAAACCAATCTACATCATCATCATTGCATAAACTACCACAATAGGTATTATTGACGTTAATTGTATTTGCTGTAGAATAACTATCATTAAATTCCCTTTCCCAAATGCTGGAAACAGTATAATTAACTTTAAAAGTATAATATTTATTTGAATAATAATAACTTGTTATTTTCAAGTAATATGTGCCCGCAGGTAATCCTATATTCCCACCTGATCCCACAGTTGATTTTCCTGTAAAACCATACGATGCCAATTCTCCTTGTGCAGAAGTATACAAATAAGCTTTCCAATATGTGTAACTAGATTCTATATAACCGTGTTGGAAGTCAAGTTGTATATATCCCGGTTTAGATATAGTAAATTTATACCAGTTTTCGTCACGATCATCCATCAAGTTGTCGGTATAGGAATAATTCGTTTTAATAGATGATGCTGAATAAATGCCGCTATTTGCCACAGGCATTATACCTTCCAAATCTACATCATTTTCCTCTACAGAGGATTCGGACATCTCCTGGTTTGTTTCTGATAAAGCAGAGTTATCAAAAATTATCTCATCTTCGTCTGTTTCTCCAAGTTCATTTCCTGCTACCTCATTATCAGACTCAGAGGATTTCTCTATTTCTTCCTTCTCTGTACTATTTTCAGAAGATTTTTCCATCTCAGCTATTGTACTAGGATCCGATTCAGAGAATCCTTCCATTTCCTCTATATCCGCATTGCTTTCAAAGAATTCCGTCTGCTCTGTACTAAATTCATTGCAAAAAAGTTCTGTCTCTTCCATACTTAAATCATTGACCACAAAGTTTTCTTCAGGAATAGACAATTCTTCCGAAATGGAATTCACAACCCCCATTTCCATTGCCATTGAAGAAGTATCATAGGTAAATATCATTGCCGCTGCCAAAATACATGAAACTAATTTCTTTCTCATCTTACTTTCCTCCTATTTTCCCAAAAACACTTTACTAAATTACAAATTTTACTAAAATAATAAAATATGGTTTGATACCGCTCGGCTTATCACCAATAGGATAGCTATCTACTACATACTCATCTCAATCTTTAACATAACTATAGCTTGTTGCTCGTACTTTCCACCAATAAGAGGATAGCTTTCCATTACGGAATTCTGTTTCTAAGAGTCCAGCATTCCCAGCATGAAAAGTATATTCATCACCTTTTACTGGTAATATATAATGCTTATTCAGTTTTTCTTTAACAGCAAAATATGTATCTCCTATCTTAACATCAAATAGTGTAACCCCCGTATATCCATTGTTAATTATATCTGATATATATACATAACTAGCTACCCAAGAAGAATCACCTGGAAGATATTGATCCTCTAGTATGCCAATTAACAGTCCATCCTTTCTTGCCACATTTTTATATGTCTTATCCCTTGTTATACTCATTCCTCCTATAACCGCAGCAACACGAGACACTGATTTATCATAAATATAATCAGACAGTTCGACAGTCACCTGTTTAATGGTTATTGTACATCTTACAGAAACCCCATTTGCTCTTGCCGTAATCGTCACAGTTCCTTCTTTTTTTGCCGTTACTTTACCACTGGAACTTACTGTTGCGACACTTGTGTTGCTTGATGCCCATGTAACTTTCTGGCTTAATCCCTTTACGGTTGCTTTAAGTTGCAGGGTGCTGTTATCCGGGATGGAAAGCGTTGCGGTTGTCTTATTCAGTTGTATGGTAGCCGCAACCTTTTTTCCATAAACATATTTTGAAGAGATAACGCCTGGTATTACTTTTTTATTTGCCCCGTAATGAAACGGAGCCACCCAATAATAGTTATACTGCGAGTAAGCTACCTTTGCATCCGCATAGGAAGTGGATGTCCTCCCTGCGCGCATACCAATATAATGATAAGGCCCGGAGCCTGTCTTCCCATAGAGCAGATAACCGTCCACGCCCTCCGACGCAGGTCTGGCGTTCCAGCTCACTCGCACACCGTTGTATGCACTTTCTGCCTTCAGGCCAGTCACTGCCGGGATGATTCCCTTGGCATAGACATATTTACTGCACGTTCCCACATTCATCGTTCTGTCTGCGTTATAGGCAAATGGAAAAACCCAATAATAATTATAATCGGCATCCAACGCTTTACTGTCTAAATAATAGTGGCCAAAAGTCATCCCTACATACGCATACCGTCTATTCTTCTGTGCATATATAATATAACCATTCGCACCGTAAGAAGCGTTCCAGGTTAAGAGCACTTTATTTTTTCCATATGGCACAGCCTTCAAGTTTGTTACGGATTGCGGTTGGCCGATGGAAATTCGGTTAATCTTATACTGATCTTCATATGCTATAGCCAACTTTGTTTCCGACGCAGCTGTCTTCTGCGATGGAATGACCAAAAGCATTATGCTTAAAAATGCTGTAAATACGCTTAACAAAAAACTTTTTAACAATTTCTTCATGTTCTTCTATTCCTCCATTTTTCCACCCTTGAAACTCCGTTAAACTATGCACATTCCATCATTATAACGGTGATAATAGCATTATAACGCTTTTTAGTTGTTTTGGTCAACAATTTTTTAGTTTTGTCTTGGTCTGACAAAGATTGCTACAATGAGGAAAAGGAGGCAGCTATGAATCATCTGAAACTGCTGAGATCTCAGCATGGTATGAGCCAGCAAAAGCTGGCCGATTACCTGAACGTGAGCCAACAATCTGTTTATAAATATGAAAATGATATTTCTGAACCGGATATACAGACATTAAAAAGTCTGTCCAACCTCTTTCAGACATCCATTGATTATATTGTGGGCAATACGGACAATCCGCGAAAAATAGACCATTTCATCGAAACAGAATTGACAGAACGCGAACTGTGGCACATTCAATTTTATCGCAAACTTTCTGAACAACGCAAAAAGATTGTAGACATGATCATCTCTGATTATCTTGAGGATAATTCAAAACTGTAACTATTAAATTATGGAGGGGGTTCTAAAAGTCAGCTGACTTTTGGAACACCCTCTCGTATATATTCAACGCTAAGTTGAAATTTCTTTTTATCTCTGTTTACATTCTCGCTTAAATATGATATTATTTAAGCGAGAATATAAAATTGGTGGTATACATGAACAAAAAAACTCTTTTACATCAGCTGATTGAAAACAACAATGGATATTTGCTCACTTCTCTGGCGGAGAAAAATAATATCTCCAGAACCTATTTGTCTCAATATGTCAGGGAACATGGAATGGAGAAGATCGCGCGTGGAATCTATATTACGGATGATGTATGGCCTGATGAACTATTCATTATGCAGGTTAGAAACCCGACGGTCATTTTTTGTGGCGAAACCGCGCTCTTTTTACATGGATTGATTGATCGGGAATATAAAGAAATCTGTATCACTGTCCCCACAGGATATAATGCTGCTCATCTGAAGGCAGAAAATGTACAAGTAAAATATGTGCCGAAACCCATCTATGACATGGGAATTTGTAATGTTCCATCCCACAGTGGAAATATGGTAAAAGTTTACGATAAAGAAAGATGTATCTGTGAGCTTATCAGAGACAGAAAAAAAACGGAAGTCCAAAACTTTCAAACCGCCATAAAGGATTATATGTCGAACGAAGAAAAACAATTAGCCAGACTTGCAAAATATGCAGAAAAACTGAACATTCGGGACGAAGTAATGAAATACGTGGAGGTGCTGGTATGATCCGTACATCAAAACAATTGAAAGATAAAGTACGTAATTTTTCCAAGGGAGACAACGATAAAGCAAAGGTACTAATCCGAACTTTTTTGATGGAACGATTTTTAGAGCGGTTGTCTTTGTCAAAATATAGAAACAGCTTTATCCTAAAAGGTGGTATGCTGGTTGCATCTATATTGGGCGTAGAAATGCGTGCAACAATGGATATTGATACAACCGTCAAGTCATTGCCGCTAAATGCATGTGAGATGCAAAAGATCATAAATGAAATATGTGCGGTGCACGTCGACGATAATGTGTCTTTCCACATCAAATCAGCATCAAATATTATGGAAAACTTTGAATATCCCGGAATCAGAATGCTTCTGGAAGCTTCTTTGGATCGAATGAGACAATACGTCAAACTTGATATATCCACCAATGACATCATTACCCCAACTTCTATAGAGTATGCTTATAAACTAATGTTCGAAGAACGTACCATTTCACTTGCCACCTATAATACAGAAACACTGTTGGCAGAAAAAATCCAGACGATGTTTGCAAGAGGCACCGCAAATACTCGAATGAGAGATTTTTACGATATATATGAAATCATAAACATGGACACTGTGAAAGTTGATGATCAAATATTAAAAAACGCTTTTCATGCGACATGTAAAAAGCGAGGGGCACTCTTTACCAAAGATGAAATGGCAGATACCATGAATCAAATCGCATACAGCGAAGAAATGGCCCAAATGTGGAATCATTTCCGAGAAAAAAATTTTTTTGTCGGCAATCTGCAGTGGCAGGATATATTAAAAATTACACTTCAGACAATGAGAAGCCTTATTCAGGAAGGCACTTCTCCAGCATCTCCCAGTTCCTAATCCAGCTTTGCAGATCAGCGGATATGCTCCTGCAGGTTCTCGTCGTCATAGTCAAAAATGCATCGCTCGTAGGCGTTGATCACATGCGTGTTCTGGTATTTGTCATACCGCTTGTGATTGCGCCCGTACGTCACATGCACATGCCCGTGGATGAAAAACCGCGGATCGTATTTTTCGATCAGGCGGATAAACTCCTGAAAGCCCTGGTGAGGCAGGTCCCGTCCGTCGTTGAGCTGATAGGCGGGGGAATGGGTCAGCAGGATGTCGAACCCGCGGTGCCGCTTCAGCTTCCACCAGAGCTTGCGCACGCGCCTGTGCATCTGCTCGTCCGTGTACTGGTTCCCGCCCGGCTTGTAGCGCATGGAGCCTCCGAGCCCCAGGATGCGGACTCCGTTGTGCACGTAAATGTCGTCGTCTATGCAGATGCAGCCTTCCGGGGGCTTTGTCTCGTATTTGTCGTCGTGGTTTCCGGGCACATAGAGCACCGGCAGCGCATACATGGTGGTCAGGAACGAGAGGTATTCCGCCTTCAGGTCCCCCGCAGACAGGATCAGTTCCACGCCCTCCAGCTTTTCCCGCTCATAATAATCCCACAAGTATTTTGATTCCTCGTCTGCCACCGCCAGTATCTTCATGTTTCGGTACCTTTACTCTTATTCTTCCGCCGTCTCCACGCCCTGATTCAGCACGACCGGTTTGGCCTTTTCCACCAGATCCGCCATCTTCGGGATAGCGCCGATCACATTTTCCGCCAGCCAGTCCATGGTGATGATCTTTTCCGGGGTCAGCACATCGTCGCCGTCCTCCTGCACCACCCCGTGCTGGGAATACAGCACGCCCGTAAAGGGGTTAAACTCTCCCGAGCAGATGGTCTTTTTCAGCAGGCTCACCAGACGCGTGGTGCCGAGAGGCAGGTTTTTGGAGCAGATCACATCGATCACCCCCGCGGACATGCCCCACCAGTAATTGACGGATTTTCCTTTGGCCGCTTCTTCTTCCTTCCAGGTGCCGTTGATGATCCTGCGCACCATCTCCTCGTAAAACTTGCCCCAGTGCCACACCGGCATGGCCAGGTTGTGGGGCCACACTTCATCGTGGCGGAACAGGCCGAAATGGCGGGAGCCCTCGCTCTTGCCCGGGATGATGATATCTCTTCCGGACACGTAGGACACGTTATTCTTCTCAAATTCTGCCTGGATATCTACATTTTTCTTGGAAGTCCACTCTACATATACCTTTGCCCTCGGGTTTACCATCTTGGCCCCCAATGCGAAGGCGTTCACATTAGCCACCGTCCCGTAGATGGGATAGTCCGCTATATAGCCCAGACGGTCATTCTCCGTCATGCCGCCCGCTATGGCTCCGATCAGGAACTTTGCCTCATACATCCTGGCGCTGTAGGTGCGGATGAATCCCCGGTTCTCCAAAAGGGAGCAGTTGAGGATCTTTACGTTCGGATGCGCGATGGACATTTTAATGCTGGCGTTGGCAAGGATGGGGGAGGTGGTAAAGATGATCTTGTTTCCGTCCTCCACCGCGCGGCCAATGACTTCCTCCGCCTCTTTTTCATCCTGGGATCGCAGATGGTAGGCCGAAGTCTCCACCTCATCCGCGAACATCTGCTCCAGATGCAGCCTGCCCAGATCGTGTGCATATGTCCAGCCGGATTCCTTCGGATCTGTCTCATGCACGAACGCGATCTTCAGCTTTGGCGACGCAAGCGAAAGCAGGTTGGAAGCCCCCAGAGGGATCAGCTTCTGAATGAGCGGCTTCTTTTTTTCTTTCGGGGTCATCTGGATCTCCACCGGATCGCTGTCGGCCACCGTGTCAAACATCTTCCAGCTCTTGCCGATGGTCTCTTTAAACTGGGCCGTGGTCATCTTATCCAGCTCCTGGTACCCGTAGATCTCGATAAAATCCAGAAACGCGTCGCCCACCGTGATGTCCAGCTTGCCGCCGCCGTGAGCTTTGTACGCCGCGCTGAACCGCGAATAGAGCGCACTGAAGGTCAGCTTGTCGTCCTCGGTCCACCGCTCGTCCGGCCGCTTGCCCATCAGACGCTGCAGCTTGAAGAAACGCCCTTCCTCGGAAAACCAGATATAATTCACGCCGGAGAGGTCATAGAAATCCATAAACTCGTAGTAGATGCGGTTCTCCTTCTCCTCCGTGCGCGGCGGCACGATCCTGGTCACGTGGGCCGGCACTGATACGGCGTCGAAATATTTCAGCACGCTGACGCGCTTATTGCCCTCCAGCACATAAAATTTATTCATATATTCATAGGCCTTGATGGGTTCCCGGATGCCCTCGTTCAGATGGGACTCACACAGGCTGGACCACTTCATGGCAAACTCCGATTTTTCCTCCAGGATGGGCATGAAATTGGCCGCGAACGCCTGGCTCCTGCCCGACGTCATGGTGCCCACGATCTGATCCGTAGAGATCTGCACCAGCCCCAGCGGATATTCCAGGATGGAGTCGGCCGCTCCGGGAATGTCCTCCAGTACCTGAAGGTACGGATCCAGCCCCTTTGCCGTCCTGGCCGCGAACTCTTTTTTTCCTGCCTTCAGTGCTTTGATGTAATCTTCTGATACCATATCATCACTCCTGTCAAAACTTCAGATCTGTTTTCCTATCCTTGTGTTCCAGACAAATATAGCAGGACTGCCCCGGAAAAGCAACTACAAATTTATTGGAACTCCACCGCGTGTCTGCGGTACCACAGAGGCATATGTCCCCGCTGGCACTTTTCATTTTTTCTCGCGTCGATGGTGATGCTGCGGAAAAATTCCCGCCACAGTTCCGTATAGCCGTCCTGCCTCTCCTCCGTGCGCTGCAGTGCCGCGAACTCCTCCCGCGACAGCTCTGTCATATAGAACGGCCGGTCTTTTGGGTGCACCGCCGCGATCATCCGGTTGTCGTCGATCAGGATCCAGTATTCGGACGGCATGCGGTCCGCAAAGTGCGCCGCCGAGATGGCCGTGACGTTGCATTTTGGCTCAATGTGGGCCACATAGACGCTGCCGGCCAGTGAAAACCTGGTAAACTCCCGGAAATAACTGGCCTCGTTGGCGGACTTGCGGGAGAGCTCCAGGATCCACGCCACCTCGGGGCGGAACAGCATATCGGTCAGCCTGCGCCCCACGGAAAAGCCCAGCACAAGGAAGCGGTAGACAGCGTCCAGGCGCTCTTCCTGAAAGGACATGGCCGCGAGGAACACCTGCCGGTACGCCTCACCGGAAATTTTCCGGCAGATGGCGTCCGTCACCTTCCGTGCTTTTCCGGCATCCGCCTGCACGCTGACATAATCGCAGAACAGCTCCTCCTGCTCCACGGGCTCCAGCTGCAGGCGGATGTTCTCGTGCCCCAGCTTGCTGTGCCAGGCCTCATAAATGCAGGTCATCATTGCCTCAAAAGATTCTTTACAGGTAAATACAGTCATTTCGTTTCCTCCCCTCATGTGTGTATGCCAAAATCCGCAAACAGCGACATCTGACGGTACTTGCCGCCGTCCCGGTGCGCGATCTGCCAGTTCTGCCTCTCATCCATGCCGATCAGCTGCCGCGTGATATAGCCTTCCTCCACCGGCGTCCGGTACATCATCTTTCCGGAGCAGGTAATAAAATAGTGCGCCCGCTTCAGCACAACCCCCATCTTCTTCAGATGTTCAAAATCCAGCGTGCCGTGACGGCGCGCCTGCACAATGCGCATGGCGGACTTCGGGCCCACGCCCGGCACGCGCAGGATCATGGCGTAGTCCGCCCGGTTGACCTCCACCGGGAAGAGCTCCAGGTGCCGCAGCGCCCAGTCGCATTTCGGGTCGAGCTGCTCGTGGAAATTCGGCCGCTCCTCCGACAGAAGTTCGTCCGCCCGGAACCCGTAAAACCGCAGCAGCCAGTCCGCCTGGTACAGCCGGTGTTCCCGCAGGAGGGGAACCGGCGTGTCCGGGGAGGGCAGAGCGGCGTCCTCGTTCAGGGGCACATAGGCGGAGAAGAATACCCGCTTCAGGTCGTAATCCTGGTACAGATGCTGGGTGGTCTTCAGCAGATGATAGTCCGTCTCCGGCGTGGCGCCGATGATCATCTGCGTGCTCTGACCGGCCGGCACAAACGGGCGATGCAGATCCCTTCTGCGCAGGGCCGCCGGCAGCCCGTAAACGCCGTCCGCCGGCATATCCATCTCATGGAAAGCCGCGCGTTTTTTCATCCCTGAAGAGATTGTTGCCAGGCCAGCCGTACCCGCATCGGACATCCCCAAAGCGGCTGTGCCCGGGCCGCCCGGCTCCGTCCTCTGCGCACTGCCCCGCGTTTCGATCTGCCTGCCGGAAAAAATGCTGTCCGCCAGATAGCGGCTGCCCGCGCTTCGCTCCAAAAGCGCGTCCTTTCCGATGGCCAGGCGGTGCTCCGCGATGGTCTGCGCGGTTTTGCGCATGGGCTGCAGGATCATCCTGTGGTTTTTGTTCGGCGTCAGCCTGCGCATGCCCTCCTCCGTGGGAAGCTCCAGATTGACGCTCATGCGGTCCGCCAGATAGCCGGCCGCCGCCAGCAGGTCGTCCGGCGCGCCCGGTATGGCCTTCACATGGATGTAGCCGTTGAACCGGTATTCCCCGCGCAGCAGAAAGAGTGTCTCGCAGATGCGCTCCATGGTGTAGGCCGGGTTCTTCCACACGCCCGAGCTTAAAAAAAGCCCTTCGATATAGTTGCGCTTGTAAAACTCTATGGTCAGCTCGCACACCTCCCGCGGCGTGAACGCCGCGCGCGCCACATCGTTGGAGGCGCGGTTCTGGCAGTACTTGCAGTCGTACTCGCAGTGGTTTGTGAACAAGATCTTGAGGAGGGAAATGCAGCGCCCGTCCGAGGAAAAGCTGTGGCAGATGCCCGCGGCCGCCGAATTTCCCAGATACCCCTGTTTTCCTTTTCTGTCCACCCCGCTGGAAGTGCAGGCCACATCATACTTTGCGGCATCTGCCAGTATATGCAGTTTTTCCTGCAGAGATAACTCCGAAACGATCTCCATAAAATCCCTCCGCACTCATTTGGGTGCAATGCTCTGATCCTGTACGTTTTCCACACCGCTCTCGGGCATGACGAGTCTGCATCTCCCTGGCCCTCCCCGGCATGTCCCGCGGTACAGGCATCTACCTTGATTTTCACGTTCGAACGTATGTTCTTTTTAGATTATAGAACAGGTGTTCGAAAAATGCAAGCCCTATTTTAAAATTCAGCGCAGGCACTTTTCATTTCGGTTGCGTGCAAAAGTCACTTTCCATTTTCACACGGGCACTTTCCATTTCGAAAAGATTGACTTTAAATAGCGGTACTAGTATAATAAAAAAATGGCCGGGCGGAAGTTTTGCGCCCGGATATTATAGGAAGATAAAGGATGGACAAGACAATGCAGGGAAGAACGCATACATGCGGCCAGCTCCGCCTCGCGGACGCGGGCGCAGAAGTAAAGATCGTCGGCTGGTACGCCAATCTCCGAAAAGTCAGCAAAAACCTAGGATTCCTGATCCTGAGAGATTATTACGGCGTCACGCAGGTGGTCATTGAGACAGAAGAAATGATGGACGTTGTGGACGGCATCAACTACGAATCCACCATCGCCGTCACGGGAACGGTGCGGGAGCGCTCCAACAAGACGGACACCATCCCCACCGGGGAGATCGAAGTGGTCCCCGCAAAGATCGAAGTGCTGGGCAAGTGCATCTACAACGAGCTGCCGTTCCAGATCGACCGCTCCAAAGAGGCGGACGAAAACACCCGTTTAAAATACCGGTACCTGGATCTGCGCAATCCGGCCGTGAAGGAGCGCATTACCCTGCGCAGCCGCATTGTGGCGGATCTGCGCGCCAGCATGACGGCCCACGGCTTCATGGAGATCACCACGCCGATCCTTACCTGCTCCTCCCCCGAGGGCGCGCGCGACTACCTGGTTCCCTCCCGGAACCACCCCGGCAAATTCTACGCCCTGCCCCAGGCACCGCAGCAGTTCAAGCAGCTCCTGATGGCCTCCGGCTTTGACCGCTATTTCCAGATCGCTCCGTGCTTCCGCGACGAGGACGCCCGCGCGGACCGCTCCCCCGGCGAATTTTATCAGCTGGATATGGAGATGGCCTTCGCGGACCAGGAGGATGTCTTTGCGGTCCTGGAGGATGTGCTTCCGCCCATCTTCGCGAAATACGGCGTCTACTACAGCGCGTCCAGCGCGCCGTTCAAGCGCATCTCCTTCACGGACGCCATGGAACAGTACGGCACGGACAAGCCGGATCTTCGCATTGACCTGCTGGTGCAGGACGCCACCGCGTGCATGGCGGACTGCGGGTTCGGCCCCTTTGAGGGACAGACAGTAAAAGCCGTGGCGGTGTCCGGCTTTGCGGGCACCCGCAAGGTCATCGATAAGCTGATGGCGGACACAGAGGTGGTGAGCGGCAGCAAGGCTTACTGGTTCCGCCTGGACGACAAGGGGGAACTTGTGGGCGGCATCTCCAAATTCCTGCAGGAGAGAAAAGCGCAGGTCGTCGAGGCCCTCGGCCTGAAGAACGGCGATTTCGTGGCGCTTGCAGCCGGCAAAAAACCGGCGGCCCAGAAGACCGCCGGCGTGCTGCGCAAACTGCTGGGGAGCATCTGCCCGGATCATATGAAAAACGATACCTATGAATTCTGCTGGATCGTGGACTTCCCCATGTATGAGATCGGGGAGGAATCCGGCGAGCTGGAATTCTGCCACAATCCGTTCTCCATGCCGCAGGGCGGCATGAAAGCCCTGGAGGAACAGGATCCCTTGAGTATCCTGGCCTACCAGTACGATCTGGTGTGCAACGGCGTGGAGCTCTCCTCCGGCGCCGTGCGGAACCACGACCCGGAGATCATGGTAAAAGCGTTCCAGCTGGTCGGCCTCGGAGAGGACGCCGTGAAGTCCAAATTCCCGGCCATGTACAACGCGTTCTGCTACGGAGCGCCGCCTCACGCGGGCATCGCCCCCGGCGTGGACCGCATGGTCATGCTCATCGCCGGCGAGGAGAGCATCCGCGAGATCATCCCCTTCCCGATGAACAAAAACGCCCAGGATGTCATGATGGGCGCGCCGGCGGAGGTGGAGCCGAGGCAGCTTAAGGATGTGCACATCCGCATTGAGCTTCCGAAGAAGGAGAGCGACTGATAATCTGCACGCTGATCTCACAATCAGCCAGATACTGCGAATTGATGTCCAGCACATATGAGACCCGCAGATCCAGACCCCTTTCATGATCCTGCAGATCAATGTCCGTAGCGGCGATCCCCAGGTTCAGACTTCCGAAGGGCGTCTCGTAGCGGGTCTCATTTTTCTTCTCCTTCTGAAAGATCATGTGCGTGTTCGCAAATCCGCGCCTTGTCACCTCCACGCAGTTCTCGTCTGCCTTGATCAGGCTGCGGGTAACCTCGCTGTCCTCCTGCACTTCCTCGTAACAGATGTAGTGCGTCCCTTCTTTATAGTAATATTTTCCGCCTGTGACCACCTCCACCGCTTCATCCGGCTCGGCGGCAGGCAGCTGGGATCCTCTGATCCGTATCAAAACGTCCTCTGCCATTTAGAACTCCTCTATGTTGATCCTCTGCGTATGTTCGATATCCACGGGCAGTATGGAATTTGCAAACTCCCGAAAACTCTCCGGCGCGTCGCTCACGAAAAAGCGGTGCCTGCCCTTTTGCAGACCGGGGTTCGCATCACTTTGAAGTCCCGTCTTCTCCAGCAGCTTGCGCAGGCTGCACGCCGTCTCATACGCGGGATTGACCAGCGTTACGTGCTCCCCCATGACTTCCCGGATGACCGACCGCAGCAGCGGGTAATGGGTGCATCCCAGGATCAGCGTGTCGATATCCTGCTCCTTTAACTCCGCCAGATAGCGCCCCGCCATCTCCACCGTCACGGGATCCTTCAGCATTCCCTCCTCCGCCAGCGGAACAAACAGCGGGCAGGCTTTTCCGATCACCTGCACATCCGGCCTGAGTTTGCGGATAAATTCTGTATACAGACCGCTGGCTATGGTCCCTTTTGTGCCGATCACGCCGATACGGCCATTTCTGGTGGCCTCGCACGCTGTCTTTGCCCCCGGCTTCACCACCCCGATCATGGGAATATCCAGCTCATGGCGGATCTCCTCCAGGGCGAAGGCGCTGGCCGTATTGCACGCCACCACGATGGCCTTCACATCCTGCTGCTGCAGGAACCGCACGATCTGTCTGGAATAGCGCAGGATGGTCTCTTTGGATTTTCCGCCGTAGGGCACCCGCGCCGTGTCGCCGAAATATACGATGTTCTCATTCGGAAGGTTCCGCATGACCTCCCGCGCCACGGTAAGTCCGCCCACACCGGAATCAAACATGCCCACCGGTCTCTCCCGGTTTTTGTTTACGCTGTCCATTGTTTATCCTCCCCGGCAAATAATCACTGCTGCGCCGCGCTCTGCGGCGTCAGAAAAGAATCACTTTCTTCCCCACAAAGGCAAACTGCACGCCTTTTTCCTCGCGGCACTGCGCTCTCCCGTTCGTCGCCTCGGTGACCGCCTCCAAAAGCTCTGCCGCCCCGTCTTCCTGCACCAGGACCACCGTTTCCACCGCGTCGCTGTACACGGAATCCACGATCGGGATATCCCGCTGCCCCAGGAGGTACTGCAGCCTGCCGATGCCGTTGTAGTCCGTGCGGATCGTCAGCCTGCTGCCCGTCACTTTCTCCGCCACCGCACAGTGGGCAAGTCCCTCGTGCACCGCTTTGGAATATGCTCGCACCAGCCCGCCGGTGCCCAGAAGCGTCCCGCCGAAATAGCGCGTCACCACCACGGCCGCATCGTGGATGTCCTCCCCGAGAAGCACATCCAGCATGGGCCGGCCGGCCGTGCCCTGGGGCTCCCCGTCGTCGCTGCAGCGCTGCAGCTCCTGGTTCGCCCCCACCACAAAGGCAGAACAATTGTGGCTGGCATTCCAGTACTTTTTCTTCAGTCCGGCGATGAAGGCCAGAGCCTCCTCCTCGGAGTGCACCGGCTCCACCGTGGCGATAAAACGGGATTTTTTTTCGATGATCTCCCCCGCGCCGCCCGTGTAAATGATTTTCTGCTCCATAATCCCTCCGCCGTTCCAAGTCCCCGCGGAACAGCTCTTTTAGGTATTTTACGTTATCGGACTGCAAAAGTCAACATTCTGCCCCCTTTCCTTTGCACACAATATTTGTTATACTATGGATAGCCAAGAAAAAAACGGGCAAGTTATAACTAGGTTTTTTGGCGCGTTTTGCCGGAAAGGATCTCTATGAAGTACGGCCGACAGGATATCGAGAAAAAACAGCAGAATATGACAGCCCAAAAGGTGGAGCAGAAGGCCGGCATGACCCTGGTGCGCGTCCTTCTGGCCGCCCTTTTTGCCGTCGTCATCATGACGGCATGCGGCGGCTACGGCATCGTGCGGGGCCTTTTAAACAGCGCGCCCGATATCAGCGAGCTGAGCACCGCCCCCGCGGAGGCGGCCACCTACATCTACAACGCCGCCGGGAAGCAGATCCAGAAGCTGACTGCCCCCACCTCCAACCGCACCCCGGTCTCCCTGGACCAGGTGCCGGCCGACCTGCAGAACGCGGTGGTGGCCATAGAGGACGAGCGCTTTTACGAGCACAACGGCATCGATATCCGCGGCATTATCCGCGCGTTTGTGGTGGGCATCACGGGCGGCAGCTTCTCGGAGGGCGCCAGCACCATCACGCAGCAGCTTCTAAAAAACAGCGTGTTCCCCGACTGGGTGAACGAATCCTCCCTGGCCGAGAGCTTCAAGCGGAAATTCCAGGAGCAGTACCTGGCCGTCCAGCTGGAGCAGAACCTGGAGAAAAACCTTTCCAAAGAGGAGGCCAAGCGCAGGATCCTGGAGGACTACCTGAACACCATCAACCTGGGCGCGGGCACCTACGGCGTGCAGGCCGCCGCCCTGCGCTATTTTAATAAAGACGTATCGGACCTTACCCTCTCGGAGTGCGCGGTCATCGCGGGCATCACGCAGAACCCCACCGGCTACAATCCCATCCTCTACCCGGAGGCCAACGCCGTGCGGCGCAAGATGGTGCTGGATAAGATGCTGGAGCAGCACTATATCTCCCAGGCAAAATACGACGGGGCCCTGGCGGACGACGTGTACTCCCGGATCCTGGAGACAGACACCCAGACCGGCGAAACTTCCGTATATTCCTACTACACCGACGCCATGATCGACCAGATCCTGGAGGACCTGGTGAGCGAGAAGGGCTACACCAGCACCCAGGCATACAAGGCGCTCTACTCCGGCGGCCTGCGCATCTACAGCGCGCAGGACGAGGCCATCCAGCAGATCTGCGACGAGGAGTTCGCCAACGCGGCCAACTTCCCGGCGGAGACGCTGATCGGCCTGGACTACGCCCTGAGCCTTCAGAAAGCCGACGGCTCCACCGTCCACTACGGGAACAACAACGTGCGGGACTATTTTTCCGCCCAGGATCCCTCCTTCCGGATGATGTTCTACGACGAGGAGACCGCGCGCAGCTGTGCCGAGCAGTTTGCGCAGGCCATGACGGAGCCGGGCGACACCATGCTGGGAGAGCGCATATCCCTCGTGCCCCAGCCCCAGGCCTCCGCGGTGATCATCGAGCAGTCCACCGGCTATGTGAAGGCCATCGTGGGCGGCCGCGGCAAAAAAGAGGCCAGCCTTACCTTAAACCGCGCCGCCTCCACCAGGAGACAGCCCGGATCCACCTTCAAGCCCCTGGCCGTCTACGCGCCCGCCATCGACCACGACCGCAAGACTCTCGCGACGGTCTACGACAACGCGCCCTACTCCTACACTTCCGGCGCGGAACTGAAAAACTGGGACAGCGACTACGGGTACAGCGGACTGGAGACCATCCGCTCCGCCCTGACAAAATCCATCAACGTGGTGGCCGTGAAGTGCCTGACGGAGATCACGCCCCAGGTGGGGCTCTCCTACCTGGAGCGCTTCGGCATCTCCACCTTATATGACAACGATATGGACGCGGACGGGAACCTCATCACGGACGCCTACCAGCCCCTTGCCCTGGGAGGCGTCACGGACGGCGTGGTAAACCTGGAACTGACGGCCGCCTACGCCGCGCTGGCAAACGGGGGCCGGTACATCAAGCCGAAATTCTACACCCGCATTGAGGACAGCCAGGGCAATATCGTCCTCGACAACGCCTGCACGCCCACGGAGGTGGTCCGGGAGTCCACCGCCTACCTGATCACCAAAGCCATGGAGGACGTGGTCAAGAGCCCGGAGGGCACCGCCTACGGCACGGTCAATTTAGGGGAGATGCCGGTGGCCGGAAAGACCGGCACCACGGACCAGTCCAAGGACATCTGGTTTGAGGGCTACACCCCCTACTACACCTGCGGCGTCTGGGGCGGCTACGACGACAACAGCGCCCTTCCGGACTACGACAGCAGCTTCAGCAGCTATGCGAAGGTTCTGTGGAACTCCATTATGGCTCGGATCCACGCGACCCTGCCGCCGGTGGACTTCGCGCAGCCCTCCGACATCACCGCCGCGGTCATCTGCAAAAAATCCGGCAAGCTGGCCGTGGACGGGCTGTGCACGGCGGACCCGCGGGGGAGCCAGGTGTACACCGAATATTTTACCGCCGACACCATGCCCACTACCACCTGCGACGTGCATGTGGCGGTGCCCGTGTGCACGGTCACGGGCCTGCGCGCCTCCAATTCCTGCACGGCGGTGGTAAAAGCCTTTATCCAGCGCCCGCCCGGAAGCACCGGGACCACGGACGATTCCAACTATGCGGTTCCGACCCAGGTCTGCCCGGGGCACGCGAAAAAGGAGACCGAAAGTTCCTCAGATAAGAAGCCGGACGACGGCGTCATCCAGATCGGGGGCTCCGGCGCGCAGGATCCGTCAAACGGCGGCCTGTCCGGCCAGGGCGGGAACCCCGGAAACGCAGGCGGAGGCTCCGCCCCCGGGAATACCGGAAACGGAACCTCCTTCGATGACATCCCTGCGGATGAATATTACAATGACGGCACGGTGATCATCTACTGACCCGCCGCGCGGATCAGGCACGGCAGAAGTCCTGCGTCAGAGCACCAGTCTGGCCGCGCCGTAGATCCCGGCGTCGTTGCCCAGCTCCGCAAGGGCGAACAGGGTCTCCTTGCAGGGCAGGAAGGCATACTGCCGGTAATACTTCCGGATATAGTCCAGAAGGATGGGGCCCGCCTTGGACACGCCGCCGCCGATGACAAAGATCTCCGGATCCGTCACGCCGGCCACGCAGGCCAGCGCCGTGCCCAGATATTTTCCGAACTCCTCCGCGATCTCCATCGCCACGGCGTCGTTCTCCTTGACCGCGTCAAACACGCTCTTCGCGGAGATCTCCTGGCCCCGCAGCACGGAGGGCGCCGCGTCCTTTGCCAGGCGGCGCTTTGCCAGGTAGGTGATGCCGGTGGCGGAGGCCACCTGCTCCAGGCAGCCGCGGTTGCCGCAGTTGCAGTCCGCGTCCACGGAGTCCGTCACATGGATGTGGCCGATCTCTCCGCCCGCGCCGTGGGAGCCGGTGATGATCTGTCCGTTATGGATGACGCCGCCGCCCACGCCGGTGCCCAGCGTCACAAGCACCACATTGTGGTACCCGGCTCCGCCGCCCTGCCACATTTCTCCCAGGGCAGCCACGTTGGCGTCGTTGCCGGCCTTCACGTGAAGCCCCGTGAGGCGCTCCATCTGCGCCACGATATGTACATAGCCCCAGTGGAGATTGACCGCCGCCGGAACTTCCCCCTCGTCGTTCACCGGGCCCGGAATGCCGATGCCCACCCCCGCGATCTCATCGCGGTCCAGATTTTTCTCGCGGATCTTGTCCGCGATGGCGTCCGCCACGTCCGGCAGGATGTAGCTGCCGTTGTTCTCCGTCCTGGTGGGGATCTCCCACTTGTCCAGCACGGTGCCCTTCACGTCAAACAGGCCGCACTTGATGGTGGTCCCGCCCACGTCGATGCCAAAGCAATACTCTTTCATGATCCTTTTCCTCCGTTACTGTTCGCGCTTTCTTGTCAGATTCTGCTGCACGCGGTTGTACAGCTCCTGGGCCGCGTTGTAGCCCATCTTCTTCTGGCGGTGGTTGACCGCCGCCGCCTCCACGATCACCGCCAGGTTCCTGCCCGGACGGATGGGGATGGAATGGCAAACCACCCGGTTGCCGAGGAATTCCGTATACTCCTCCTCCAGGCCCAGGCGGTCGTACTCTTTGTCCCGGTTCCACTCCTCCAGCTTTACCACGATGTCGATGGTCTGGGTATTCTTTACGGCCTCCACGCCGTACAGAGTCTTCACGTCGATGATGCCGATGCCGCGCAGCTCGATAAAGTGCCGGGTGATATCCGGCGCGCTCCCCACCAGGCTGGCGTCGCTCACCTTGCGGATCTCCACCACGTCGTCGGAGATCAGCCGGTGCCCGCGGCGTATGAGCTCCAGGGCCGCCTCGCTCTTGCCGATGCCGCTCTCGCCCATCATCAGCACGCCCTCGCCGTACACATCCACCAGAACGCCGTGGATGGAGATGCAGGGCGCAAGCTCCACGTTCAGCCAGCGGATGATCTCCGCCATAAACGCGGAGGTCTCCTTGTCGGTCGTCAGCACCGGAACGCCGTACCGGGTGGCCACCTCCAGAAGATCTTCATCGGGCACGGTCCTGGTGGTGTAGATGATGCAGGGGCTCTTATAGGAGACAAACTGCTCGTACACCGGCAGCTTCTGCTCTCTGGGGAGGCCCTGGAGATAGGTGTACTCCACATATCCCACGATCTGCACCCGCTCCGAGGTAAAGTGCTCGAAATACCCGGTCAGCTGCAGGGCCGCGCGGTTGATGTCCGGCACGGTAACCCGGATCTGGGACAGATCCACATCCGGCGTCACATTTTTCAGGTTCATTTTTTCCACGATCCGCGTCAGCGAAACACTGTTTGCCATAGCTTTTTCCTCCGTTTTTTATCATAGCATATCCCGATCGGAACTTCAATGAAAGAAATCATACACCTTCTGCGCGGCCGCGCGGTTCATGGCCTCGGTGCCGGCCAGCTCCTCCACCGAGGCGTCCCGGATGGCCTCCAGGGATTTAAACCGGCGCATCAGCGCTTTGCGGCGGGTCTCCCCGATGCCGTCGATGTCGTCCAGCACTGAGTGCACCTGCTGCTTTTGGCGCAGGGAGCGGTGGTACTCGATGGCGAACCGGTGGGCCTCGTCCTGGATCCGGGTGATGAGCCGGAAGCCCTCGGAATTGTGCTCGATGGGAATCTCCTCGTTCTGGTAGTACAGGCCCCGGGTGCGGTGGTTGTCGTCCTTTACCATGCCGCAGACCGGGATGTCCAGGTGCAGCGCTTCCAGCACGCGCAGGGCCACGTTTACCTGCCCCTTTCCGCCGTCCATCATGATCAGATCCGGGAAGCGGCTGAAGCTGCCGAACTGGGCATTTTCGCCCTCCCGCTCCGCGAGGCCGTGGGAGAAGCGCCTCGTGAGCACCTCCTCCATGCTGGCGTAATCGTCCGGCCCTTTTACGGTCTTGATCTTAAATTTGCGGTAATCGCTGGACTTTGGCTTTCCCCTCTCGTACACGATCATGGAGCCCACCGACTCAAAGCCGCTGATATTGGAGATGTCGTAGGCCTCCACCCGCACCACGCCGGTCAGGCCCAGAAGCTGCGCGATCTCCTTCATGGCTCCGATGGTGCGGCCCTCCTCGCGCTTGATCCTCTCCCGGTCCTGGGTCAGCACCATCTCCGCGTTTTTCGCCGCCAGCTCCACCAGCTTTTCCTTGGTCCCCTTCTGCGGCACGCGGATGTGCACGCGCCCGCCGCGGCGGCTCCCGAGCCACTCCTCGATCACGGCGGCGTCCTCGATCTCCTCCGGCAGCATGATCTCCCGCGGGATGAAGGGCGTGCCGGAGTAAAACTGCTTGAGGAAGCTGTTTAAAATGACGCTGGGCGTATCGTCCTGGGCCGCCCGCAGGTAGAAATGATCCCGCCCGATCAGCCGGCCCGCGCGCACAAAGAACACCTGCACCACCGCGTCCCGGTCGTCGCAGGCGAGGGCGATCACGTCCTTGTCCTCGCCGTCGCCCGATGTGATCTTCTGCTTCTGGGCCACCTGCTTCACGCTGTTTAAGAGCTCCCGCTGCCGGATGGCCTCCTCAAAATCCAGGCGGTCCGATGCCTCCTGCATGCGCTCCTCCAGCATCTTTAACACGGGCTTGTAGTTCCCGTTCAAAAACTCGATGGCCTGGCTCACATTCCGGGCGTACTCCTCCTGCCCGACATAGCCCTGACAGGGCGCCTGGCACTGCCGGATGTGGTAGTTTAGACAGGGGCGCTCTTTCCCGATATCCCTGGGCAGCGCGCGGCTGCAGGTGCGCAGGTGGTACAGCCTGTTGATGAGCTCGATGGTGTCCTTCACCGCACCCGCGCTGGTGTAAGGCCCGAAATAGCGGGACTTGTCCTTCTTCATGGTGCGGGAGAACAGCACCCGCGGGAAGGGCTCCCCCACGGTCACCTTGATGAACGGGTAGGTCTTGTCGTCCTTCAGCATGGTGTTGTACTTGGGCCGGTGCTCCTTGATGAGGTTGCACTCCAGCACCAGCGCCTCCAGCTCCGAGTCCGTGACGATGTACTCAAAGCGGCTGATCTGCGTGACCATGCGGTCGATCTTCGCGCCCTTGCTGCGGCTCAGCTGAAAATACTGGCGCACCCGGTTTTTCAGGCTGACCGCCTTTCCCACATAGATGATGGCGTCCTTCGCGTCGTGCATAATATAAACTCCCGGCCGCGCCGGGAGTTTTTTTAATTCTTCCTGAATATCAAACATATACTCTCCACTGATCAGTCTGCGTAGCCGTTGGGGTTGGCGCTCTGCCATCTCCAGCTGTCGGCGCACATTTCGTCGATCCCTTTTTCCGCCGTCCAGCCGAGCTCCTTCGCGGCCTTGGACGGATCCGCGTAGCAGGTGGCGATGTCCCCCGGGCGGCGGGGCTTGATCACATAGGGAAGCTCCCTCCCGCAGGCGCGCTCGAACGCGTGCAGCACGTCCAGCACACTGTAACCCTTGCCGGTGCCCAGGTTGTAGATCGATACGCCCGCCTTCTCCTCCAGCTTCTTGATGGCCTTCACATGGCCTTTGGCAAGATCCACCACATGGATGTAGTCGCGCACGCCGGTGCCGTCCGGCGTGTCATAGTCGTTTCCGAACACGCCCAGGGCCTGCAGCTTGCCCACAGCCACCTGCGCGATGTAGGGCACCAGGTTGTTGGGGATCCCCTTGGGATCCTCGCCGATCAGGCCGCTCTCGTGCGCCCCGATGGGATTGAAGTAGCGCAGGAGCACCACGTTCCACTCGGGATCCGCCACATTCAGGTCGGTCAGCACCTGCTCCAGCATCCCCTTCGTCTGCCCGTAGGGGTTGGTGATCTTTCCCTTGGGGCACTCCTCCGTGATGGGCACGAAGGCCGGATCGCCGTACACGGTGGCGGAGGAGCTGAACACGATGTTCTTCACGCCGTGCTGCCGCATGACGTCGCAGAGGTGGAACGTGCCCGTCATATTGTTGTGGTAATACTCCAGCGGCTTGGCAACCGACTCGCCCACCGCCTTCAGGCCCGCAAAATGGATGACCGAATCGATGCGCTCCACATCAAACACATGATCCAGCGCGTCCCTGTCCAAAAGATCTATCTGGTAAAATGTGACGTGCTTTCCGGTGATCTTCTCCACGCGCTCCAGCGCTTTGGCGCTGGAATTGCAGAGATTGTCTGCCACCACCACTTCATAGCCCTCGTTTAACAGCTCCACGCAGGTGTGGCTCCCGATGTAGCCGGCTCCGCCGGTAACTAAAATTGACATATGCTTCCTCCTTGTGCTCTTTTTTCTCTTATGCCCGCAGATCTCTTATGTCCACAGATACGCCGGATAAATGCCCGCGTCTTTCATGTCCTGTATGGCTTTTACCACCACAGGCTTGTCCTCCCGGTAGGTCACGCCGTACCAGCGGTCCTCCGTCTTCAGCACCTGCACGGTGGCCTTTCCCGCGCGCACCAGCACGTCCACCGCATAGGGCAGGAAATACTCGCATTTCTGCGGATTTTTCTCCAGGTTATCGCGCAGGAAAACGGGAAATCCCTCCCGCAGCTCCTCTAAGAAGCTCCTGCCAAACCCCCACATGTTCAGGGACACCACGCTTTCCTTCGGGATGACCGTCCAGGTGGCCCCGCCGTCCTCCGTATAGGCGGCGTCGCCGCCCCGGCGCTCGATGTGCGTGCGCTCGCGGATCTCCTTCAGGAACCCGTCCCCGTCCGTCACGCAGATTCCCCGCGACACATGGCCGTTCTCGGTCAGCGTGTTCCCGAGGACATAGCCCACCATGGCGTAGCGGTATTTCTCATCGTCCCTGTGGGTCGTCAGATAGTCGTACATCAGCCGGTAGGCGGCCGGTCCGTAGTAGTCGTCCGCGTTGATGACCGCGAAGGGCCCCTCGATCTTATCCGCCGCGGACAGCACCGCCTGGCCCGTGCCGAAGGGCTTTACCCTGTCTTTGGGCACCGCGAACCCCTGCGGCAGATCGCCGAGCCTCTGGAAGGCGTAGTCCACCTCCACATGCCTCTCCATGCGGTCGCCCACGGCCGCCCGGAAATCCGCCTCGTTCTCTTCTTTGATCACAAAGATCACTTTCCCAAACCCGGCGCGCACCGCGTCATAGACCGAAAAGTCTATGATCTTGTGGCCCGCCTCATCCACCGGGTCGATCTGTTTCAGTCCCCCGTAGCGGCTGCCCATGCCCGCCGCCATGATCACTAAAGCTGGTCTTTCCATCCTGTTCTCCTAACGATTGGTGCAGATACTCTGGTTGTTGAAGATATATTCTTTTCCGTTGATGACCTTCTTCGTATTCCGGCAGGCGATGCCGTTCGCCTCCAGATACAGCCATTTCTGATGGTAATACACCCAGGTGTCCTGCGCCATTCTTCCATTTTTCAGATCATAATACCGGTAATAGCCGTTGGAGCTTTTCATCGGGCCCGTCACCATCACCGCGTTCCGGTAGGCAAAATAGTACCAGCCGTCCTCCACCTTTGTGAGGCCCACGCAGGCCGCATGGTCCCTCGGGCTGAAGTAGTAGCGCTTGCCGTCGATATCGCGCCAGCCCTCATACAGCTTTCCGTTGTTGCTCGCCAGATACAGGCGGTTCTCATAGGTCACCAGGCCGCTCTGCCGCACCCCGTTCTCATCGGAGAGATAGGAAACCTGGCCGATCTGGAAGACGCCGGTCTGCAGGACGCCGTATTTGTCAAAGCAATAGTACTTGCCGCCGATGTTCTGCCAGGCGTTCCGCACCTTCACGCCGTTCACATAGTATGTGCGGTATCTGCCCTCCGTGCGCCAGCCGGTGAACGGTTTTGCCTTGGACAGGTTCAGCACCTTCGCGATCCCGTCCGCATCCGCCACACCCATGGCCTTCAGGCTTGCCTCCGTGCTCAGATACGACCTGCAGTCGTTCGGATTGCTCAAAAAACAGTGTTCTACGATCAGGCTGGGTATCTTGTACTGCATGCCGTAGAGGATGATCCCCAGCTCGTCGTCATATCCGTAGCCGTTATTTTTGATCCCCGCCTGAGCGCCCAGCTCATTCAGGATAGCGGTGCCCAGCTTTCTGGAATACCGGGCCGCGGTGTTCGTCTCGGGGTAGGCCGCGTAGGTCGGCACCATCGCGTAAGCCCCCGACAGGGACGTCGGGCATTCCACCGTGTCGTTCAGATGGATGCTCACCAGCGCTATGGCATTGACACTTTTCGCTTTCTTGATCCTGGTCTCGCGGTCCATATAGGGGACGTCGTTGGAATAGCGCGTCATATAGACCTTCACGCCTTCATAGGTCTCCAGCTGCGCCTTCGCGTACTGGGCGATCTTAAGGTTGAGGATGTCCTCGCGGTACTCCCTGCCGTCCCATGTCCGGGTTGCGCACCCCTCTCCGCCGTGGCCGGGATCCAGGACGACCACATAGTCCTTCGCCTGCACCTGCAGGGCGGAAAACAGGAGCGCCGTCAGCAGAAACGCTCCGCATATCAGTTTCTTCCACGGGTTCCCACTGTATTCTTTCTTCATTATGTACCTCTTTCCGGCCCTCCGGTCCCCAGGGACGCCGGGGACGTTCCGGCCTTTCTCTTAAAAAGAAGGCTGCTGCAGAACTTCTCGCATCAGCCTTCCGTTGTTATCTTCTCTTCAGGAAATCGGGGATCTGGATATCCCTCTCCTGAACCTTCCCCTCAGGTGTCTTCAGCTTTCCGCCGGCTGTTCCGAGATTCAGACTGCCGAGCGGCGTCGACGCGGGCGTGCGCATCCCGGACGTCACATCCGATCTCATATTGCCTGCCGAATAATTAAATTCCGGCACGATCCGTCTGTTCATGCCCGTCTTCTTGGGAGCAGCCGCCTCCTTCTGGGCCGCCTGGTCCGTCAGGCCGGTCGCGATCACGGTGATGCTCGCCTCATCCGCGTATGTATCGTCGTACATAGCGCCGAAGATGATGTTGGCGTTCTCGCCGGCCATCTCCTGTACATAGCTGGCCGCGTCGTTGGCATCCATCAGGGAGATATCTCCGGAGATATTGATGATCACGTGGCTCGCACCGCTGATGGTCGTCTCCAGAAGCGGGCTGGACACCGCCTGCTTCACGGCCTCCAGAGCCTTGTCGTCGCCCTTGGCTTGTCCGATGCCGATGTGGGCAATGCCCTTGTCCGTCATGACGGTCTGCACATCCGCAAAGTCGAGATTGATCAGCGCCGGCAGGTTGATCAGGTCCGTGATGCCCTGCACCGCCTGCTGCAGCACCTCATCCGCCTTTTTGAGCGCCTCCGGCATCGTGGTGCGCCTGTCCACGATCTCCAGCAATTTATCGTTTGGAATGACGATCAGAGTATCGACGTTGTCTTTCAGCTTTTCAATGCCGGCGATCGCATTGTTCATGCGGGTCTTCGCCTCAAAGCGGAACGGCTTTGTGACCACGCCCACCGTGAGAATGCCCATCTCCTTGGCGATGCCTGCCACCACCGGAGCCGCGCCGGTTCCGGTTCCGCCGCCCATACCGCAGGTGACAAACACCATGTCCGCCCCCTGGATAGCCTGCTTGATCTCCTCCGAGCTCTCCTCGGCAGCCTGCTGTCCAACCTGAGGTTTTGCGCCGGCGCCAAGCCCTTTGGTCACCTTCTCACCGATCTGGATCGTGTGCGGAGCCCTGCACAGGTCAAGCGCCTGTTTATCTGTATTGATCCCGATGAATTCCACACCGGCGATCGTCTCATCGACCATTCTATTGACCGCATTGTTACCTGCGCCGCCGACACCGATCACAATAATCTTTGCCGCAGATTCAGCTTCGTTTGACATAATCTCTAACAACGTGCTTCCTCCTTCATACATTCTGCCATAAGACAGTATTTTCCCACTATTTCTCTTACTATCATATAAGTTTTTATACAAATTATCAAGAGTTTTTTCACGAAAAATTTCAATTTAAGATTCAATTTAGGATATATGCGCCCGTATACGGGTCGATATAGCCGTATCCGTCCGTGATGATCCCCCCGTCGTCGCTTAAATACTGCTTTTCCAGATTGGTGGTCACATTGCCCGCTTCGTCCGTGTAGATCTGATTTCCGGCCGCGTCCGTGCTGAAGCGGCTCTCGTCGTCCACGTAGCCTCCGCCCTGCGCATTGGCGGCCTGCTCATCCTTATCTTCCTCCGCCTGCTCCTCCGATTCCTCCACCATGCTGCCGATGTCTATGATCAGTTCCTCTTCTTCCTCGCCGCGCTCGCCTTTCAGGAAGCGGAACGTGGTGGTATCCGGCGTATACGTTTCCATGTGCAGAGTCCCCGACATGCCCTCCATCTCCGGGCAGATCTCCGAAAGCTCCATCAGCTTTTCCTCCAGATAGGAGGTGTCGCCCAGAAGAACCCTCTGAAGGCCGAAATACAGGATGATCTCCCGGTTCTCGTCGAAATGCACCTCGTCCGGCGCAAGGCCGCTCTGGTGGATCAGCCTGGAGGTTTCCACGATCTCATCCAGGAAATCCTGGTCGTCCACCGGAAGATGCGCCCCGACGACCGGCTGCCCCAGGGTTATCCCGGAAAACGGCGGTATGCCCTCCCGCGCCTCCCCGGACATCTCCACCACATTTCCGTCTATGTCAAAATACACGCGCGACCCGTCATACATCAGATAGCCCCCGATGGTCTTCTCGTAAACCTTGATCTGCACGTGATAGGGGCTGATCATCGTCACCTCCACGGCGCTTAAGAACGGCAGAGACTCCGCGTTCTCCGGATTGCTGTACTTCCAGGTCAGATAGAGAGCGTTCTCCGCCATGGAGTCGGACATGACCATCTGCCGGATCTCCTCCGCGGAATAAAATTCATTTCCCACCACATCCACCGTGCGGATGTGGAACAGGCCGAATATCACAGCAGCGCCGATCACCGCCGTCCCGAGAAAGATCAAAAGCGGGATCTTCAGTATTTTCTGTGTATTTCTCTTTTGCAGCTGCATGGTGCCACTCCTCTCCACTTCTATATCTCCCGGATATCCGCCCCCAGGGCCGCCAGGTCGCGGCAGATATCCTCATAACCCCTTTTGATAAACCGGCTCCCAGAGATCGCCGTCTCTCCCCCGGCGATCAGTCCGGCGGCCGCCAGCGCCGCTCCTCCGCGCAGTTCCCGCGCCGCGACCGCTGTGCCCTTCAGTGCGGCCGGTCCTCTCACCACCGCACAGTTGTTTTCTATCTCAATATCCGCGCCCATCTTTGCCAGCTCCGCGGCGATCTGAAAGCGGGACTCAAACATCGTCTCCTCCACCCGGCTGGCGCCCGAGGCGGTCAGAAGATATACCAGTATCTGGGACTGCAGATCCGTGGGGAACCCCGGATAGGGCTCCGTGCGCACAAAGCGCTCCCCCGGATGCGCGCCGGAGGCATCCAGGATGATCCGCTTCCCGACAGCGCGCACGCTCGCGCCGTCCCCGCGCAGGATATCCGCAAGCGGCCGCAGGGTCTCCTCCTGCGCCCCGTGCAGTGTCACCTGTCCGCGGGTGCCGGCCGCCGCCAGAAGATACGTGCCCGCCACGATGCGGTCGGACATCAGCTCATACTCGGAATCCCGCAGGCTGTCCACCCCGGTGATCGTCAGCACACTGCCGCCCGCCCCCTCGATCCGCGCGCCCTTTTCATTCAGGAACCGGCACAGCTCCGTGATCTCCGGTTCCCTGGCGCAGTTTTTGAGCACCGTGACGCCCTGCGCCAGCACCGCTCCGAGCACGGCGTTTTCCGTAGCCCCGACACTGGGGAACTCCAGCGCCGCAGTGCACCCCGCCGGCCTTCCCTGGGGGATCTGAAGGCAGATCCCCTCCCTGCCGGTCTGCGGCAGGGCGCCCATCTTCCGGAAGATCTGCAGGTGCAGGTCGATGGGTCGCGTTCCGATGGTGCATCCGCCCGGATAAGGCAGGCAGGCGCGGCCAAACCGCCCGAGCAGGCTTCCCGTCAGAAGTACAGACGCCCGGAAGCGTGTGGCGTAGCGGGCCGGCACAGGAAGATCCTCCGCCCGCGACGCGTCTATGACGAGGGCTCCTCCCTCGCGGAAAACCGTGCAGCCCAATTCTCTCAGTATGGAACTCATGCACTCCACATCCAGAATACGCGGACAGTTCCAGAGCACTGTCTTTCCCGGGTGCAGCACAGCGGCCGCCATCAGAGGCAGGGCCGCGTTTTTTGATCCCTGAATGGTAAGCTCCCCGCACAGAGGAACGTTCCCCCGTATCCATATCCGACTCACGCGCATACCTCCAGGCAGAAACTGTACTTATCCTTAAGGTATGCGCAGGGCGCAGAAACCGTGCAGGGCGCGCTACTTCCGCCATCTGCTGACCGACAGCGCCAGCCCCATCTCCGCGAGCAGAAAGAGCACGGAGGTGCCGCCGTAGCTGATGAAGGGCAGCGTGATGCCCGTATTCGGGATGGTGTTCGTGACCACGGCAATATTCAAAATGACCTGTATGGCAATATGGCCCATGATCCCGCAGCAGATCAGCGCCCCGAACACATCCGGGGCATGGGTGGCGATGACCATAAACCTCCACAGCATCAGCAAAAAGATCAGGATCAGGAGCAGGGCTCCAAAAAGTCCCAGCTCCTCGCAGATGATGGAAAAGATCATATCGTTCTGGGCCTCCGGCACGAATCCCAGCTTCTGCAGGCTCTCCCCCAGTCCCCTGCCGAACAGTCCGCCCGAGCCGATGGCGTACAGCCCCTGTATGGTCTGGAAGCCCTTCTCATAGGCCTCCGGGTTGCGCCAGATGGCCAGGCGCTCCAGCCGGTACTGCTCCATGCTCAGAAAAATGCCGATGAAGCCGATCCCCGTCAGTCCCAGCCAGACAAACTGCAGATATTTCGGATTGGAGACAAAGGCCAGGATCACCGCAATGCCCAGGATGATGATGGCCGTGCTCAGATTGTTGGTGCCCACCAGGCCCACGATGGGGAGCACCAGGCACACCACCAGAAGGAGCGTCCGGATGCTTCCCGGTTTTTTCCGGTACCTGCTGATGATGCACGCCAAAAACAGAATGACCGCCGGCTTGGCGAACTCCGACGGCTGGAAAGAGAGCGGGCCGATGGACAGCCAGCGCCTGGATCCGTTGTAGGAGTCCCCCACCAGGAGCACGGCCCCGGAGAGCGCCATGGACAAAAGATAGCCCCATCCGGCAAACCGCGCGAACAGATGATAGTCTATCCGCGACACCACAGCCATGGCGATCAGCCCAAGGGCGGTGGCGAACAGCTGCTTTTTAAAATAGTAGCCCGGATCCAGAAAGCGTACCCTGCCGTTGTATGCGCTTGTACTGTACAGTGTGACCAGGCCGAATACGACCAGCGCCAGCACGATCATCTGCAGTGTGTAGTCCGCATGTTTCCGGGCCAACAGCCATCACTCCCGCTTTGGGTTTTTCAATCCTCTCACCAGCTCTTTGAAGATCTTTCCACGCACCTCATAGTTGGGGAACATGCCCCAGCTGGCGCAGGCCGGTGAGAGCAGCACAGCGTCCCCGCTCCTGGCATTTTCATGGCAGAAGCGGAACGCCTCCTCAAACGTATCTTTTAACACAACATCGTGAAAGCCGCACTCCCGCGCCGCCTTTGCGATCTTCTCCCTGGTCTGGCCGATCAGGACCAGATAGCGCACCTTTCCGTCAAAAGAGCGGATCCACTCCTCATAAGAGGAATTTTTGTCATAGCCGCCGCCGATCAGCAAAGTGGGGCGGTCCATCGCCTGGATCCCCTTGATGGCGGCGTCCGGATTGGTTCCCTTGGAGTCGTTGTAGTAAGCCACCCCATCGATCTCCTCCACAAACTCAATGCGGTGTTCCACCGCCGTGAAGCGCTGCAGCACATAGCGGATATCCTCCACAGCCACCCCATAGGCCAGCGCCATGGCCGCCGCGGCCATCACATTCTCATGGTTGTGGCGCCCCGGGAGCTTCAGCTCCTTCGTGCTGCACACGGGCACACAGCCCGTTTCGTCCCGGTACTCGATCACCTCGCCGTTCAGGCTGATCCCTCTCTCTAATCTACGCAGGCTGCTGAAAAATATGACACGGCAGGAAAGGCTCTCCCCGAATCGGCGCAGCACCTCGTCCTCATAATTCAGGACGCAGGTATCTTCCGCCGTCTGGTTCTCCGCGATCCGCTCCTTGACCCGTATGTATTCCTCCATCGTGTGGTGCCGGTTCAGGTGATCCGGCGTGATGTTCAGGATCGCGCTGACCCTCGGATGAAATGTGTCGATGGTCTCCAGCTGGAAGCTGCTGATCTCCGCGACGGTCACGGAAGAATCCGTGGTCTTCGCGGCCGTCTCCGTATAGGGGATCCCGATATTTCCCACCACGAACACGGAGGGATTTACATGCTCCATGATCGCCCCCAGAAGACTGGTGGTCGTGGTCTTGCCGTTCGTGCCGGTAACGGCCAGCACATCTCCCCTGCTGTTTTGACAGGCCAGCTCCACTTCTCCCCAGATGGGGATCCCCATGGCACGCATGCGCTCCACGACCGGCAGATCCACAGGCACGCCGGGGCTCAGCACGGCCAGGGACAGTTCTTCCAGGATCTTTTCCGGGATCTCCCCCAGATATACCTTTGCGCCGCCCTCTCCCAGTTTTTCCAGTATCTCGCTTTCCTTTAACTCACGGTTCCCGTCAAACAGCACCGGGCGCGCTCCCATGCTGATCAGCAGCCGCGCCGCCGCGATCCCGCTGATGCCTGTACCAAAAACAAGCACTTTTTTTTCTCTCAGATCTGTCATCTATCCTCTCTCCCGTCTTCCGTTTTACAGTCCGCTCAGGCACACCAGGCAGAGCAGGGCGGTGACCACCGTGAACAGCGCCACCACCTGGGTCTCCGACCAGCCGCTCAGCTCAAAATGGTGATGGATGGGCGCCATCTTGAAGAACCTCTTGCCGCCCGTCTTTCGAAAATACGTGACCTGTATGATCACGGAGAGCACCTCCACCATGTAGACCAGCCCGAACACCGGGATCAGGATGGGGATCTGGAGCATGTAGGCCGTCCCGGCCACAAAGCCGCCTAAGGCCAGAGAGCCCGTGTCCCCCATGAACACCTTGGCGGGGTGCGCGTTGAACATCAGAAATCCCAGAAGCGCCCCGGTCACGGCCGCCGTGATGGGCTCCACACCCGCGCCCATCCCGATGGAGACCACCGTAAAGAACACGGCCACCATAGTGGTCACCCCGGTGGCAAGGCCGTCCAGGCCATCCGTGAAATTGACGCCGTTTACCGTGCCCAGCACCACCAGATACACAAAGGGCACCGTTATCCAGACACACTCAAAATACATGCCGCCCGTGAACGGGAGCATGACGCGCAGGCAGTCCGGATCCGCCACCAGGATGTAGATCACAAATATGGTGGTGAGCACAAACTGCAGGATGAATTTCTGCTTCGGCATCAGGCCGTCGGAGCGCTTCAGGACCACTTTCAGATAGTCGTCCAGAAAACCGATGATGCCAAATCCCAGGGTCAGGAACAGCACCGGGATGATGCGCGGGTACCTGCCCGCAAACATCAGGGACGTGACCAGGATGCTGATCAAAATGATCAGCCCGCCCATGGTCGGCGTTCCGTTTTTCTTTAAGTGGGCCTTTACCCCGTCCTCGCGCTCCGTATTTCCCACCTTCAGCTTTCGCAGGAACGGTATTACCAGCGGACTTAATATCACGCTGATGCCAAAAGCGATCAGCAGTGACAGAACCACTTCCAAGCTTATCATGTTCGTTATCCTCCTAAAAGACTACATATAGTGTATTATAAGTCCTTTTTCCCTATTAGGCAACTACTTATTATCCCGCTCGATCCCCAGATAAGGCAGGATATTCGCAAAGATCTCCTGCACCACCGGGGCCGCGATGGTGCCCCCGTAATACACGCCCTGGGGATCGTGGATCACACACAGGGCCAGCACCTGCGGATCGTCCGCCGGGGCGAAGCCGATGAACGAAGAGATGTACTTATTTGCGCTTCTGGGGAGCGTCTCCGACGTGGCGGTCTTGCCCCCGATGTGAAAGCCCTCGATGTACGCGTTTTTCCCGCTCCCGCCGTCCACCACCTTCTCCAGGATCGCGCGCACGGTTTTGGAAGTCTTTTCAGACAGGATCTGTTCTCCCGCCGGGTACTCCAGCACGGAGAGCAGCGCCCCGTCCGCGTCCCGCACCTCCACGCCGAAGTGGGGCGTGATGCGCCGTCCCCCGTTGATCAGGGAGCTGACCGTCGCGGCCAGCTGGATGGGCGAGATCTGGAAGGACTGCCCGAAAGATACCGTGGCCAGCTCCACCTGCCCCATATCCTCCATGCGGTGCATGATCGTGCCCGCCTCGCCCGGCAGATCGATCCCCGTCTTTGCGAGCAGGCCGAACTGCTGAAAGTAGTGATAATAGCGCTCCACGCCAAGGCGCAGGCCCACCTCGATGAACACCGGGTTGCAGGAATTCATGGCGCCCTGCACAAAGTTTTCCGCCCCGTGTCCCGTCACCTTGTGGCAGCGGATCTTCCTATCCTCCACCATCTTGTAGCCGGGGCAGGAAAAAGTGTCGGAGGGGGAGACGACGCCCTCCTCCAGGCCGGCGGACATGGTGATGATCTTAAACGTGGAACCCGGCTCATAAGTGTCGTTGATACAGCCGTTGCGCCACATCCGGTTCCAGGCGTCCTGCCGCTCCTGGTCCGTGGCGGCGGACAGCTCCTCTGGCAGCGCAAACGGGTCGTTTAAGTCAAATTCCGGCACATCCGCCATGGCCAGGATCTCGCCGTTGGAAGGCCGCATGATGATCACCGAAACCCGGTCGGCGGCCTTTTTTTCCATCACCTTCGACGCCGCCTGCTCGGCAAATTTCTGAATGTTGGAATCCAGGCTGATGTACAGATCGTTCCCGGGTATGGGCTCCAGCCGGCTCTCCCCCGCGTCCGGGAGCTCCACGCCCCTGGCGTCCGTCAGAGTCAGGATCTTTCCGCTGCTCCCCTTCAGGATATCCTCGTACTCCACCTCCAGGCCGACGATGCCCTGGTTGTCCCCGCCCGTAAAGCCCAGCACCTTGGACGCGAGGCTGCCGAAGGGGTACCAGCGCCGGAAGTCCTCATCCACCTTCACCCCGGCCAGGTTGAGCTTTCGGATCTCGTCCCCCGTCTCCTTGGGCACATTGGTCTTGATGCGCTCGATGGAGCTTCGCTTCTCCACCCTTTTGCGCACATCCTCCTCGGCAAGTCCCAGCTTCTCCGTCAGCGCGCGGATCACGCCCTCCGGATCCTCGATCTGGCTGTGGATGACGGATATGGTGCAGACCGCGCGGTTGGCGGCCAGCACATTTCCCGCCGCGTCGATGATCCTGCCCCGCGCGGCCTTGATATCCCGCTCGCGCTCGTGCAGATCCTGGGCTTTTTTGGCGTAATATTCCGACTCAAACAGCATCAGGTCCACGAGCCGCACCGACAGCAGAACGAGCGCCAGAGCGCACACAAAAAAGACGGTTACCACTTTTTTCCTGTGAAATGTCTTCAGCCTCAAATAAAAAATCTCCGCAGAAAGTATTCAATGTAATCTATGAATCTCTCTGCGGAGTTATGCGGCTCCTGTCACTCGTATATCAGCTCGTCGTAAGCGGCGTTATCCAGCCAGTTCTCATCCACGCCCACATCCGCCTGCTGCTGCGGCGGTTCCACGGTCCCGTACAGGTTTCCCGGGGAGGAGGCGTCCGTCTCCGTCACCGGGACCGCCACCACCTCCGTGAGCGGCTGCCAGGTAACCTCGTCGTACATCAGCTGTCCCCACTCGTCGTACACATACTGCACCTGCAGCTCCGTCTCCGGCTCTGTCTCCACCTGCATGCCCAGGCTGTTCTTCTCCTCCTCCGTGATGTCCCCGGAAGGATAGATGCCCAGATAGGGCAGGATCTCCCGCAGGATATTGGTCACCAGGTTCTTGGTGTAGGAACCGTCCTCCTGGTTGTCGATATTCGGCTCATCGATCACGGCGTAGACCACCACCTGCGGATCGTCGATGGGCACCGCCGCGATGTAGGAGATGATGTATTTGTTGGATCCGCGCGGGAGCTTCTCGGCGGTTCCCGTCTTGCCGCCCACGCGGTAGCCCGCGATCTTTGCGTCCGCGGCGGTTCCGCTCTGCACGACCTGCTCCAGGAAATCCCGAAGCAGATAGGAATTCTTGGCGGAAACCGGCTGGGATAAAAGAAGCGGCTCCACGTTGCGCGCCACGCTCCCATCCGCGTCCAGGATCTGCTTCACTATGTGCGGCTTGTAATAGTAGCCCCCGTTCACCACGGCGCAGAACGCGGAGAGCTCCTGGATCATAGTGGCGGTAAAGCCCTGGCCGAATGTGCAGGTGCACAGCTCTATGGTGTGCATGGTATTTTCATCGTAAAGGTTCCCCGAGTTCTCATCCGGGAGATCGATGCCGGTGCGCTTGCCGAAGCCAAAGATGCTCTGGTAGCGGCAGAAATCATCCACGCCCATGTCCAGGCCGATGGTCATCATGCCCGGGTTGCAGGAATTTTTGATCACATCGCCCAGCACCTCGCTCCCGTGGGTGCCGGTGCAGTTGATGGGATCCTCCGTGGCGATGGGCTGCAGATAGCCGATACAGGTGACCGTAAAATCCTCGTTGATGCTGCCCGCATCCAGGGCGGAGGCCACCACGATAGGCTTGTAGGTGGACCCCAGCTCGAACGCCTCCGACACACAGAAATTGTACCACAGATTGTTCAGGGCCTGCGAGTGCTCCTCATCATTCATGGCCGCGACATCGCGCTCGCTGTACCAGCCCGTCAGATCCTGCGGATCGTTGAGGTTGAATACATGGTCCGTGGCCATCGCCAGGATCTCGCCGTTGTTCGGGTCCGCCACGATGACGCCCGTATTTCTGCTGGCATGCCCCTTCGTGTCTTCCCGGGGGCCGTTTTTGTTCTGTTCTTCCAGCTGGGCGATGTATTTCTCCACCACCTGCTGGATATTGATATCGATCGTGGAGACCACGCTGTTCCCGTCCTGAGGATCTACAATGTGCTCCTGCAGTTCGCTGTTCTGATCCAGATAGCCGTACTCCCGCCCGTTCACGCCGTTTAAGATATCGGAGTAATAGGCCTCAAGGCCAAAGATCCCGTCGTTCTGCTTGTTGGCAAAGCCAAGCACCGTACAGGCCAGACTGTTCATGGGATAAGAGCGGATATAGGTATCCTCGAACCATACCCCCTTCACGTTGTCCAGCTCCTCGAGCTGCTTCTCCGTGAGCTTCCGTTCCTCGGAAGTATCGGTGTAGGCCTCAAACGCCTGTTTCTCCTCGACGGGGACCTCGTACTTGATCACCTGGTACCGGCTGTCGGCCGTCTCCGGATTGAGAATGCGGTCGCGCACCGAGGATTCGTCTATGCCGAACACCTTCGACACGGCGCGGATGGTGGGCTCTATATAGTCCTCCAGGCTGTTGATCGCCTTGCAGTCCAGCACCACGTTGTACACCTTATCACTCTTTGCCAGAAGGTTCCGGTTGCGGTCCAGGATCTCCCCCCTGCGATAGGGGATCGCGCGGCTGTCATAAGTCTGCTGCGAGAGCACCAGCTTTGCGTATTTATCGCCGCTCCTGGCGTTGATGTTCGCGATCAGTAAATTCAGGATCAGCAGCATAAATAAAACGAATGCAAATAAGATCGTCAGCCTTATTTGCATTTTCTTCGTAAATTTCTGTACTTTTCTTTTTCGTGACGCCATCTGTATTCCTCATCTCCAGTTCCGGGAACCGCCTCTACCCTGGCGGTATCTCCGCGTACTGTCTGATATAATCCCCGTCCTGACTGTTGTACGTGATGACCTGCCCCTGGTCGGCGTAGGTCATGCCCAGATCGTGGACGGCGATCTCCTTGATCCGCTCCATATTGACGGAGGACATGGCCTCCTCATAAGTGTTGTCATTGGCCGTACGCGCGGTGTTTAAAGTGCTTTCCAGGTTTGCGATCTGTTTGCGGTAGGTCGTCCCCATCGCCTGGAGCTGCAGATACTGCACGCACAAAAACACGGACGCTGCCGCCGCCGCTGTAAGAAACATAACATAAGCCAGCGTCATATGCAAGGCTTTTTCTCTGTTTCTCCGCGTCTCGCTGCTGAGTTCTCTTTTTGGCTGCTCTTTGACCGCGGGCACAGTTTCTATATGACGGACCACATTGCCGTCAATATAAGTCGTCCGATAAGGACGGCCGGCACTCTGACCGGACTGCGCCGTCATTCTGCCTGCGCCACGCACTGCAGCCATATTGCTCTCCCCTTTCTAACTATGGTATCTCCCGCTCGAATACTCTCAGCTTGGCGCTCTTCGCCCTGCTGTTTGCCCGAAGTTCTTCCTCCCCCGGAAGGATCGGTTTTCTGGTGATCACTCTTCCCATCGGACGCTTCCCGCACACGCACACCGGAAATTCCTTCGGGCATGTGCAGGGGTCCTCATTTCTGCGGAAACTGTTCTTGACGATCCGGTCCTCCAGAGAGTGGAACGTGATGATGCAGATACGTCCCCGGTCGTTCAGCAGACCGATCATCTCATCCAGCGAATCCCGCAGAACCCCCAACTCATTATTTAACTCGATCCGGATTGCCTGGAAGGTCTTTTTAGCCGGGTGTCCTCCCACCGCTCGGACTTTCATCGGCACGGCCGCCTTTATCACCTGAACTAACTCCCCAGTCGTTTCCAGTGGTTTTTCCTGTCTTGCCCGTACAATGTGCCTGGCAATGTTCTTTGCGAACTTGTCCTCCCCGTAATCGCGGATGATCCGATAGAGATCTATCTCGCTGTATCCGTTCACAATATCTTTTGCCGTCCGCACCTGACGCTGGTCCATTCTCATATCGAGCGGAGCGTCTTCTTCCCGATAGGTAAAACCGCGGTCTGCCGTGTCCAGTTGGTAGGAGGAAACACCAAGGTCCAAAAGAATTCCATCAGCTGTTGTCACTCCTATGCCAGCCAGTTTGTTTTTCATCTCACAGTAGTTGCTGCGGATGATCGTCACTTTATCTTTAAACTCCCCCAAACGCCCGGCCGCTGCCTCCACGGCCGCCGCATCCTGATCGATCCCGATCAGTCTTCCTTTGTCGGACAGTCTCTTACAGATCTCGTAGGAATGTCCCCCGCCGCCTAAAGTGCCGTCCACGTAAATGCCGTCCGGCCGGATCTGCAGGGCATCTATGGTCTCCTGCAGGAGCACGGAATTGTGATGAAAAGTCATACAGTCCTCCCCCGGCTATAAAACACCCATCTCATCCAGCTGCTCCGCAATCTCGTCCATATTCTGGGCGGCGTTCTTCTCCACCCATTTGTCCTTGTTCCAGATCTCGATCCGGTTGAGCATCCCGCTCAGCACCACGTCCTTCTCCAGACAAGCAAACTCTCTTAGCGTAGCCGGCAAGAGAATTCTCCCCTGTTTGTCCAATTCGCACATGGTGGCGCCTGATACAAAGAATCGCGTAAATTCTCTGGCGTTCTTGTTTGTAAGCGGCAGCTTGCTCAGCTTCACCTCGAATTCCTTCCAGGATTCATTGGGAAATACATAGAGGCAGCCATCCAATCCCTTTGTCACCACGAATTCCTCCCCAAGTTCTTCGCGGAACTTTGCCGGGATGATCAGCCTGCCTTTGGTGTCTATCGCATGATTGAATTCACTCATCAGCATTGGACACACCTGCTCCCCACTGCAAACCTCGGTGTCTGAATGGCTTTCGCTGGGAAACTCCCCCACTTTGCTCCACCATTCTCCACTTTCCTCCACTTACAGGGTAATCATAACCCACTTTTTGGGAATTGACAAGTGTTTTTTTTTATTTTTTGAGCGTATTTGCACAAAAAAAACGCCCGCAAAGCGGGCGTTTTCAGCACTTTTCTATATATTGTACCAAGCTGTGCATTTCGGCACAATATATGGTATGCTTATCAACCGGCCAGATCGATGTACTCTTCCATCAACCTGTCCAGTTTCCTGCTCTGAAGGAGCGCTTCTTCCGCGGACCCGGAACCAAGCATCTCGTCCAGCAGCCTTCGTTCCTCTTCAATTCTTTTCTTCAGGCTTTCTGTCGTATTCATCCTTTTGTTTTTCTCCTTTCTAGCTTCCTCTTCGTCAACAATATCAGAAGCGCTCCCACCGCCAGCAAAACGGAGAGCACTTGCGAAACAGGCAGGCCCGTACCCGGGATCAGCAGTTGGTCCGTTCGGATCCCTTCTATCCAGGCTCTGCCCACTCCGTAACCCATCAGGTAACACAGAAAAACTTCCCCGTGAAAATGTTTTTTCTTTATAAACCAGAGCAGGAACAGCATAAGTGCAAGGTTCCACAGAGATTCGTACAAAAAGGTGGGGTGCACCTGGATGAACTCCACACCGTCCACCGTCAGCAAATGATCCAGCATCTCCTGCGTGACGTCCCCGGAGCGGACGGCGCTTTTCGGGAGCGCCATGGCCAGCAGGCTGTCCGTATACCCGCCGAACACCTCGCGGTTGAAAAAATTTCCCCACCGTCCGATGGCCTGCCCCAGCACCAGGCCGGCGCTCACGGTATCTGCCATCAGGCCGAAATCCTGCTTCTTTACCCGCGCGAAGATCCACACCGTCAGGATCCCCGCGAGCACGCCGCCGTAGATCGCCAGCCCTCCGCCGCGGAAATTGAACACCTCCAGCAGATGATCCCGGTAGCTGTCCCAGGAAAAGATCACATAATAGGCGCGCGCCCCTATGAGAGCACAGACGATGGTGATCAGGCTGACGTCAAAATACAGATCGGCGTCCTGCCCGGTCTTTCGGGCAATGCGCAGGATCAGCGAGATGCCGAGAAGCATTGCCGCCGCGATGGTAATGCCGTAATAGGCGATCTCAAACCCGAACACACTGACCGAGCTCCCCACATGTTTTAACGCGATCCCAAGATTCGGGAACAAGATACTGGCTTCGCTCATCGTTTATCAACCCCTGTTTTTCTCAGACTGCAAACCGGAACAGGATCACATCCCCGTCTTTTACCACATAATCTTTGCCCTCCAGGCCGACCAGGCCCTTTTCCTTCGCAGCGGCAAGGCTGCCGCAGTCCAGCAGATCCTGGTAGTTTACCACTTCGGCCCGGATAAACCCGCGCTCAAAATCGGAGTGGATCTTTCCCGCCGCCTGGGGAGCCTTTGTCCCGATCCGGATCGTCCACGCCCTGGTCTCCGGCTCTCCCGCCGTCAGATAACTGATAAGCCCCAGCAGCCGGTAGCTGGCCTGGATCAGCTTCTCGAGGCCGGACTGTGTAAGGCCCAAGTCCTCCAGGAACATTTTTTTCTCATCTTCCTCCAGCTCCGCGATCTCCTGCTCGATCTGCGCGCAGACTACAAACACCTCGCTCCCCTGCCTGGCCGCGAGACTGCGCACCGCCTGCACATGGGGATTGGAAGCTCCGTCGTCCGCCAGGTCGGCCTCGGCCACATTGGCGGCAAAGATCACCGGCTTGCCCGTCAGAAGATTATACCCGGCAAGCATCGCCTGCTCCTCCTCGTCGTCCGTGGAAAAAGAGATGGCCGGATCCCCGTTTTCCAGGTGCTCCTTCAGGCGTTTCAAAAGCTCCAGCTCCTTTGCCTGCGCCTTATCGTTCTTGGCCCCCTTGGAGGTCTTCGCGATCCTGCGCTCCAGGATCTCCAGATCCGAGAAGATCAGCTCCAGATTGATGGTCTCGATATCCCGCGCCGGATCCACGCTGCCGTCCACATGGATGACATTTCCATCCTCAAAGCAGCGCACCACATGCACGATCGCGTCCACCTCCCGGATGTGAGAGAGGAACTGGTTGCCAAGGCCCTCGCCTTTGGACGCCCCTTTTACCAGGCCGGCGATGTCCACAAATTCGATCACGGCCGGCGTCACTTTCACAGAGTGGTACAGCTCTGCCAGCTTGCCCAGGCGCTCGTCCGGCACCGCTACCACGCCCACGTTGGGGTCGATGGTGCAGAACGGATAGTTGGCCGACTCCGCCCCCGCTTTCGTAAGGGAATTAAACAGCGTGCTTTTTCCGACATTCGGCAGACCTACGATTCCAAGTTTCATCTATCTTATCCTCCTAAAACGAATCATTTTCCCAAATTCTTTAAATATAAAACAGTTTATCACAAAAAACGACATGCTGACAAGCAAATCCGTTCGTCCAAATTCGACACATTTTTCACATGTGCCGCCCGAGGGGCCGTCCATTGCGCGGTTTTGCTAATCCCGCGATTCGACCACCAGCAGCTGCCCGCTGTCGAAGCAGACAGAAGCCTCCTCGTCCACGATCTGGTTGCTGATGCCAACGGCATCCCTCCATGTCATAGTGTACCCATCCAGCGGATAGAAAAACCCTTTCAGGGTGAGATTTGTAACCGGTTCCCCAAAGCAGAGCAGCGATACATACTTCCCATACTGCCCGGATCTTTGCAGGGTGATGGGAGCGTCCACAAGCCTCACCCGGTTGCGGGGATCCACCAGCGCACAGGGGATCCCGGCCGCCAGCGGCATGGAGAGATTTTTCAGGCTCCCCAGCACATGGTCCAGCCTGGTGCCCATGGCGCCCAGGACCGTGATCCTTTCGCTGCCCTTCCCGATGGCGGCGCCCATAGCGATCTCCATATCGGTGGAATCCTTCTGGGGCTGATAGGTGCGGATCTCCACGCCGGATCTGCGGAAATACTCCAGCGCATCATGGTCCACGGAATCAAAATCCCCCACGATCAGGTCGGGAGCGCGCCCCGCCTGCCGCAGAAATTCCATGCCCCGGTCCGCAGCGATGACAAAGTCAAAATTTTCTTTTCTCATAAAAGCAAGGGCAAAATCAAAATCGATATTGCCCCCGCCAACGATCAACGTATTTTTCATCCCGTGATTCTCTCATTTCATGATTTCTTTCAGCGCCGCCGCGTTCTTTCGGATATCTCCTCCAAACACCGCCGAGCCCGCCACGATCACATTCGCTCCCGCCTCCAGGACCTTCGGCAGGGTGCGGCTGTTGATACCGCCGTCCACCTGGATATCCGTGCAGCGGCCCTCGTCCTGCAGCCTTTTGAGCAGGGTCCGGATCTTTTCCAGGCTGGACTCGATAAAGGCCTGCCCGCCGAAGCCCGGATTCACCGTCATGATCAGCACCATATCCGTCTTGTCCAGCACATGATCCAGCGCGTTCAGGGGCGTAGCCGGGTTCAGGGCCACGCCGGTGCGAAGCCCCAGCTCCCGGATCTCCTGCAGGGTGCGGTCCAGATGGCGGCAGGCCTCCGCGTGCACGGTGATGGAATCCGCCCCGCAGTCCGCGAAGTCCTTCAGATAGCGCTCCGGATCCTGCACCATCAGATGCACGTCGAAGGGCTTCTCTGTCACTTTCCGCACGGACCGGATGAGCGGCATGCCGAAAGAGATACTCGGCACAAACATCCCATCCATCACATCGATATGGATATAATCCGCCCCCGCTTCATCCGCCGTCCGGATCTGCTCGCCCAGCACGGAAAAATCCGCCGCCAGGATAGATGGTGCCAGTAAATTTTTCATGTTTTCGTCCCCTTTAATACCGTTTCCTGTTTTTTAATTCCTCATACATTTCCAGATAATCCTCATAGCGCTGCCGGCTGATCTCTCCCGCCTCCAGCGCGGCCTTTACCGCGCAGTCCGGCTCATGGGTGTGGGTGCAGCCCAGAAACCTGCAGGCGCCATAGGGCGCAAACTCCGGCATGTAATCTTTCAGATCTTCCTTTGCCATGTCCCACACGTCCAGGGAACTGAACCCCGGCGTGTCCATCAGGAAGGTGTCTTCCTCCACGATAAAGATCTCCGAGTGGCGGGTGGTGTGCCGCCCGCGATCGATCTTCCGGCTGATCTCCCCCGTCTGCATGCCGGCGTCCGGCACCAGCAGGTTGACCATGGTGGACTTTCCCACCCCCGACGGACCGGCCACAGCCGTCGTCTTTCCCCTGAGCAGGGCACGCAGATCGCCGATCCCCCGGCCCTCCAGGGCGCTCACGCAAAGGACCGGGCAGCCGCACTTCCGATAGATATCCTGCAGTCTCCCGCACTCCTCCTCGGGCACCGCATCCGCTTTGTTAAAGCAGATGACGGAGGGAACTCCCTGTTTTTCCATCGCGATCAGAAACCGGTCCAGAAGATTCAGGTTCGGTTTCGGCTTTGCGGCCGCGAAGATGACCAGCGCCTGGTCGATATTGGCCGCCGCAGGGCGGATCAGTTCGTTTTTCCGCGGCAGGATCTCGTCAATGTTCCCCTCCTGTTCCTCCTCCTGGAGGACCGTCATCTCCACATCGTCGCCCACCAGCGGTTTCCGCCTGTCTTTCCGGAAGATTCCCTTTGCCCTGCACTCATAGACGCCGGACTTTGTCCGGACATAGTAAAATCCCGCGATTCCCTTGATGATCTTTCCCTGCATAGATTCAGTCTACCTGCTCGAACGGAACTTCATAGGATGCCAGCGACACATACTGACCGGTGGCCGCGTCCAGCACATACAGGATCACCTGGCCGCTGCTCATGCCGGCCGCTCCCTCCACGGAGAGGTCATACGGGAAGGTGATCGGCTGGCCCTCCACCAGGGTCCTGACCGTATTTCCCTGCACCAGCTCCAGCTTTGCCGTCTGCCCGTTGTAGTTGGCATCCGCCAGGAGCTGCGCGTTGCACATCCAGGTGCCGGCGGAAATGTCCGCCACCGTCTCCTCGGCCGACGTCTGCGGCTCCGTCTCCATGACGACGTGCTGCTCACTCTCCCGCTGTTCCGTCATTTCCATGGTTTCCGGCTGGTCATCCTCCCCCTGCTCGGTATACAGAAGATCCGTCCCGCTGTCCGGCCCGCCGCCGGATCCCTGCGTCTGCATCTGCACGGGCGCTTCTGTCTGTCCGCTCAGGCTGCGGAAGATCCCGGGCAGGCTGAATTTTATGATGCCCAGGGCGTTTGCGATGAGCCCCAGGAAAATGCAGGCGATCAGCACCGTCACCACGATGCTCCCGACCGTCATGATCTTCTCCAGCCTCGGGTTCAGGATCCCCCGGTTTTCTTCTTCTTCCTTAAAGCCTCTCCGACCCTCATATTCCTCCTGGTAGTCGTAGCCCCGGTTCCCGTAAGCCCGGCCGTATTTATAGGGATCGTAGCCGCCGGCCGGCCCCTGTCCCGCGTAGCCCATATTGCTAGGGGCCTGGCCCGGATAGCCCGCTCCGCCCGGCATGCCTCCCGCAGGCGGCGCCGCATATCCGCCGTTCATGGGCTGTCCGCCCGTGTCGTTCATCCCCGTTCCGCTCTGCCCGCCGTTTCCGTTCAGGCGGGAAGACAGATAGCCCTCCTTGATCGCTCCCAGTTCTTCCTTCGAGATCTTGATGGTCTGTCCGTTGGGCGCGTTCGCGATATGCACAAAATCCCCGTCCGGGTTGACTAAGGACTCCTTCAGGTCGTAAATGAGCTCCGACATATTGGCATAGCGCCGGTCCGGGCTCTTCTGCGTACATTTAAAGATGATCTGCACCGTGCTCTTGGGCAGATTCGGCACATACACCTCGGGGGACTTCATTTCCTCCTGCAGATGTTTGATGGCGATGGCCACTGTGGTGTCCCCGTCGAAGGGCACCTGGCCGGTCAGCATCTCATACATGGTAATGCCGAGAGAATAGATGTCGCTCTTGGCGTCGCTGTACCCGCCCCTGGCCTGCTCCGGCGAGCTGTAGTGCACGGAGCCCATGACCGCCGTGTTGATGGTGTTCCCGGTGGTTGCCCTGGCGATGCCGAAATCTGTCACCTTGACCCTGCCGTCCGTGGAGATGATGATATTCTGGGGCTTCACGTCCCGGTGGATGATCCCGCTGTTGTGAGCCGCCTCCAGTCCCTGGGACACCTGGATGGCGATGCTGGTGGCCTCCCGCACCGCCAGCTTCCCCTTTTTGGCGATATATTCCTTTAACGTGATGCCTTCCACGAGCTCCATGACGATAAAATTGATGCCATGGTCCTCGCCCACATCATAGATATTGACGATATTCAGATGGGCCAGGCCGGCCGCCGCCTGCGCCTCCGCCCGAAACTTTGAGATAAATGCCTTATCGCTGCGGAACTCCGGCTTCAGCACCTTCACCGCCACAAACCGGTTCAGCTTGTGATCCTTGGCCTTGTACACATCCGCCATGCCGCCGGTCCCGATCTTGCCGACCACCTCATAGCGGCCCTGGATAAACATTCCTTCCTTTAACATTTCTCCACCTCATCCGTCCGCATTTCCGCCAACAGCACCGTGATATTATCCCTGCCGCCGTTCTGATTGGCGGCCTTCACCAGCTTCTCCCCGGCTGACTGCAGACTGCTCTCCCCCTGTACGATCTGACAGATCTGTTCATCTGTCAGCATATTGCTCAGCCCGTCGGTGCAGAGCAATATCTTGTCTCCCTGTTTCACGCTCAGATCAAAAAAATCTATGGCAATGCGCTCCTCCACGCCCACCGCCCTGGTGATCACATTTTTATCCGGATGGACCCGCGCCTCCTCCCGCGTGAGTCCGCCCGCCCGTATCATCTCCTCCACCAAAGAGTGGTCCCGGGTAACCTGGCGGATGCCGCCGCTTATGAGGTACAGCCTGCTGTCACCCACGTTCGCCACATAGAGCGTGTCCTTCAGAACGGTGGCCGCCACCAGCGTGGTGCCCATCCCGCGGTACCTCTCCTGAGTCTTTGCCTCTTCAAACACCTTTGTGTTTGCCTTCTCAATGGACCTGCGGATCACTTTGATGGGATTTTTTTCTCTCTCTTTGCGGACATTGTCCAGGAACACCTCCACGGCATAGCTGGAGGCCCGTTCCCCCGCTTTGTGCCCTCCCATGCCGTCGGCCACCACAAAGAGATTGGGCAGCTTTCCCACCGGCCGGTCGGACGCAAATACAAAATCCTGATTGATGCTGCGGACGCGGCCCACATCCGTAATCCCGTATGATCTCATTCCTTTTTAACCTCTCCTTTGGATCTGTCCAGATAGCTCTTTCGCAGCTGTCCGCACGCGCCGCCGATATCGCGGCCCATTTCTCTTCTTATTGTAGCATTTATCCCGCATTTTTCAAGCTTTGATTTAAAAGCCTCCGTCACGCTGCGGTCAGACTGCACGTAGGAGCGCTCCCGGATGGGGTTGACCGGTATCAGGTTCACATGGCAGTTCATATCGCCGAGAAGCTCTGCCAGCCGGTCCGCGTCCTCCCGGGAATCGTTGACGCCGCCCACCAGACTGTACTCAAAGGTAAGCCTTCTGCCGGTCTGCTCAAAGTACGCGCGGCACGCCTCCAGCACTTCCGAAAGCTCATATTTTCGCGCAATGGGCATCAGCTCCATGCGCTTCTCCTGCGTGGGCGCGTGCAGGGAGAGCGCCAGCGTGATCTGCAGTTTTTCCCGCGCCAGGCGGTAGATGCCGGGCACAATGCCGCAGGTGCTCAAGGTGATGTTCCTCTGGCTGATGTGCAGTCCGTTCTCATCGCTGAGCATCCGGATAAATTTCAGCACGTGATCAAAATTATCCAGCGGTTCCCCGGTCCCCATGATGACCACGTTGGAGACGCGCTCTTTGCTGTGCCGCTGGATCTGGTAGACCTGCGAGAGGATCTCCCCCGGAAGGAGATTGCGGGTCAGGCCGCCCAGAGTGGACGCGCAGAACCGGCAGCCCATGCGGCAGCCCGCCTGGGAGGAGACGCAGACCGAGTTCCCGTGGTGGTATTTCATCAGCACGCTCTCGATCACATTGCCGTCCTCCAGGCCGAACAGGTATTTGCGCGTGCCGTCCGCCTTCGACTCCAGCACTTCCAGAATGCTGATGTTCCGCCAGGCAAAAACGTCCTTAAGCCGCTCCCTAAGCGCGGCCGGCAGATTGGTCATCTCATCGGGCCCCCGGACCAGCTTCCGGTGGAGCCACTCGTAAACCTGCTTTGCGCGGAACGGCTTTTCCCCCATCTGCGCAAGCTCTGCGGAAAGCTCCGAAAAATCCAGGGAGCGAATGTCTTTTTTCTCCATCACTTTATCCTCTTCAGACGCGCCAGGAAGAACCCGTCCGTGCCGTGAATGCCGGGCAGGAGCTGCAGATAGCCCGCCTGTGTGGTGCGGCTTCGCAGAGCTTCGCACAGATAGGGATCGATGCTCTCCAGGCGGAAGGGATAATGGTCCAGGAACCATTTCACATTATACTGGTTCTCGTCCGCGCCGATGGTACAGGTGCTGTAGATCAGGGTCCCTCCCACCTTCACATACTGCCAGACCGTGTCCAGGATCTTTCTCTGCAGGCCGATGAGCTCTCTTTGTTTATATTCGGCCATTCTATATTTGATGTCCGGCTTCCTGCCGATCACCCCCAGGCCGGAGCAGGGCAGGTCCGCCATCAGGATATCCGCCTTCTCCACGGAATCCTCGTCGAACACGGTGGCGTCCTGGCGCGCCACCGACATATTGATGCGCTTGGTGCGCTCCAGGTTCTCCTGCATGAGCGACACTTTATAATCGGTCAGATCGCGCGCCTCCACGAACCCGCTTCCGTTCAGCTTATCCGAGAGATGCAGGCTCTTGCCGCCCGGCGCCGCGCACACATCGATGCAGTGATCGCCCCACTTCGGCGCGGCCACCTCCGCCGCCAGCATGGAGCTGACATCCTGCACCTGGAACAGCCCGTCGCGGAACGCCTGGATCCCCTGCAGATGGTCGTAGTCCGAGATCTCCAGGGCATAGTCCAGATAGGGCACTTCGCGCACCGTGATCCCCTGGGCCCTCAGCTTTTCCATGACCTCCTCCTTGGAAGCAAGGCTTAAGTTGCAGCGGATGCAGGTGCGGCTCTCCCTCGTCAGCCCCCGGCAGATGCGCTCCACCGTCTCAAGATCAAACTGTGTCATCCATTTCTGCAGGATCCATTCCGGCATGGAGTAGCGCACGGACAGATAGCGCCGCGGCGTCTTCCCGGGATCCGGGTACGCCACCGCGTCCAGGCCGCGGGACACGGCCCTCAGCACACCGTTCACAAAGCCCTTCAGGGTGTAGAACCCCTTTTTCTGCGCCAGCTTCACCGCCTCGTTGCAGACGGCGGGATCCGGCACGGAATCCATATATTTCATCTGGTAGACGGACATGCGCAGCAGCGTGCGGATGAACGGCTTCATGTCCTGCACTTTGACCGTGGAAAACTGTTCCAGGATATAGTCCAGCTCGATCAGATTTTCCACCGTTCCCTCCACCACCCTGGTGAGGAACGCGCGGTCGCGCTTTTCCAGATACTGATATTTGGCAAGGACATCCCGCAGGACATGGTGGCAGTATCTTCCTTCCTCTGTGATCTCCGTCAGGGTCTCCACCGCAAGTTCCCGAATGTTTATCTGATTAGTCACGATCTCTCCCCCTGGCAAGCAGTATCAGGCGGAGCAGCTGCAGGAGCGAGCTCGCCAGCGCGGCCACGTAGGTCATGGCGGCCGCCCTCAGAACTTTTCTCGCGCCCGGCATCTCCTGTGCGCCCAGCATCCCCGTATCTGAGAGCACTTTCAGAGCTCTCGACGAGGCGTTAAACTCCACCGGCAGCGTCACGAGCTGGAAGAGGACCGCCAGAGTGAACAGCACGATCCCCGCCGTCACCAGCGGCCGGAGGGAAAACAAAAGTCCGCAGATAAAGACGGGCCAGGACAGCTGGGAGCCGAAATTGGCCGCCGGCACCAGCGTGCTCCGAAGGACCAGCGGGCCGTAGTGCTTCTGGTCCTGCACCGCGTGGCCGCACTCGTGCGCCGCCACACACACGGCCGCGATGGAGTTGGAAGCGTAGGTGCTGTCCGACAGGTTTAAGGTCTTATTTCTCGGGTCATAGTGGTCCGTCAGCTTCCCGCTCACATGGCGGATCTGCACGTCAAAGATGCCCGCCGTGTGCAGCACGCGCTCCGCCGCCTGGGCCCCGGTGAGCCCGGCCATGCAGCGGATGCGGTTATATTTCGCAAAGGCCGCGTTCACCCCGGCGCTGGCCAGCATCGACAGGACCAGCCCGAGGATCCCCAGCAGCATGGTGGGGTCGAAATAGAATCCCCCGTACCCCATCCCATATCCGTAATAGTGATTCGCATAACTTAACAGCATGTCAAAACCCTCCGATCATTCCAGTTTATCTCCGGCCTGCAGGCGGTACCCGAGCAGAAAAGCCGCGCTCTCCATCCGCTTTTTCCCCTCCGGCTGGAGCTCGTCGATGGCGAGGAGCCCGCTGCCCGTCTGCACCAGGATCTTATTTTTCGATACGGCGGCCACGGTCCCCGGTTCCGCCCCGCCCGGGCCGCTCTCCACGTGCGCGCGCCAGATCTTTAAGGTCTTCCCGTGCAGGCGCGTGCAGGTGCCCGGCCAGGGGGAAAGCCCCCGCACCAGCCGCTCCAGCTGCACGGCGCTCCTGCTCCAGTCGATCTGCCCCATCTGTCTGGTCAGCATGGATGCGTAGGCGGTTGGACTCGTCTCCGGCTGCGGTTTTGGGATGACCGTGCCCTCCTTCAGCCCTTTTAAGGTCTCCAGAAGAAGGTCCGCCCCCACGTCCCGCAGTTTGTCAAACAGGCTCCCGCCCGTCTCATCCGGCGCAAGCTCCACCTCTCTTTGTAAAAGGATGTCTCCGGTGTCCAGTCCGGCGTCCATCTGCATGGTGGTGACCCCGGAAACCGGCTCCCCGTCTATCACCGCCCACTGGATGGGGGCCGCCCCGCGGTACTTCGGGAGCAGGGACGCGTGCACGTTGACGCACCCGTATTTTGGCAGATCCAGGATAACCTGCGGGATCAGCTGCCCGAAAGCCACCACCACCATGACGTCCGGCTTCAGGGCGCGCAGCTCCTCCACAAATTCCGGGTCCCGCACCCGCGCGGGCTGGCACACCGGGATCCCCGCGCTCACAGCTTCCTCCTTCACGGGCGGAAACTGCACGGCCTTTCCCCGTCCCCGCGGCCTGTCCGGCTGTGTGACTACGGCGGCCACCTCATGCTCCGACGCGAGCAGCGCTCTGAGGGTGCCCGCGGCAAAGTCCGGCGTTCCCATAAATACGATCCTCATAGATCAGGCCTCCTCCTCTTCTTCCTCCTGCTCCTGCAGTTCCGAATTATCATAGAGTCTCCCCTCCACCAGGGAAGTATACATGATCCCCTCCAGATGGTCGCACTCATGGCAGATGGCCCGCGCCAGAAGGTCCGACGCCTCCAGGACAAACTCCTCCATATCCTCATTCAGGGCCCGCACCACCACGTGTTCCGGTCTCGTGACGATGCCGCTCTTTCCCGGCAGGCTAAGACACCCCTCGTAACCTCTCTGCTCCCCGTCTCTTTGTTCAATGACAGGGTTGATCAGAACGACCTGTTCTCCCTCCTCGCCGGTGTCGATGACCACGATCCGCTTCAGCACGCCCACCTGCGGAGCCGCCAGCCCCACGCCGTTCTGCTCGTACATCGTCTCGAACATATCGTCGATCAGCGTCTGCAGTTTTCCGGTCATCTCCTTTACCTCTCTGCACTTCTTTGTAAGGACCGCGTCCCCCAGCATTCTGATATTTCGGATCGCCATAGTAAACTCCTTCCTTCTCACTCCGCGTTAAACTGTATATTCACACTCCGGTAGCCCTCGTTGGCCTCCATGTACTGCTCCAGACGGTCCTTGATGGCCGAGAGCTCCCGGGCGGTATCTGCCTTCACATAAATGACCTTGCGGTACATTTCCTGGATCTTCGCAATGCTCTCATCCGCCGGACCGATCACATTGCCCTCATGGTTCTTATATATTTTGAGGATCAGACGCTTTAAATATTCCATGGCCGTCTGCAGATGCGCCTCGTCCCGTCCGATCCCGTGGATGGACAGGAGCCTGCGCGCGGGCGGATAGCCCGCCACCAGGCGGTAGCTCATCTCCTCCTCGTAAAAAGCGCCGTAGTCCTGGGCCGCCGCCGTGCGGATGCAGTAGTGCTCCGGGTCGTAGGTCTGGATGACCACCAGCCCTTCCGTCTCCCCGCGCCCGGCCCTGCCCGCGGCCTGGGCCAGAAGCTGAAAGGTGCGCTCCGACGCGCGGTAGTCGTCGGCGTAGAGCGACAGATCCGCCGCCAGGATCCCCACTAAGGTCACGTTTGGGAAATCATGCCCCTTCACGATCATCTGCGTGCCGATGAGGATGTCCGCCTCCTGGTTGGCAAACGCCGCCAGGATCTTTTCGTGCCCGTCCTTCCCGCGGGTAGTGTCCAGATCCATGCGCAGCACCCGGGCCTGCGGAAATTCCCGCTGCACCAGCTCCTGCACCTGCTGCGTCCCCACGCCGAACGCGCCGATATACCCGGACCCGCAGACCGGGCAGCGCACCGGCTTCGGCTCCCGGTGGCCGCAGTAGTGGCACACCAGACGGTTGTCGTTGTGCAGAGAGAGCGACACGTCACAGTGGGGGCACATGATCACGTGGCCGCAGGACCGGCAGGACAGAAAGCCCGAATAGCCCCTGCGGTTTAAAAACAGCATGGTCTGTTCCCCGCGCGCGAGCCGCTTCTCCATTTCACTGTGCAGCGTCTTTCCCAGTATGGAGCGGTTCCCCTCCAGCAGCTCCTTTCGCATATCGGCCACAACCGCCCGAGGCAGGCGGCTGTTCCGGGCGCGGTTTTTCAGCACATACAGCCGGTATTCCCCGGAGAGGGCGCGGCTGTAGGCCTCCAGGGAGGGCGTCGCCGACCCTAAGATGACCCGCGCGTTCTCAAGCTCTGCCCGGTGTATGGCCGTCTCCCGCGCATGGTACCTGGGCGCGGACTCACTCTGATAGGTGGCCTCGTGCTCCTCGTCGATGACGATGAGGCCGAGATTGGGAAACGGGGTAAACAGCGCGGAGCGGGGCCCGATCATCACGTCGATATCCCCGTTTTTCGCCCGCTGGAACTGATCGTAGCGCTCCCCATCAGACAGGCGGGAGTGCATGATGGAGATGCGGTCCCCGAACCGCCGGTAAAAGCGCATGACCGTCTGATAGGTGAGCGCGATCTCCGGGATCAGAACGATGGCCTGGCGCCCTTTGCGGACCGCGCTGTCGATGACCTCCATGTAGACTTCCGTCTTTCCGCTGCCCGTCACGCCGTAGAGCAGGGAGACGCGGCAGGCGGGATCGTCCCACCTGCAGAGGATGTCGTCCACGATCTTCTGCTGCTCTGCGTTCAGCTCTGTCCCCGCCCCGGGGCCCGCTATCCCGCGCACCGGGTTCCGGTAGACCGGGACCGCCCTTATTTCCAGAACCCCCTGCTCCTCCATCCCGCGGATGGACGCGGAGGAAATGTTCAGTTTCTCCGTCACGATCTCATAGGGGATCTCGCCTTCTTCCAGCAGGGCTTCCAGCAGGCGGAAGCGCGCCCGCTGGTTCTTCTTCTCATAATAGGCCAATTTCCCGCGCGCCTCACCCGGCTCCAAAAGCAGCCGGACGCTTTTTTTCTCCTTCTGCCGCATCTTTTTCTTTACCGGGAGCACCGTCTTCAGCGCCTGGATCATAGTGGAGCCGTACACCCCGCGCATCCAGGCCGCCAGCGCGACGAGGCGGTCCTCGCAGGTGCTGCGGCTACTGTCCGTCAGCACCTCCCGGATCTCCTTCATCTTCGCCAGGTCATACTGCGGCGTGTCCGTCACCTTCAGGACATAGCCCTTGGTGAGGCGGCTCCCCTTCCCGAACGGAACCTGCACCACCGCCCCCGGCTTTACCTCCCCGGCGAGCTCCTCCGGCACCAGATACTGGAACGTCCGGTCCAGCTTCTCGTGGGAGATATCCACGATCACATCCGCAAACATTCCGCTCATCCGCGCGCATCCTCTTCCAGGATCTCCCGGATCAGCACGCGTTCATCCATGGGATATTTTACCCCGCGGATCTCCTGATAATCCTCGTGGCCCTTCCCCGCCAGCACGATCACATCGCCGGGCTGCCCGTGATGAATGGCGTAGGCGATGGCCTCCTTGCGGTTGATGATCTTGATATAGGTTCCGTCCGTCTTCTGAATGCCGGTCTCGATGTCCGCCAGGATGGCTTCCGGCTCCTCGTTTCTGGGATTGTCGGACGTGATGATGGTGAGATCCGCGTACGTTCCCGAAACCTCGCCCATCTCAAAGCGCCTGGAGCGCGCGCGGTTCCCGCCGCACCCGAACAGGCAGACCAGTCTCTTCGGATGGTATTCTTTCAAAGTGGTGAGCAGGCTCTCGAGGCTCATGGCGTTGTGGGCGTAGTCGATCATCAGCGTGAAATCGTCCGACACCCGGATCATCTCGATGCGCCCCTTCACCTTCGCCTGCTTCAGGGCCGCCGTCATCTTCTCCTGCTCCACGCCGAAATAATCACACACGGCGATGGCCGCCAGGGAATTGTAGATGCTGAATTTTCCCGGAAGATCGATCTCCACATAGAAGCTGCGCTTCCCCGTCACCCGGTAGGCGATGCCCAGATATCCCGGCCTCGACAAAAGCTGCGCGTCCTGCGCGCGGTAATCCGCGCCCGCGCCGAACCCGTAGGTTTCCACCTGACAGGTGTGCCCTTTCAGGATCTCCTCCAGATGGCTGTCGTCCGCGTTCAGGATCCCCAGACGGCACTGACGGAAGAGCATTGCCTTGCACTGCAGATATTCCTCAAAACTTTTATGCTCCGCCGGCCCGATGTGATCCGGCTCCAGATTGGTAAAGATGCCGATGTCAAACAGAATGCCCGCCGTGCGGTGCAGCATCAGCGCCTGGGAAGAAACCTCCATCACCACGCTGTCAAAGCCGGCGCGCACCATCTCCGCAAAGTACTCGTGGATGTGGATCGACTCCGGCGTGGTGTTGTTGGACGGGATGACCCGCTCCCCCGTGATGGTCTCGATAGTGCCAATGAGGCCCACCCTGTGGCCCGCCGCCTCCAGGATGGATCTGATCATATAGGTGGTGGTGGTCTTGCCCTTGGTGCCGGTGATGCCGATGACCTTCAGCTTCTCTGCCGGATGGCCGTACCAGGCCGCCGCGATCAGCGCCATGGCGCGCCGCGTGTCCTCCACGCGGATGACCGTCACCGGATCCGGCGCCTGCACCTCCTCCTGTACCACCAGCACCTTCGCACCGCGCTCTGATACCTCTTTTGCAAACTCATGGCCGTTGCGCACAGCTCCCCGGATGCAGAAAAACAGGCTCCCCTCCGCCACTTTTCTGGAATCGTCCGTGATGCCGCTCACCTCCGCATCCAGGCTTCCCTGCACGCAGGTATACTCCAGCTTCTCTAAAAGAACCGCTAATCTCATCTCTTTGCCTCCCCCGCATAGATAACTGCTCTCATCATAGCATATTCACAAAACAGTTGCAATAAACACATAGAAACTGTCCCCGGAAAGCGGCCGTGCCGCCGTCCAGGGACAAACACAATCTCTATTCTTCTTCCGTGGCCGCGGTCTCTCCGGCTGCCTCGCCGAAATCCTCCGCGTCGTCCGTCTCTTCTTCCTCCGCGATATCCGCGTAATCGTCCGCGTCCTCATCCAGATCCGCGTAACCGTCCGCGTCCTCATCCAGATCCGCGTAATCGTCCGCGTCCTCATCCGGCTTTGCGGACTCATCCAGGAAATCTATCTCCTCCGGGACATCCTCCGCCGAAACGTCTTCTTCGGTCAGATCGATCTCCTCCTCATCCTGTGTATACTCGGAATCCAGATGTACGTTGCGGTAGCGCTTCATACCGGTTCCGGCCGGGATCAGCTTTCCGATCAGCACGTTCTCCTTCAGGCCGATGAGCGGATCGATCTTGCCCTTGATGGCAGCCTCCGTCAGCACCTTCGTCGTCTCCTGGAAGGATGCCGCGGACAGGAAGGAATTGGTGGCCAGGGCCGCCTTCGTGATGCCCAGCATCACCGGCTTGCCGGTCGCAGGCTGTTTGCCCTCCGCGGTCACACTCTCATTCGCGTCGTCAAACTCCAGAATATCTACCACCGTGCCCGGCAGAAGCGAGGTGTCCCCGCATTCCTCCACACGGATCTTCTTCAGCATCTGGCGCACGATCACCTCGATGTGCTTATCGTTGATCTCCACGCCCTGCAGGCGGTACACGCGCTGCACCTCCTGCAGCATGTAATCCTGCACGGCGCGCACGCCCTTGATCTTCAGGATGTCATGCGGGTTGATGCTGCCCTCTGTCAGCTCGTCGCCCGCCTCCAGAACCTCGCCGTCCTGCGCCTTGATGCGGGAGCCGTAGGGGATCAGGTAGGTCTTGGCCTCTCCCGTCTCCTCGTTGGTCACCACGATCTCGCGCTTCTTCTTGGTGTCGCGGATCTCCACCCTGCCGGCGATCTCCGTGATGATGGCAAGGCCCTTGGGCTTTCTCGCCTCAAACAGCTCCTCCACACGGGGAAGACCCTGTGTGATGTCGCCGCCGGCCACGCCGCCGGTGTGGAAGGTACGCATGGTAAGCTGCGTGCCGGGCTCGCCGATGGACTGCGCCGCGATGATGCCCACGGATTCGCCCACCTGCACCGCCTCGCCGGTGGCCATGTTGGCGCCGTAGCACTTCGCACAGATGCCCACATGGGACTTACAGGTCAGCACGGTGCGGATCTTGATCTGCTCGAAAGGCCTGCCCTCGGCGTCCACGCCCTCCTTCATGATGCGGGCCGCGCGCCGCGGCGTGATCATGTGGTTGGCCTCCACGATGACTTCTCCGTCCTTGTCGCGGATGGTCTCGCAGGAATACCTCCCCGTGATCCTCTCCTGCAGGCTCTCGATCTCTTCTTTTCCGTCCATGAACGCTTTCACGTACATGCCGGGGATCTCATCTTTTTCCTCACAGCAGTCTGTCTCGCGGATGATCAGCTCCTGGGAGACGTCCACCAGACGTCTGGTCAGGTAGCCGGAGTCCGCGGTCCTAAGGGCCGTGTCGGACAGACCCTTGCGGGCGCCGTGCGCCGACATGAAATATTCCAGAACGTCCAGTCCCTCACGGAAATTGGACTTGATGGGCAGCTCGATGGTGTGCCCGGTGGTGTCCGCCATCAGGCCGCGCATGCCCGCCAGCTGCTTGATCTGCTTGTCGGAACCACGCGCGCCGGAGTCCGCCATCATATAGATGTTGTTGTACTTATCCAGGCCGTCCAGCAGCGCCTTGGTCAGGACATCGTCCGTATTCTTCCAGGTCTCCACAACCTCTTTGTAGCGCTCCTCCTCGGTGATCAGGCCGCGCTTGTAGTTTCTGGTAATCTTATCCACCGTATCCTGGGCCTTCGCGATGAGCTCCGGCTTCTCGGGCGGCACGGTCATGTCGGAGATGGACACCGTCATGGCTGCCTTGGTGGAATATTTGTAGCCCATGGCCTTGATGTTGTCCAGCGCCTCAGCCGTCTTGGTGGCCCCGTGGGTGTTGATGATCTTCTCCAGGATCTGCTTCAGACCCTTCTTGCCCACATGGAAATCCACCTCCAGCTTCAGCTCGTTGCCCGGGATGCTCCGGTCCACGAAGCCGAGGTCCTGCGGGAGGATCTCATTGAAGATGAACCTGCCCAGGGTGGACTCGATGGTGCCCTGCAGCTTCGTGCCGTCCGCCATCATCTTTTCCACGCGGACTTTGATCTTGCTCTGCAAGGTGATGACCCCGTTCTCATAGGCCAGGATGGCCTCGTTCACATTCTTAAAAAACTTGCCCTCGCCCTTTGCGCCCTCGCGCTCCTGGGTCAGATAGTAGATGCCCAGCACCATATCCTGGGACGGAACCGCCACAGGTCCGCCGTCCGACGGCTTCAGCAGGTTGTTGGGGGAGAGCATCAGGAAACGGCACTCCGCCTGTGCTTCCACGGAAAGCGGCACGTGAACGGCCATCTGGTCGCCGTCGAAGTCCGCGTTGAACGCCGTACACACCAGCGGGTGCAGCTTGATGGCCTTGCCCTGCACCAGGATGGGCTCAAACGCCTGAATGCCGAGCCTGTGCAGTGTGGGGGCGCGGTTCAGCATGACCGGATGCTCCTTGATGACCTTTTCCAGCACATCCCACACCTGGGGCTCCAGGCGCTCCACCATCTTTTTCGCGTTTTTGATGTTGTGGGAGGTGCCGTTGGCCACCAGCTCCTTCATGACAAACGGCTTAAACAGCTCGATGGCCATCTCCTGGGGCAGGCCGCACTGATAGATCTTCAGCTCCGGCCCCACCACGATAACGGAACGGCCCGAATAGTCCACACGTTTTCCCAGAAGGTTCTGGCGGAAACGCCCGGATTTTCCCTTCAGCATATCGGAGAGGGACTTTAAGGGACGGTTGCCCGGTCCCGTGACAGGACGGCCGCGGCGCCCGTTGTCGATGAGGGCGTCCACAGACTCCTGCAGCATTCTCTTTTCATTGCGCACGATGATATCCGGCGCGCCCAGCTCCAGCAGCCTCTTCAGGCGATTGTTGCGGTTGATGATGCGCCTGTACTGATCGTTTAAGTCTGACGTGGCGAACCGGCCGCCGTCCAGCTGTACCATGGGCCGGATGTCGGGCGGGATGACCGGGATGACCGTCAGGATCATCCACTCCGGGCGGTTTCCGGACTCCCGGAACGCCTCCATCACTTCCAGGCGCTTGATGATCCTGGCCCGCTTCTGGCCGGTGGAATCGCGCAGAGCAGCCTGCAGCTCCTCCGCCTCTTTCTCCACGTCGATCTCCTCCAGAAGCTCCTTGATGGCCTCCGCGCCCATGCCGACGCGGAACCCGTCGCCGTAAGCCTCCCGCGCGTCCTGGTACTCCTTCTCCGTCAGCACCTGTTTTTTCATAAGGCCGGTGTTCCCGGGATCCAGCACGATATAATTCGCAAAGTACAGCACCTTCTCCAGGGTTCTCGGGGACAGGTCCAGTATCAGACCCATCCGGGAAGGAATGCCTTTAAAATACCAGATATGAGATACCGGGGCGGCCAGTTCGATATGGCCCATGCGCTCCCTGCGGACGCTGGACTTTGTGACTTCCACGCCGCAGCGGTCGCAGACCACGCCCTTGTAGCGTATCTTCTTATATTTGCCGCAGTGGCACTCCCAGTCCTTGCTGGGCCCGAAGATGCGCTCGCAGAAAAGGCCGTCCTTTTCCGGCTTTAAAGTCCTGTAATTGATGGTTTCCGGCTTTTTTACCTCGCCGTGGGACCACTCTCTGATCTTGTCCGGAGAAGCCAATCCAATCTTGATCGCATCAAATGTCATCGGCTGATACGTTTCATTATTTGTAATTTCCGGCATAAATGGTTCCCTCCTTATTCGATCTCATCGTCGTAGCTGTCGTCTATATCCTCATAATAATCGTCGCTGTCCCCGTCCTCGTAATCGTCGGGCTCCTCCTCATCCGAGTTCACCAGCTCCCCGTTCTCAAACTCCTGGCGGGTGTAGCCGTGGGCCCCCAGATTTTTCTCCTCGCGGGAATAGCCTCTGTCGCCCTCGATGATGGCGCGGAAATCGGTCTCGCCGTAGTCGATGGTCTCCCGGATCTCCACTTCCTTGCGGTTCTCGCCGAGGACCCTCACATCCAGGCCAAGGGACTGCAGCTCTTTTAAGAGCACCTTGAAGGATTCCGGAATGCCCGGCTCCGGGATGTTGTCTCCCTTGATGATGGCCTCGTAGGTCTTCACACGGCCGATGATGTCGTCCGATTTCACCGTGAGGATCTCCTGCAGGGTGTAGGACGCGCCGTAGGCCTCCAGGGCCCAGACTTCCATCTCGCCGAAGCGCTGTCCGCCGAACTGTGCCTTGCCGCCCAGCGGCTGCTGCGTGATGAGGGAGTACGGGCCGGTGGAACGCGCGTGGATCTTGTCGTCCACCAGGTGGTGCAGCTTCAGATAATGCATGTGGCCGATGGTGACGGGGCTGTCAAAGTACTCGCCCGTCCTGCCGTCGCGCAGGCGCACCTTTCCGTCCTTGGAGATGGGCACGCCCTTCCACTCCGCCCTGTGATCCCGGTTTTCATAGAGGTAGTCCAGGATCTCCGGGAGCAGCTCGTCGCCGTGTTTCTCTTTAAATTCATCCCACTCCAGGTTGACATAATCGTTTGCCAGCTCCAGAGTGTCCGTGATATCTTTCTCGTTCGCACCGTCGAAGATCGGGGTGGACACGTTGAATCCCAGCGCTTTCGCGGCCAGGCTCAGATGGATCTCCAGTACCTGTCCAATATTCATGCGCGACGGCACGCCCAGGGGGTTCAAAACGATGTCTAAGGGGCGCCCGTTCGGAAGGAACGGCATATCCTCCACCGGGAGCACGCGGGACACCACGCCCTTGTTCCCGTGACGGCCGGCCATCTTGTCGCCCACGGAGATCTTTCTCTTCTGGGCAATGTAGATGCGCACCGCCTCGTTCACACCGGGAGACAGTTCGTCGCCGTTCTCCCTGGTGAACACCTTGGCGTCCACCACGATGCCGTACTCGCCGTGCGGCACCTTCAGGGAAGTATCGCGCACCTCGCGGGCCTTCTCGCCGAAGATGGCGCGCAGCAGCCTCTCCTCCGCGGTCAGCTCCGTCTCGCCCTTTGGCGTGACCTTGCCCACCAGGATATCGCCCGCGCGCACCTCCGCGCCGATGCGGATGATGCCTCTCTCGTCCAGGTCCTTTAGGGCGTCGTCGCCCACGCCCGGCACATCCCGGGTGATCTCCTCCGGACCCAGCTTGGTATCTCTGGCCTCCGCCTCATACTCTTCAATATGGATGGAGGTGTAAACGTCGTCCATGACCAGACGCTCGCTCAAAAGCACGGCGTCCTCGTAGTTGTAGCCCTCCCAGGTCATAAACCCGATCAGCGGGTTTTTGCCCAGGGCGATCTCACCGTTTGAGGTGGAGGGGCCGTCCGCGATCACCTGTCCGGCCTCCACGCGGTCGCCCTTGAAAACGATGGGCTTCTGATTATAGCAGTTGCTCTGGTTGCTGCGCAGGAACTTGGTAAGGCGGTACTCGTCGCGCTTGCCGTCGTCCGTGCGGATGGTGATCTCCCGCGATGTGACACGCTCCACCGTGCCGGCGTTCTTCGCAAGCATGCACACGCCGGAGTCCACAGCGGCCTTCGGCTCCATGCCGGTGCCCACCACGGGTGCCTCCGTCGTCAGAAGCGGCACAGCCTGGCGCTGCATGTTGGAACCCATCAGCGCGCGGTTCGCGTCGTCGTTCTCCAGGAACGGGATCAGCGCGGTAGCCACCGAGAATACCATCTTCGGGGACACATCCATGTAGTCGAACATGGAGCGGTCGTACTCCTGCGTCTCCTCGCGGTAGCGGCCGGACACGTTTTTGCGGACAAAATAGCCGTTCTCGTCCAGCGCCTCGTTCGCCTGCGCCACATGGTAATTGTCTTCCTCGTCCGCCGTCATGTAGACCACCTCGTCGGTGACGCGCGGGTTTGAGGGATCAGATTTATCGATCTTGCGGTACGGCGCCTCCACGAAGCCGTACTGGTTGATCCTGGCGTAGGTGGCCAGGGAATTGATCAGACCGATGTTGGGACCTTCCGGCGTCTCGATGGGGCACATTCTCCCGTAGTGGGAGTAGTGCACGTCGCGCACCTCAAATCCGGCTCTGTCTCTGGACAGACCGCCGGGGCCCAGAGCGGAGAGACGTCTCTTGTGCGTCAGCTCGCCTAAGGGATTGTTCTGGTCCATAAACTGGGACAGCTGGGAGGATCCGAAGAACTCCTTTACCGCCGCCGTCACGGGCTTGATGTTGATCAGGGACTCCGGCGAAATGCCCTCCGGGTCCTGCGTGGTCATGCGCTCGCGCGCCACGCGCTCCAGCCTGGACAGGCCGATGCGGTACTGGTTCTGCAGAAGCTCGCCCACGGCGCGGATGCGGCGGTTGCCCAGATGGTCGATATCGTCGTCGCTGCCGATCCCGTACTCCAGATGAATATTGTAGTTGATGGAGGCTAGGATATCCTCCTTGGTGATATGCTTCGGTATCAGATCGTGGATATCGCGGCGGATCGCGTCTTTGATATCCTCCGGATCGGTATTTTCTTCCAGTATGGTTTTCAGCACCGGGTAATATACTAACTCTGTGACGCCCACTTCCTTCGGGTCCACATCCACAAAGTTGGTGATGTCCACCATCATGTTGGAAAGAACTTTTACATTGCGCTCCTCCGTCTGGATCCACACATAGGGGACCGCGGCGTTCTGGATGGAGTCCGCCTGCTCGCGGGTCAGTTTTGTGCCCGCCTGGGCAATGATCTCGCCCGTGCCGGTGTCCACCACATCCTCCGCCAGGACGTGCCCGGCAATGCGGTTGCGGAACATCAGCTTTTTGTTGAATTTATAGCGTCCCACCTTGGCGAGGTCATATCTTCTGGGATCGAAGAACATGGCCATGATCAGGCTCTCCGCGCTCTCCACGGCCAGCGGCTCGCCCGGACGGATCTTCTTATACAGCTCCAGAAGGCCCTCCTGATAGTTGGTGGCGACGTCCTTTGCGAGTGTGGCCACGATCTTGGGCTCCTCGCCGAACATTTCCAGGATCTCTGCATTTGTGCTGACGCCCAGCGCACGGATCAGGACGGTGATGGGTACTTTTCTGGTCCTGTCCACACGCACATAGAAAATGTCATTGGAATCTGTCTCATATTCCAGCCATGCACCCCGGTTGGGAATGACTGTACAGGAAAACAGTTTTTTCCCAAGCTTGTCGTGTGCGATGGCATAGTAAATGCCTGGGGAACGCACCAGCTGGCTGACGATGACGCGCTCCGCGCCGTTGATCACGAAGGTGCCCGTCTCCGTCATCAGGGGCATTTCTCCCATGAAAATCTCATTCTCTTTGATCTCATCCGTCTCTTTGTTGCGGAGCCGCACTTTTACCTTCAAAGACGCGGCATAGGTAGCATCGCGCTCCTTGCACTCCTCGATCGAGTACTTCACATCATCCTCGCATAGCTTGAAATCCACAAACTCTAAGCTCAATTTCTCGCCGTAGTCGCGGATTGGAGAGATATCATCAAAAACCTCCTTTAGACCTTCTTCCAGGAACCATTTGTAGGAGTCCTTCTGAACCTCAATGAGGTTCGGCATCTCCAACACTTCTTTCTGCCTGGAGTAACTCATCCGAAAACTGTTGCCGTTTTTGATTGGACGTATCCTGTTTTTCTCCATTGACATTTCACCCCTGTCTTTTTATATGAAAGTGTAAGCACGCTGCCCGGTTCCCTGCCAAAATAACCCATGGATTTTGGGCATAAACCACCCTTGGGGGTACACTCCTGCACAATAATGCAACTTATACTATAACACAAGCTGTCTTGGGAGTCAATGAAAATTTTCTAAAATGAGAAACGATTTTTCATATTGCGAAAACAGGAAAAGCGGCGGGGCAGTCCGCCCGCCGCTGATCTCAGAACAGATCCTTCCGATCACAATGATTCCAGCCGCACTTCCCAGATATCCTCATCCCGGACGCTCTGGCTGTCCTGCGCGCCGGGGCGGAGGAACAAAAGGCTCTCCACCTGGTCCGCATCGATCACTTTGCCGGTGGCTATGATGCTGGAGCGGACATTGGAATCCAGGGGCGTCATCCTGTGCGTGCTGCCCCCGTGGAGGCCTGTGCAGACCGTGCCGTCCTTCATCCGAAAACCGGTAAATTCCGGCACCGTGCCCCGCGCATCGCCGTCCTGCACATCCGCGCACTGAAACGTAAGGCACAGGGAAATCGGCGAAAGCTCCGCCCGCAGCAGGGTGCAGCCGCTCTCCCCAACCGGGGCGTCCGGCTCAAGCTCCCTCGGTTCGCCTTCTTCCCCCGACAGCGTCCAGGCGAACGTCCACGCGCCCTTCACGTCCGCCGCAAACGTCTCCTCCGCCGCTGTCCCTAAGTTCGTCAGCTCCACGCTGACGGGCTTGCCGAGGAAATAGCCCTTCTCCTCGCTCGTCATGCAGATCAGATATTCCATGCCGCCGTCCTCGCCCACATAGCCCCGGGGCGCTTTTTGGGCGAGGGGGATCCCGTCTGGATACACCGCGCCGCCGCCAGGGCCGGCGTCGCTCAAAGTCTCTCCGTAAAACGCCGAGGCAAGGCTTACGGGCGCGTAATAGCCCTCATCCTCCCCCACGCGCACGCGCACGTTCTCAAAATCCGGCTCTGCACCCTCCGGCGGCCGGTAGCCCTCCACCCGGAAAGAGAGGTACAGGGCGTAATTGTCCGCCACGCTCTGCTGCGCCGTCACGGTCACGCCGCTCTGGACGCACGCCTGATCTAAAGAGGCCGCAAGCCCGCTCTTCTCCAGCATTTCGTACTGTGCGTCCGAGGCTTCCATTCCCTCCTGCAGTCCTCTGCTCCAACGCAGATATACCGAGGCGCTGACGCTGATCACGCTGACCGCCAGCGCGGCCGCCGCCAGAAGTGCGGCCCTCCTGCGCCAGATGGAAGTGCCGCCCCTGCCTTTTCGCACGGGGAGCGCCGGTTCCCTGCTCTGCACATTCTCTGCGATCCTGGCGAACGCCGCCTCCGTTTTCTCCCGCACCTGCCCGGGAATCTCTATGCTCTGCCGCAGCCCGTCAACCATGTCCTCAAATCCGCTCATTCTGAACAACCCCTTTCTCTTTTTGAAATCCCGTCCGGTCCCTGTGATACTGGTTTTCCACAAGGCTCCTGGCCGTGGCCAGCCTCCTTCTTATGGTGTTTTCGTTGACGCCCAGCATGGCGGCGATCTCCCTGCTCTTGAAGCCCTGCACATAATACAGCATGACCACCGTGCGGTATTTTTCATCCAGGCAGTCCAGAAAAAGCTCCCACTCTGCGTTCGCGTAGCCCGGCTCCTCGCAGGCGTCCTCCGCGCCCGGCTCCTTTGGGGACTCCCGCTCGCGCTGCCGCCAGATCGCGTTGCAGTTGTTGATCAAAATGCGCGTCAGCCATGTGCGGAAATATGCCGGGTTTTTTAAGGTGCCGATTTTCTGCCAGCACGCCAGGATGGTGTCCTGCATGGCGTCGGCGGCGTCGTCATCGCTTTTTAAAATGGCTTTCGCCACCTTGTACATGGCTTCTTCCTGCCGCCTCATCAGCTCGCAGAACGCAGCTTGATCGTGCTTCTGCGCTCTTTTGACCAGTTGGTTCATTGCCGTTTCCTTTCTGCTCTCACAGGGCATAAGACCGACTTTTCCGATTACACTTATTAGATGGACGGAATACGATTTTTGTGCGGACAAACTGCGGACAGATGAAAAAAATTTTGGGGCAGAACAAAAGGGCCGCCGCAGAGCGGTTCCGGGTAACCTGGCATTCCGGTTCCCTTCCCCGCCCTGCGGCGGCCCGATATATTTTTTTACGATATAAAGCGCACCGCCTCCCGCACGGTCTTCAGGCCCACCACGCGGATGCCCTGCACGCTTCCCACCGTGCGCACGGAAACCTCCGGCAAAAGCACCGTGGAAAAGCCCAGCTTCCTGGCTTCCTCCACGCGCTGCTTGGGCATGCTGACGGCGCGGATCTCGCCGCTTAAGCCCACCTCGCCGAAGGCGATGAGCTTCTCGTCCACCGCGATGTCCTTGTAGCTGGACACCAGCGCCAGGATGAGCCCCAGGTCGATGGCGGGCTCCGTCATCTTGATGCCGCCCGCTATGTTCACATAGACGTCGCAGGCCGAAAGCTGGATGCCCGCGCGCTTTTCCAGCACGGCCAAAAGCAGGCTGACCCGGTTGAAGTCCGTGCCCGCCGTGGTGCGCCGCGGCATGGGCAGGTTGCTCCTGCAGACCAGCGCCTGGATCTCCACCAGCACGGGCCGGGTGCCCTCCATGGAGCACGCCACCACGGACCCGGAAGCGTTTTCCAGCTTGCCGTTCAGCATATATTCCGAGGGGTTCGGCACCTCCGCAAGCCCCGTGTCGCGCATCTCGAACACGCCGATCTCGTTGGTGGAGCCGAAGCGGTTCTTCACGCCGCGCAGGATACGGTAGGCCGCATGGCGGTCGCCCTCAAAGTAGAGCACGGTGTCCACCATGTGCTCCAGCACCCTGGGGCCCGCCACCACGCCCTCTTTTGTGACATGCCCCACCAGAAACACCGATATGCCCATGCCCTTTGCGATCTGCAGAAACACGCCGGTGGATTCCCGCACCTGGGAGACGCTTCCCGGGGCGGAGCTCACCGCGTCGCTGTACATGGTCTGAATGGAATCGATCACCACGATCTGCGGCTGCGTCTTCTCCAGCACCTGCCGGATGATCTCCAGGTTGGTCTCGCACAGGACCAGCAGGTCCTGCTCCTGCCTGTCCAGGCGCTGGGAGCGCAGCTTGATCTGACTGGCGGATTCCTCCCCGGAGATATACAGCACCTTCCTGCCGCTCTTTGCCAGGTTCCGGCACACCTGCAGAAGCAGGGTAGATTTCCCGATGCCGGGATCCCCGCCCACCAGGATCAGGGAACCGGCCACGATTCCGCCGCCCAGCACGCGGTCCAGCTCGTGGATCCCCGTGGAGGTGCGCTGGCTCTCGTCCGCGCAGACGTCCGCCAGGAGCACCGGCTCCCGGGACTGCAGGCCTGCCTTTGCAGCGCCCGCGCCTGCGCGGATCTTCTTCGGCGCCGCAGGCTCCTCCGCGAAGGTGTTCCACTCGCGGCAGCCCGGGCACTGGCCCTGCCATTTGGAGGATTCATAGCCGCAGTTCTGGCAGAAAAATACGGTCGTCCTGTCTTTTGCCATGATCTATCGCTCTATCCTCACCGAAACCTTCCTGCCCGCTTCCAGCTCCACGCCAAGGGTGAGCTTTCCGCTCAGGTTTGTCTTCATGGTGCCGGCGGGCTCCCCGTCGATCTGGATGCCGTACACGGTGTCCGCCTCCAGCTCCACCGTGATCTGCGCGTCCTTGTCGCCCTCCACTTCAAACTCCATCCCGGCCGCCGTCTCTCTCAGATGGCGCACGGTAGTGCCCGGCACGGACTCGTACACAAACATTTCGTTCCGCTCCAGCTTCGTGATCTCACGGTAGGATTTTACCTTGTAGAGATCGCCGGCGTTCTCAAAATCCGACACCTTCGACTTCTGCTCCAGAAGATGGTCGCCGAATCCGATGCTCCCGTCTTCCTCCGTGAAAATTAAGTTTGCTGCTGCCATGTTGTTATCCTCCCTATTCTTGATTCTTGGTAAATATGATCTTTTTATCAGACACCGACGCGGTCACCGCGTCGCCCGCCTGGATGCGCCCGGACAAGATCTCCTCCGCCAGCACGTCCTCCACCTGCGTCTGGATGGCGCGCTTCAAGGGACGCGCGCCGAACTTGGCGTCAAACCCGCTCTCGGCGATCTGTTTTTTCACAGACGGCCGGAACGTCAGGCTGATCTCCATCTGCTTTTTGCAGCGGTCCGCAAAATCCTTCAAAAGCAGGCTCACGATGCGCCCGATCTCCTCCCGGTTCAGCGACCGGAACACGATGATCTCGTCGATGCGGTTTAAGAACTCCGGCTTGAACAGCCGCTTCACTTCCTCCATGACGCTGTTCTTCATGCGCTGGTAATCCTGCTTCTCATCGTCCGCCGCGGCAAAGCCCAGCTTCTTGGGCTCCACGATGGACTGGGCGCCCGCGTTGGACGTCATGATGATGATGGTGTTTTTGAAATCCACCTTCCGCCCCTGGGAATCCGTGATATGCCCGTCGTCCAGAACCTGCAGCAGGATGTTGAACACATCCGGATGGGCCTTCTCCACCTCATCCAGCAGGATGACCGAGTAAGGATTGCGGCGCACCTTCTCGCTGAGCTGGCCGCCCTCGTCGTACCCCACATAGCCCGGCGGCGACCCCACCATCCGGGACACGCTGTGCTTCTCCATATATTCCGACATATCCACGCGGATCATGGACTGCTCGCTTCCGAACACCACCTCCGCCAGCACCTTGGAAAGCTCCGTCTTGCCCACGCCCGTAGGCCCCAGAAACAGGAACGAACCGATGGGGCGCGCGGGATCCTTCAGCCCCACGCGGCCGCGCTTCACGGCCTTCGCCACCGCCGAAACCGCCTCGTCCTGCCCTATGATGCGCTTGTGCAGGGTCTGCTCCAGCTTCAGGAGGCGTTTGGTCTCCTTCTCCGCCAGGCGCTGCACCGGGATCTTGGTCCACATGGAGACAATGGCCGCGATGTCCGCCTCGGTCACCTCGCGCCGGTAAACGTTCCCGCTGCGGGCCAGACGCCTCTGCGTGTTTTCCAGCTTTTTGACCATGGCCGTCTGCGCGCGGTTCAGCTCAGACGCTTCCTCCCATTTTCCCTCGATGATGGCCTGCTCTTTTTTCTCCGACAGCTCGTCGATGGCATTCTGCAGGGATTCCAGCACATCCGGGGACGACGGTGTGTTGATCTGTTTTCCGGAAGCCGCCTCGTCGATGAGATCGATGGCCTTGTCCGGCAGATAGCGGTCGCTGATGTAGCGGACGGAATACTGCACCGCCGCCTCGATGGCCTCATCGCTGATAGAGACTCCGTGATGGGCCTCGTAGTTGCCGCGCAGTCCCTTCAGGATGGCCACCGTGTCCTCCTCGCCGGGCTCCTCCACAACGACGGACTGGAACCTTCTCTCCAGTGCCGGATCTTTTTCGATATATTTGCGGTACTCCGTGATGGTGGTGGCCCCGATGAGCTGCATCTCCCCGCGGGAAAGAGCCGGCTTCAGGATATTGGAGGCGTCCATGGCGCCCTCCGCGCCGCCCGCTCCGATGATGGTGTGCAGCTCGTCTATAAACAGCAGCACATCGCTCCTGGCCGTCACCTCCTGGATGACCCGTTTGATGCGCTCCTCAAATTCTCCGCGGTACTTGGAGCCCGCCACCATGGCCGCCATATCCAGGGTATAGATCTGTTTGCCCCGGATAACGTCCGGCACCGTGCCCGCCACGATGCGCTGGGCAAGTCCCTCCACGATGGCTGTCTTTCCAACGCCGGGCTCGCCGATGAGGCACGGGTTATTCTTCGTGCGCCTGCCGAGGATCTGAATGATGCGCTGGATCTCCTGCTCTCTGCCCACCACCGGGTCCAGCTTTCCGTCCTCTGCCTGCCGGGTGAGGTTCCGGCTGTATTTCTCCAGCATATCCGAGGACATGACCGCGCCCTCTCCCTGTACCTGCTGCACATATTCGCGGTAGCGGTCCTCCTGGAGCCCCAGGCTCTCCAGCACATCGATCAGGACCTTCTGAACCTGCACGCCCATGGTGTGGAGAAGCCGCATGGCCACGCACTCCGTGTCTTTCAAAATGGCCAGCAGGATGTGTTCCGTGCCGATCTGCGGCTGGCGGAAAAAGCGCGCTTCCGCCTCCGTCTGCTCCAGAATGGCCTGAGCGCGCGGGGAATAAAGCACGCCGCCCCGCTGCGCGACCCCTCCTTCCGGCACGATCAGATCCCGGATCATTTCCTTTACCTTTTCCTCGCTCACCTGATGCTCGCTCAGGATCGCGGCGGCCATTCCCTCCGCCTCGCCGAGCAGACCCAGCAGAAGATGTTCGGAACCGATATAACTCTGTCCGCATTTTCTGGCGGCCTGCTGCGCATATTTCAGGGCAGCCTTCGCCTGTTCCGTAAACTGCATGTGTCCCATATCCTTCCATTATCTTAAAATTTTGTCATCTTCTCATGTCATTCAGTATCTCGTCGATCATCGCGTGTACTTCTTCCCCGGTGATATTTTTGCAGCATGCCTTCGCCAGAAGTACCCGCAGGGCGTCCCGCATCTCCTGCATGGCCTGCAGCTTATCCACATCCAGCGCCACAACGGCGCCCCTGCGGCGGTCGAGCTGAAGGAAGCCTTCCTGCCTGAGAACCGAGTACGCCTTGTTTACCGTGTGCATATTAATGCCGATATCGTCCGCCATCTGGCGCACGGAAGGGAGCGCGTCCCCCTCGTGGATAGCGGAAGTGGCGATCCCCAGAATGATCTGGTTCCTCAGCTGTATATAGATGGCTTCGTCACTTTGAAAATCAATTTCGATCATCATCTGTACCACATCCATTCTTTTATTTACACATTGCGCATTGTTGTGATATATATTATAGCACAGATGCAAGAAGATACAAGAGGTAAAATCTGCGGAACCGTCTGCCGCATAAAATTTATGGGGCTGTCTGCCGCAGCCCCATAGCTTAAATCCTAATCCCTACAGATCGATCATTTCCACGTTAATGTCCGGCTCCTGGGTCTCACCCTGTACCAGCTCCGGTTCCGCAGCCTGGGAGGGTTCTCCTTTCCTGCCCCTGCGCTTGGACTTTTCCGCCTCCGGCTGTACCGCCTCGTCTCCCGGCTGCACCGGCGCGTTTACCTGCCCCGGGGCCGGCTGTGCGTACAGCATCTGCGAAGCATTTCCAAAGGCCTCCTCCACATTCTGCGTGGCTTCCTGGACGGGCGGCATGGGCGGCATACCCTGCTGCATGCCCGGGATCGGCTCCTGCGGCGTGTTGTAATAGAATCCGCCCTGCATGATCTGCTCTTTGCGCGCGAACTCATTGCTCTGATCGATCTGGCTCCTGGCCTCCTTCAGATCCTCCTTGAGATCCTTATTGCGGAAGCTCTGGTTGATGATGATGATCAGCAGAAGAACGGCAAATCCCACCAGGCCGTAGAGCACCTTCATCAGCAGGTTGAGCCGGTCGGACAGATCCGCGTTCTGTACGGAGAGCGTCTCGATCTGACGGCGGTTTGCGGCAAGCTCCGCCTCCCGCTTCGCCTCCGCCTCGCTCTCGCTCTGGCGCTGTGCCTCCTCCTGCTGGATCTGCTCCTGGCTCTTCTCCGTCTGGGGCGGCTCCGTCTCCGCCGGCGCCTCCGATGTGACGTGCAGGGTGTAGCTCACCTGCGCTCCGTTGGGCGCCTCCACCGTAATATAGACTGTGGCAGTCCCATCCTCTGCAATCTCCGTGCCGCTGATATCGATCACATTCGCCTCCGAGTTGGACGTGACCGGATCCAGCTGCAGCTCCGTGGTGCCCGCCGGAACCACCACATCATATTCCAGGGTGGAATAGTAAAATTCCGGGGAGCAGCTCACGGCGTTTTCCAGGCCCAGATCGTACAGCGAATTGTCGCCGGAGTCTGCGGATGCGCTTATGCAGAGCATCCAGAGCACTGCCAATAAAGTTACTGCGATACGGTTTCCTACTCTCCTTACTGTCCTCATTGTACACTACCTCACTTTTTACATTCGTTTTGCTGCGCTTTGCAGCGTTCCGGCGTCTCTCCGGCCGCTACGCTTCCTCTATGGCTCTTCCTATATCGTGACGATAATATTTATTATCGAAATCGATCCAGTTTACGGCCTCGTACGCGTTGGCGCGCGCCTCCTTCAGATCCTTTCCGGTGGCCGTGACGCCCAGCACCCGTCCGCCGTTGGTCACGATGCCCTCCGGGGTCTTTTTGGAGCCCGCGTGGAACACATAGTACCCGTCTTTGCCCTCAAACTTTTCCAGGCCCCGGATGACGAAGCCCTTCTCGTATTTGACCGGATAGCCCTCCGATGCCAGCACCACGCAGACCGCCGCGTTGTCCTCGAACTCCAGGTCCGTCTGCGCCAGCGTGCCGTCGATGCAGGCCTCGAACACATCCACAATGTCCGTCTTCATGCGCGGCAGCACCACCTGCGTCTCGGGATCTCCGAACCTGGCGTTGTACTCCAGCACCTTGGGCCCGTCCGCCGTCAGCATCAGGCCGAAGAAGATGATGCCCTTAAACTCCCGGCCTTCCGCGGCCATGGCGTCCACCGTGGGCTGATAGATGTGCTCCCGGCAGTACGCGTCGATCTCTTTGGTATAGAAGGGACTTGGGGAAAAGGTTCCCATGCCGCCCGTGTTGAGGCCCGTGTCCCCGTCGCCCGCGCGCTTGTGATCCTGCGCGCTGGTCATGGTTTTAATGGTCTTCCCGTCCACGAAGGAGAGCACCGACACCTCGCGCCCCGTCATAAATTCCTCGATGACCATGCGGTCGCCCGACGCGCCGAACTTCTTGTCCTGCATGATGGACTTCACGCCGGCCTTCGCCTCCTCCAGCGTATTGCAGATCAGCACGCCCTTCCCCAGCGCAAGCCCGTCCGCCTTGAGCACAATGGGCATCTTCGCCGTCTCCAGATAGGCCAGCGCCTTTTCGGGATCGTCAAAGTTTTCATACGCCGCGGTGGGGATGTGATATTTCTTCATCAGATCCTTGGAGAACGCCTTGGAGCCCTCCAGGATGGCGGCGTTGGCCCTGGGTCCGAACACCCGCAGCCCCTCTTTTTCAAAGACGTCCACCACGCCGCCCACCAGCGGGTCGTCCATGCCGATCACGGTCAGATCGATCTGTTTTTCCTTTGCAAACGACGCCAGCTTTTCAAACTCCATGGCGCCTATGTCCACGCACTCGGCGTACTGGGCCACGCCCGCGTTGCCCGGCGCGCAGTAGATCTTGTCCACCTTTTTGCTCTGGGCCACCTTCCACGCGATGGCATGTTCTCTCCCGCCGCTGCCCACGATCAGTACTTTCATCTGTCTCCTCCGTCTATTCTGACTTTTCCGTTCTCCACGCTCACGCGCCCGTTGGCGATCAGGTTGATGGCCTCCGGCATGATCACCCACTCCGCCTGCTCCATCACGCGGCGCTGCAGCGTCTCCGGCGTGTCGTCCTGGAGCACTTCCACCGCTTTCTGCAGGATGATGGGACCGGTGTCCGTGCCCTCGTCCACAAAGTGCACCGTGGCCCCCGTGATCTTTGCGCCGCGCTCCAGCACCTTCTCGTGCACCGTCAGCCCGTAATAGCCCGTCCCGCAGAAGGCCGGGATCAGAGCCGGGTGTATGTTGATGATCCGGTTCGGGTAGGCCGCGATCAGCTCTTTCGGAAGCACCACCATGCAGCCTGCCAGCACGATCAGATCCGGCTCATAGGATCGTATCTTCTCCAGAAGGGCCCGGTTAAACAGCCGCCTCTCGGCAAACGACTTCGGCGAGACGCACACGTGCTCGATCCCGGCCCGCTTCGCGCGCTGCAGCGCGAAGGCGTTGGGATTGTTGCTGATGACAGCCGCAACCTCCGCGTTCGTGATCTTCCCCGCCTCTATGGCGTCCAGGATGGCCTGCAGGTTGGTGCCGCCGCCGGATACCAGTACACAGAGCTTTAGCATAATTCCACGCCCTTTTCCGCGCAGGCCGTCCGCCCGATCACATACGCGGTCTCGCCCGCGCTCTCAAGCGCCGCCTTTGTCTTTTCCGCATCCGCCGGGTCCACCGCCAGCACCATGCCGATGCCCATGTTGTAGGTGTTGTACATCATCTGTTCCTCGATCCGGCCCTCGCGCGCCAGCATGTGGAAGATGGGCGGAACCGGATAACTGTCTTTCTGGATCACCGCACGCACGCCGTCCGGCAGCATGCGCGGTATGTTCTCATAGAAGCCGCCGCCCGTGATGTGGCTGCAGCCCTTGATGCGCACGCCAGCTTCCTTTACCCGGCGCAGCGCCTTCACATATATTTTCGTGGGGGCGAGAAGCGCTTCGCCCAGAGTGGTTCCGAGCTCCTCGTGGTAGGTGCCCAGCGTCTCCGTGTCCATGGAAAACACCTTCCGCACCAGGGAGAACCCGTTGCTGTGCACGCCCGAGCTGGCAATGCCGATCAGCACGTCCCCCTCCCGGATGCCGCTGCCCGTGATGAGATCCTTCTCGTCCACCAGGCCCACCGCAAACCCGGCAAGGTCGTATTCCTCCTCGGGCATCAGGCCCGGGTGCTCGGCCGTCTCCCCGCCGATGAGCGCAGCGCCAGCCTGCGCGCAGCCCTCGGCCACGCCGCTCACGATCTGCGCGATCTTTTCCGGTATATTTTTCCCGCACGCGATATAGTCCAAAAAGAACAGCGGCTCGCCGCCCGCGCACGCGATATCGTTCACACACATGGCCACGCAGTCGATGCCGATGGTGTCGTGTTTATCCATCAGAAAGGCCAGCTTCAGCTTGGTTCCCACGCCATCCGTGCCGGAAACCAGAACCGGCTTCTCCATCTTCTTAATGGCCTCCGCCGAAAACGCGCCGGAGAATCCGCCGATGCCCGCCAGCACCTCCGGCCGCATGGTTTTTTTGATATGCTCCTTCATCAGCTCTACCGATCTGTACCCGGCTTCGATGTCAACGCCGGCGTTTTTATAGTCCATGTTGGTTCTCCTCTCCTCGTCGTCCGCGCCGCCCGGGCGGCCGCAGCCCATCAGTATGCCTTGTAGCCCACTTCCTGTAAACGCCTGTCTTTTGCCTCCACCTGCTCCTTCAGCTCCTGCGAGTACGCCTTCAGACGCGCCAGCAGCGCATCGTCCGATGTGGCCAGGATCCTGGCCGCCAGAAGCCCCGCGTTCGCCCCGCCGTTGATGGCCACCGTGGCCACCGGGATGCCGGACGGCATCTGCACGATGGAGTACAGAGAGTCCCTCCCGCCCAGGGAGCTGGTGTGCATGGGTATGCCGATGACCGGCATGGGGAAGATCGCCGCGCACATGCCCGGCAGATGCGCCGCCATGCCCGCGCCCGCAATGATGACCTTAAAGCCCCTGCTCTCCGCCGATCTCGCGTATTCGAAGAAGACCTCCGGTTCGCGGTGCGCCGAGATGATGGACATTTCATACTCCACTCCCAGCCTGTCGAGAATTTCCGCCGCCTTCGCCATGACCGGCATATCCGAATCGCTTCCCATTACAATGCCTACTTTTGCCATATAGGTTTTCTCCTCCGCGTGTTTTTTCTGCTTCTCCTATGATACTTCATTTTCCGTGTTCTTGTCAACATCCGGTGGTAAAATAGGGATATTCAGCTCCTCCGTGCCCGGCAGCGCAAAGAGTCCGTCCCGGATGATGGGAATGCGCTCCCCCTCTGCCGTGACCGCCTCGATGAGCCCCAGCTCCCGGTAGGGGATGGTAATGTCGGTGTGACAGTTGAAATAAGCCTTCCCCGGGTCTGTCCTGCGCAGGATGGAGCACTCGTTATCCCTGGCGATGATCTCCCTGCCGTCGGGATTGAACACCGCCGTGTCCTCCGCAAAGCTGTAACAGGTGTCGCCCACCGCGAAGTGCGGCCCCATCTTCTCCGCGATCAGGATGGGCAGCTTATCCGCGATGCCGTACTGTTCCGCCACGGCGTAGGCCGTGGTGTTGGTGCCGATGGCAAATTCCCCCATGGGGAGCGTGTCGTGGGAAAACAGCACGTTCTCCCGCACATACGCCCGGTTCTCCTCCTCCGTGGAAAAATTCCCGCAGGAATAGGCGCTCACCATGCCGTCCGAGAAGTGCAGCTCCAGGTCGCGGTAGCGCAGCCCCTCCAGATACACCTCCGTGACGTGCAGCACCCCGTCGGTGCCCTTCAGCTGCGGCGATGTGAAGACCTCCCCCACGGGGATGTTCACGTCCGCCACACAGTTTTCAAAGAGCGTCTCCCGGTCCGGATGGGGCAGGGGCCTTAGCTGCACCGTCAGGTCGGTGCGGTTCCCGTTCTTTCCAAGGATGTGCACCTGCACACTTTTGTCCAGCGCGTCTATGATGGTCTGCTGAATGTCCCGGTAGAGCCGGTAATCCAGTGTGTTGATGCGCACCGTCTCCCGGAAGATCTCCTCGAAGCGCTCCCCGATCTCGGGCACCGGGAAGGCGATGATGGTAAAACTGCGCTCCTCGCCCCGGATATAGCGGTTGGTGATCTGCATATTTTCACTGGCAAGCTCCACCGCCAGCTTCTGCTGCCGCTCCGACAGGCGGTAGGCCTCCTCCTTGTTCTGCGGGGCAAAGGGGATCTCCCCGAACGTCTCCACACAGGCCGGCCCCGCGTGGACGCCCGCGAGCTGGCGGTATTTTTCATAGGCTGTTCGGATAACGCCCAGCTTGCGCTCCACAAAGGCCTTGTCCAGATAGATGGCGCTGTCGTTTTTGTGGTCGTAGTCAAACTGCTTGTTTGGGATGCCGCCCACATAGCCCACGCGCTCGTGCTGGCGGCGGTTGACGCTGTGCACCGCCGCGCGGTACACGACGGGCCGCAGCCCCATGGCGGCAAAATTTTCTATGGCTTTTCGGATCATCCGCTCAAAGCCCAGCGCATAGCGGATGTTCACGGTCTTCTTTTTGGACAGGTCTTTTCTCCCCAGCACGAACCCCATGCGGTAGCCCTCCGTGTAGACGGAGGCCATCCTGTCGATCTCCTCCTGCGGGAGGGAATTTAGGAACTGCGCCGTGCGCAGCTCGTTCTGCGAGACATATTCCCCGTATTTGTAGAGATAGCGCAGATCCCGCAGGTCCTCCCCGCAGATGATGCGGACGGCAAAGTCCTCCTCCGGGTCCACCGACGCGCGGATGCGCTTTTCCACCAGCACATCGGCATAGTCGCTCACGTGCCAGTAGACGATCTGCTGGATCTGATGGTAGGCGGGCAGTGCCTCCCCCTCAAAACTGTTGTACACCTCGATGAACAGTTCCATCAGGGAAGCCAGGTCCTCATAGTCCTGTTCGAACACCGCCGCGGTCATGCTGCGAAGCTCGGCACAGAGGAACGAGAGGATGCGCCCGTGCACTTCCCCCAGTGTCTGCACCGCGTAGGCAGGATTTGCGTAGCTGATTTCGTAGTGTTCCGGCAGGATATCCTCGTAGAGCGCATGGTTCAGGCTCTGCCACTCCTCCAGGGAATAGGCCTTCGTCTCGCCCGCCGCAATGGCCTCCGCCGTCTTTATATTCTGCAAAATAAACGACGCGGTTTTCGAAAAGTAATCTGCAAACGGCTCCGGCACACTTTGTTCTGTGACAATCTCCCCGATGCGCCCCTTTGCAAGCACCAGTCTCTCCCGCGTCAGATCATCTGTCTGCTGCATGAATGATCTCCTTTAAATCGCCTGTTATACACCGATCAGATACAGGCCCAGCCAGGCGGCGAACAGCACGCCGCACAGGACGGACCCGATCTTTGGATATCTGTATTTGATGTTTTTCTCTGAAAAGCTGATGATCCCCACAATAAATCCCGCCAGGGCAAACGCTATCCCGCAGACGCCAAAAGCCCCCGCGTAGATCCCCGCGTCGCCCCGCATATAATAGGAGGCATATACCATCGCCAGCAGGAACACCAAAGAGATGCTCCCCATGATGGTGGAGATGATGCCGTCCACGGAATGTTTTTTTTCGGTAAAGGAATACATCATTTTTTTAGCCATTTTGTCTTCTCCTAAGCCAGCTGCACACAGCGGGTACCCGATCGTCCGGATCCCGCCCTAGAGCATCACACTCTTGCGCGAGCACAGCAGCCTTGCACCGTTTACGATGGCAATGACGCCCGCGCAGACACCCACGGCGATCACCAGGACCCCGATCACGATATCGCCGGCGCCCGTAGCGCTTAAGGTGCGGTAAATCTTTTCATTTTCTTTCATAAGCGCGTCTCCTTTCTCATGACTATGCCTGCTGCGCACCGTACTGATCGTAATACGCGTCGATGGCAGCCTTGATCTTATCATCTATAATGATATTTCCCTTATACGGGCGATTATACAGATGTTCTACCACTTCCTGCATCGTCACGATAGCCGTCGTCTGTATTCCATACGTTTCTTCTATCTCGGCAAGCGCGCTCTTTGCGCCCTGGCCGCGCTCCATGCGGTCCACCGACACGACAAGCCCCACAGGCTTCACATCCGCCTGCGCCCTGAGGATGGGCATGGTCTCCTGGATGGATGTCCCCGCCGTGGTGACATCCTCAATGATAAGCACCCTGTCGCCGTCCACAAGCGGACTGCCCAGAAGGATCCCTTTATCCCCGTGGTCCTTTTCCTCTTTCCGGTTGGAACAGTAGCGGATATCTCTGCCGTAGAACTCGCTGACGGCCATAGAGGCGGCCACCGCAAGGGGAATGCCCTTGTAGGCCGGCCCGAACAGCACGTCGAAATCCAGCCCGAAGCTTTCTTTAATGGCGCGCGCGTAATATTCGCCCAGCTTTCGGAGCTGTCCGCCTGTGCGGTAAAATCCCGTGTTCACAAAAAACGGGGTCTTCCTGCCGCTCTTGGTCACAAAATCACCGAATTTCAGCACGCTGCTGTCCACCATAAATTCAATAAAGCCCTGTTTATACTGTTCCATATCGTCGTCTCTCCTTCTGTCTGCCGATCAGACCGCATTTCTGCGCATTTTTTCAACATTCTCTCCGGTACTCCGCCTAGCGGACCGCTACCCTGCACGCTCCGCTGGTGCTGCCGTACAGCACATGTCCCTGCGTGTTGAGCACGTAAGCCCTCACCCTGTAATAATAGGTTTTGCCGCTGGACAGATTTTGATCGGTAAAGCGCAGGGTATTTCCATCGGTGATGGTCGCCACCTTGCGGAACCCGTTCGTCTCGCTGGTGCTGCGGTATACGCAGTAACCCTGTGCATTATAGACCCTTCTCCAGTATACATTGGCCTTCCCCTGCACATAGGACCTGCCCGCTATCGCTCCTACCCGCGCCGGCGCTATCCTGACCGTCACAGGCTCACTGTACGCGCCGTATATCCTGGTCTTTCCGTCTGCGTCAAGCGCATAGGCGCGCATGGCAAATCGGTACTCCCCGCCGTTGGCAAACGCGGCATTGCTCACATAGGATCTCTGGCTTCCTTTTCCAAGGATCGCGAGGCGCACATACTTCTTGTATTTCCAGTCATAGCGGAAGATCTCATATCCGTCTGCTCCCTCTGTTCTGTCCCAGGTGAAATACACGCTCGTGCCAAAATGCGTGGTACTTGCTTTCATATTGACTCTCCTGGCGGGATCAAACGCCGACAGGGAGACAAACACAGCCGGGCTGTACGCGCTGTACAGCACTGTGCCGTCGCTCTCCTTCCGGAAGGAACGGATCCGGAACGCGTATTTTTCTCCGCGCTGGAAGTTCTTCAGGAAGCTGAGCCGGTCGCTGCCCGCAAGCGTCGCTGTTCTCTCATATACCGCCGATGCCTGATCGCGCTGGCAGATCTCGTACCCGTCCACGCCGCTGACCGCATTCCATTTAAAGGAAACCTTCTCGGAACCCGGCCTCGTCAGAACGGTTAAGGCAGGTGCCTCCGGCCTGGTCTCAGACGGCTCCGGCGACGTGCCGGGAGTCGGGGCCGGCGGAACCTCTCCCGGGGTCGGGGTGGGTTCCGGCGTCTCTTCCGGTGTGGCCGTCGGTTCCGGTGGCTCTTCCGGTGTGGCTGTCGGGGCCGGCGTCTCTTCCGGTGTGGCTGTCGGCTCCGGCGTCTCTTCCGGTGTGGCCGTCGGCTCCGGTGTCTCTTCCGGCGCGGCCGTGGGCTGCGGTGTTTCTTCCGGCGCCGGTTCTTCCGGTTTCTGCCCGATCATCACTGGCACCACATTGGTCATGTGCACGCTCATAGCCGTCAGGCCGGCGCTGTCCGCGTACTGGAGCACCGGGACGCTGTCCTCCTCGCTCTCCGCGTCTACGCGCACCAGCCCTACTTCCGCGTAATAATCGCCGTCCGGTATCACCAGGGTGCCGATGAGGGCATCGCCCTTGCCGTCCAGGATCAGCTGATCTTCCGTCCCGGACAGGATAATATCGATCAAATAATCGGAGGAAGCCTCATCCCAGTATACCCGCGCGTCTTTCACTGCGCTCGGGATCCCTTCCGCAAACTGGAATGTCGGCTCATCCATCTTCTCGCCGCTCTCCACGGAAATGTACATGGAGAAGTGGATCGAGGTGATGTTCTCTGTCCCGCCCTCCGCGAGATCCAGAGACACTGTGACATTGTTGCTGCCTTCCGCCTTTGTCAGGACTGCCGTGCCGGAATCCTTCGCCGATGCCGAAAACGACAGCAGCGCCACAAGAAGCAGAACAGATATGCGTATATGATCCATCCATTTTTTCATCGCCGGTCCCTCCTTCTATTGCTGTCCGCCGTTGCCGGTGTTGGTCAGAGTGATATCCGGTATGGTGTCCGGAATGCTTATGACGGCCGTGTCGCTCACAATGCGCTCGCCGTCCAGAGTAATGGCGTCGTCCACACGGTAGAGTTCGCCCCTCACGCCCTTTTTGGCCTTCAGGGTCTCCTCATCCCAGTTGCCCGGCTCCACATAGTAGATCCAGGTGCCGTCCGAGGTCTCGCCCAGGCTGCCGTTCTCCGGCACCTCCGCTAAGATGACCTGTCCCGCGTTCACTGCGCCGTCCTTCGCACCGATCACGTTTCCTTCCGTGTCGTACAGAAGAACTACGTTGTAGGCGGGATTGCCCTTGTAGGTGCCCCCGAAGATCAGGGAGCCCTGCGGGATGACGTCCTTCGCTTCCTTGCCGTACTGATAATCCTGGGTCAGCCTGCCGATGGCCGGCACGCCGCCGTTCGCCGTATAGAACTCCAGATCATCCCCGGAAGGTCCGCAGATGTCGATCTCGCTGATGGAGATAGTTCCGCTCTGCGGAATCTGGAATTTCACATAGCGCGCGTTGTAGGTGCCGATCCAGCTGCTCTTGTTCGCCTCGTAGACCGAATCGAACCAGATGGTCGCAAAGGCGGAAGCACAGTTCCTGCAGCCTTCATAGGCCTCTTTCACGGTGATCCAGTTGTTGCCGTCCGCGCTCACGCTCACGGTCACGGAGTCCAGATCACTGCCCATGTATCTTGCGGATGTGACTTCCTCCGTCCTGTGCATATCGATGACGATCTGCGCGTCCCCGGCGGAAACGCCGCTGTACGGGTTGGCATCGCGCACATTATCCTTGATGCGGCTGATGCTGTACTGCATGCCCGCCGCTCCGCTCTCGGCGTCGAAGCCGCCGTCCGGATCGTCCTCATCGCGCTCCACCTTCGCGTCGTCCGCGGAGGTCATGGTGGTCTCCACCGTCCAGGAATCCTTGTTCAAGGCGCCTCCCGTGGCAACCTTCACGGAACCCGCGCTGGCCGCCGGAGAGTAGTTGAGCAGCTTATCCACCGCTTTCACTTCATAATACATTACCCGGTTGTTGATGGAGGACACCGTGTCCACATAGGTGGCCGTGCCGTCCGCATCTGCCGGCTGGAAGCCGATCACCTGGGACGTCAGCCTGCCGTTGGACATCATGCCCCGGATGATCTCATAACCCAGGATAGCACTCCCGCTCACGCCGCTGGTGCTCATGCTGATGGTCACCTGGTTGTCAACCGCCGACGCCTTCGCGCTGACCGCCGCGTTTTGCACCGTCTCCCCGGCGCCCGCGTGGTCTACACGGTAATCGCGCGCATCGTCGTTCACATACCAGATGGCTCTGGTCTCCTTCTCAAACTGCCCTGCGTATGCGATGGTCGCCTCGTCCGGCACCATGCCCCAGCGCTCGAAGAACTCCAGGATATCCTTATTGGCCGCCGCGCAGGCAAGGCGCATCAGGTTCTGGTCCACGCCCGCGTCCAGCTTCAGCTCCACCTCCTTGGGTTTGGGAGCCGCGCCCGCATCCCTCGCATAGGTGTCCACCCGCGCGAAGAACAGGTTGTTAAACTGATCCTGATAGCTGTCGAAAATGTACCGGTCGTCCTTGGTGTAGCTGTCGTAGGCCAGGTGGAGCTGCCAGTAGAGCGCCAGCTGGATGCCCACGTTCGGGGAGCGGCCGATGGCTCCCGAGGTCACTTTGGCGTACACATCCGGGTACTGGAAGCGCGTGCCCTTGGCGGCCTTTGTCAGAAGCTGTGCAAAGTAGTTGTTCGTAATCTCCGCGATGGCGTAGCAGGACTGGTTGATGTCGTGCCCGATCTCATGCGCGATGCCCCATCCGAAACCGTCCCAGGTCGTCGCGCTGCCGGCCAGCTTCGTCTCGTTCCACTCCACGCCGATGTGGTTGCCGGAAGCGTACATAAACGCCCCCGCAAACATTCTCATGTAGCGGATGTTCAGGTGCTGGGAGGGAAGCGCGTTCCTGCCGCCTGCCTGGTCGCTGAGGCCCTTGTGCTGGTAGAACAGGAGCATGGTCTTCTCGATGGCATCCAGCGCGCTCTCCAGCTGCGCGGCCTTGTCCGCATAGCCGGAAATGGCCGCCCAGAGCTGCGTGGCTGGCACGGAATACATCATGCGCTCCATCATCAGGTCTGTGGCGTTCAGGATGCAGTTCTGCGCATCGTAGGCATAGTCCACATTCTTCCTGCCGGTATGGTTTTCTTCATGTTTGGCGCTGATCGTCTGCACGTAAGTCTCCAGCTCGGACACATACTGGCGGATGGCCTCAGTCTTCTCTGCGCCGGTCTTTTTGTAGATGTTCAGCACGGGGATCTTCACGCCGCCGTTGACGCGGATGCCGTATCTGTCCGCGGTGTCGTTGCCCTCATATGCCACGTAGATCTGTCCGCCCTGCTCAAACTTGTTGGTGCTCACCTGCGGGACCGTGATCTCATTGCGGCCCACCTTCAGCACGCCGCTGGTTTTCATCAGCGTGTTGGCCTCCGCGTGGTACTGCGTGAACACCAGGCGAAGATTCGTGTTCTCGCCCATCTTCTTAAAATTATGTCCCACATAGACCACCAGGGTCTCCCCGGCCGCCGCGGTCCTCCCAAGAGGCTGCCATGCGTTCAGGCCGCCAAAGCCAAGACTGCCGTCCCGGCGCGCCGTGATGCGCGGATCCACCGCGATCGTCTCATCCAGCTGCAGCTTCAGCAGCTCTCTCGCCGCTTTCAGATCCAGAAGCAGGGAATCGTACAGCGGATGGAGCTCTCCGTTTTCATCTGTTATGTTCAGCCGCTCTTCCAGCGCCCGGATCATGTCTTCTGTCACATCCGCCTTCAGGACGGTGTGCATGTTATCTTCAAAAAGGTTTTCGATCTCCTCGTCCAGAGGATCATAGTTATGGAAGTGGATCTCCGCTACCTTCATCTCGATCCTGGAATAGCCCGTTCCCAGACACAGCATGATCTGGCTTGCCGTCACCGGTTCGTGGAACCGCAGCACATAGAACGGCCGGTTGTTCACATCCAGCTTCTGAATGAGAGTGGAGCCCACATCCACGCCCGTGTTTCCGGTCTCATGGTTCCAGTACACCACGCGCGCCCGCTCCGGGCTTCCGCTGATGTCCGCAGCCGTGAACGTGAGATAATTCATCTTGTATTCCTGATCGAACGTGACCGTGATGCCCTTGCTGAAATTGTCCATCGGGTATGCCACGCCGTCGTCCCACTCGTTGGGCTTCAGCCAGTAGGACGAATAGCTGTCGTCCACCACGCCGAACGCCCACTGGCTGTTCGAAGCCGTCTGGCCATTCACGGTGGGCTTGCCGCTCATCGCCTGATCCAGGGGGCTGTCGATCATCTTCTGACTGCCGTGGTTGCCGCACAGCGCGCTCTGGATGTGCGCGGTCAGCCTGCCCTCGCCGTTTGAAGTGTTGATCAGTCTGTAATTGGGAAGCCTCGGCGTCTCGCCGCTCTCCGTCTGCGCCAGGGCATGCAGGGATTCCTTCACCGCCCAGCCCAGATCGTTCCAGCCGGTCACGTACAGCTCATACTCGGTGCCGTCCTCCAGCCCGGTAATGGTGTAGCTGTTCGCCGTGAGGCGTCCCGCGCCGTCATCTGTCTGCACAAAGCCGTCCACAACCGGACAGAACGCGGCATCCACATCGCTGGATCTCTTATAATAAAGCATATAGCCGTTGGCGTCGTCCATATCCTTCCAGGTAACCCGGATGGAGCGGAACCCGCCGGCCGCCACCACATTGTCCACCGGCGCGGGCTTGCCCTCCGGTTTCGGAGAGGCTATCACCGTCTCCGACCACGGGCTGGACCACTCGCCGTTTATGGAGCGCACCTGCACTTTGTACTCGCCAAAATTCTTTAAGGAAAGATCGTTGATCGAAACGATCAGGTGCGGGCTCCCGCTCACGCGCACGATCTGGGTGGCCGGGCCGTCCTGCTTCTTCACAGGGCCCTCCACGCGGACCTCATAGCCCGTCACATTGCTCTGGGGATCCCAGCTGACCGTGAGCTGCTCGTTTCCGGGCGTCACCGTCACATTTGCCGGGATGTTCATCTGGGGAGCCGGTATCCTGCTCTCCATATCGTTTACAAATTCCACGCGCGCGATATCCACCAGCGGCTGCTGCTTTGTGGTGCCCGTGATCTTGATGGTGACGCGCTTCACCGCGATCTGACTGCCAAAGTTCAGCACGAGGGAACCGTCCGGCTCCAGGGACACGGACGGAGCTGCCGCCACAGTCATAATGCCGGCCGCCTGCGCTGCGCCGAGCGGGATCTGAAGGGTCTGTTCCTGCCCGTCTGCCACGTAGACTACCTCCGCCGTGCCGGAACTGATATCGCTGACGACGCCGTACTCGCTCTCCGCCGGGGCCTGGATGGTCATTCCTTCCAAAACCGGCAGCGCCGCCGGAGCGACCGGTACATCCGGGTTTTCCGAATCCTGCTCCGCGTCCTTCGCAAACTCAAACGTCATGGACACGGGGTGCTCATCTGTGATCGTCTGCCCTTCCTTTGTCTTTAAAGTAGCCGTTCCCCCGTCGCTGAGGAGATTTTCCACTCCCTCCGCCACGGTCTCATTATCTGCCTTCACAGCCATGGGCACCGTCAGTGTCTCCACCGTGGCCGCCTGGCTTTTCCCATACAGGCTCTGCACCGCGAGCTGCAGATCGATGATATCCACCACGCTGTCCAGGGCGTCCGTGAGATTGCAGGCCGCACTGGAGGGATCGCGCCGGATGGCGTCCAAGATGGCCGTGACATCCTCGATCGTGATCTTTTGATCTCCGTTCACATCGCCCAGGCGCATCCAGCCCCTCGCCGACTTCTCGCCGCCGAGAGCCTTCTCCTTTGACGTGCACACCTCGATCTTTGCCGTCTGCTGCTCGCCCACCGCCAGGGTCTGCTGATAGGACTCGAATCTGTCCGCAGACACCGTCACGGTGTACTCGCCCGGCGCCACTTCAAATTTGGCAGAGCCATCCGCTCCGCCGTCATTGGGGATGGTAAATACCCTGCTGTCTATTGTGTTTTTTCCTGTGGCCGCATCTGCGATCGAAACGGTCACTTCTCTGGCGCTCACACCTTTCTGTGTGGAGATCACCTTTACCTCCACATAGGATCTCCCCGCCAGATCATCCACGGAGAGCAGCATGATGCCGCCGTCCTGCGCCTCGGACTCGCTCTGGGTCTCCGATTCCAGCTCAGACTCCGATCCTGTCTCAGACTCGCTCTCCATCATCTCGCCGATAATGATCTCTTCCTCGATCTCCCCGGTCGGCTCCTCTGAAGCCTCTGTATCGGAAGAATCCTCTGACGTGCTCTCCTCCGGCAGGACGCCCTCTGTCTGCGCGTCCTCCGTCTGCACGCCCTCTGTCTGCATATCCTCCGTCTGTGCGTCTTCTGTCTGCACAGCCTCCATCACCGGCCCGCCGGCAGAGCCCTCCGCGGGCAGTTCCGTGACCGGCACATCCACAGACGGAACAGCCTGCTGTTCTGTCTCATAAGCCTCCGGGAGCGCTTCCGTCTCCCAAAAGACATCTGCCCCGTATACGGACGCGCAGCCCGACAGCGGCTGAAGCGCCATACACCCGGTAAGCAGTATTGCCGCAAGTTTTTTCATCCCTCTTATCCTCCCTTATTATAGTCCTTATTATTCTACCATATATTGTGGTTCCCATGCAACCATAATTCCTGCAGCTACTCCATCTGTTCTCCCGAAAAAATCCAGATCGTGTCCTCGCAGTCATCCGACTGTTCGTTCTGAGCGATGATGCGCAGATACATCCAGCTCCCGTCCACCTTCTGATAGGAGAGTGAGACCACCTTGTCCCGGCGGAGCTTCTCTGCGAGCCGCCCGTAGTCCAACACCTCCCGGAACGCCTCATAATACTCCCATTTGACGTACTTTTCCAGGTACAGCTGCATGGCCCTGCTGTAGCTGTCGTCCGCTTTTTCGATCAGTTCCAGGAAATAATCCGGGATATAGATGTACTGCTGCTTATCCTGCTTTAAATTCACAAAATAAACGCCGTTGAAGCGGTGGGCGATCAGGTTCAGGAACCGGTCCGTATTTTTCTTTCTGGCCAGCGTCTTCTCCAGCTCCTCGTTCAGGGCCCTTCTCTCCCTGCGGCCCCCGTTCTGCCGGTAGTACCGCTCTTTATCCGCGCGCATGGCAAGCTCCGCCTCGCCTACGATCTTGTGGATGGCAAGTTCCTTCTCTCCGCTCGCCACGCCCACGGAGATCTCATAATTGTCCTTCAGGAGCACTTCCCGCACCTTTTCCATGATGTTTTCCACGCTCTGGCTGGACAGCCTGCAGCTCAGCATCACAAATTCATCCCCGCCGATCCGGTACACGGACTCCTCCGGAAAATATTTTTTGAGGACATCCGCAACGCTGCAGAGCATATCGTCTCCCCGCTCATGTCCCAGCTTGTTGTTGACCTCGTGAAGCCCGTTCACATCCACATAGCAGGCCGTAAGGCGCGTACTTCCGCTCCCCTCCGAGAGCTGTTCGATATCCTCATTGTATTTGTGGCGGTTATACAGCCTGGTGAGCGCGTCTCTGTGGTATTCATCCAGCATGGCCTCGCGGCTGCGCTTCTCCTTGAGGTACTCGTCGTGCACATCCTTCACATAAAGAATGAGCACCTGGTCGTCATCCGTGTATTCAATACTTGGGATCAGCTCCATCTGCACCCAGCGCCAGCTGTCCGCGATTTTTCTCCGGTAATGGCAGCTCTGCATCACGCCGCGCTTTTCCCGGAAGTACTGCTTCTGCTGCTCGATATCCGCAAAGTTCCGATATACCTCCAGATCCTCCGGGTAGACGAAGCCGTCCTCCTCGAATTTTCTCCACCAGTCCGAGATCTTTTCCAGGCGGTCGGAAAACAGTTTCCGCTCCGCCGGTTCCGTCTTGATCACCTGGAACGTGTCCCTGGTCAGATTGATCTTGAGGATCTTATAGTAGATCGAGGAGAGCGTGGACAGCGCATCCACCATGATCGTCGTGTTCGTATCCGCCTTCTGCCAGTAAAACAGCGCCCACGGATTTTCGGGCGTCACGTCTTTGGGGATGGCGATGCCGAATGTCACCCAGATATAACCGGCCTGGATCCTGCGCTTATAACTCTGGAGCATCCTCCTGTCCCCGCGCTCAAAGATCCTCTTTCGCACATACTCCGGATCGCCATAGTTCAGATAGTCCGATACGTACTCCGAAGATACCAAGCCGTCCGCCACCTGCTTTTTGATATATTCATAAATACTGGGAATATCGTCATAACCTTCTTCTCTGACCAGCTCATCATATTTCAGGAACTCATATGCCCCGGTCATGACATTCACTCTGGCGAGCTTCAGAAAATTATCCATCAGCGTATTTTTTACAAATAAATACGCGTCTTCACTCATATTTGATCTCATTTTACATCTCACTCTTTACCAGTATATTTTTTTCTGAATATTTTAGCACAAGGGCCCTCCTAAGTCAAACGGCTATCCGCCGGCCGCGGCTTTTTTCCTCTAGTCCAGCTGTGCCAGCTCATAGTAGAGATCCCCGAGTTTGCCACTTGTCAGCTGATTCTAATTAAATTTTTTCCTTATTTTGCAAGGTTTTCCTTGCTTTTTTTAT
>CANRIR010000004.1 GCA_947630735.1 uncultured Marvinbryantia sp.
CGGTGGACAAAGACGGAAAGATCACGGCGAAGAAAAAGGGCTTTACCACCATCACCGTGACCGCGCGGGGCGTCAGCGCCGCGATGAGACTGCGTGTAAAATAAGGCAAAAAAAGCCGGACATTGAGACATGGCTGCGGCTGGAAGACTGCAAAATGCAGGGTTTTCCGGCCGCAGTCATTTTTCGCGTGCGGTCTTTTGGAAAAGCCGCGGGGGAGCGAGGGGCGGCCTGACCGGGCCGGGTCGGATTTTAGTCAAAAGATTTTGCTAAAAGATTTTGCAAATACAGGAAACACATGTTATACTTGATAAGATGATTTGTGAATTGATCGGCGGAGGGATGAACATGACAGTGCGCTGCAAAAAAACGGCGGTATTTTTTACGGCGATATGGATGCTTTTGCTGGGGTGCCGGGCGGGTGCCGTGGAGGCCGTAAACGAGGTCAAGCAGATTGGCCTGATGGATTACGTGGAGACCATCTACGACGAGAGCAACGGCATGATCACCAGCGAGGCGAACACCGTGCTCCAGGACGAGCGCGGCTATATCTGGGTGGGAAGCTACGGCGGGCTCAGCCGGTACAACGGCAATGAGTTCCAGAACATGAGCGGCCTGCGGGAGAACGCGCCCAAGACCGGCGTGCGCGTGCTCTACCAGGACGCCCGGGGGCGTATCTGGATCGGCACCAACGACGCGGGCATCTATCTGTTTGAAAACGAGACCTTCCAGGCGCTTACCGAGACGGAAGCGGAGCTCCCCTTTGAGGTGGGCGCGCTCTCCGTGCGCAGCATCGCGGAGGGGCCGGACGGCGTGATCTATTTTGGCACCACCAACGGGCTGCTGACGGTAAATGAAGAGCTAAAGCTCTCTCTGGTCAACGACGGCTGGCTGGAGGGGGAGACCATAGAAAACCTGATGTGCGACAAAAACGGCGCCATCTGGGGCAGCACGGGCAAGAGCAGCGTCTTTGTGCTCAAAGACGGCGAGCTGCAGATGGTCCTGGATCAGGACTTCTTCGGCATGGAGCTGGCCTACGGGCTCTATCAGGCGCAGAACGGGAACATCTACATCGGCACCGAGAGCAGCTATGTGATGCGCATAAAGCTGAAAGGCGACGTCTACGAGCCGGACCAGGTTACGTTTGACTTTCTGACCCTGGACAGCAAGGAGACCGTGAACGATATCTACCAGGACCGAGAGGGCAAGCTGTGGATCTGCACGGACAGCGGCATCGGCTACCTGGATGAGAACGACACGTTCTACAAGATCAACGGCCTGTCCAGCAATATGATCATGACGCAGATTTACGAGGACTACGAGGGGAACCTCTGGTTTGCCTCGTCCAGGCGCGGCGTGGTAAAGCTGACCAAGAACAAATTCCGCCACATCGCCTACGAGGCCGACATCTCCGGGCAGACGGTCAACACCACGGCCTTTTACAACGGCAGGCTCTACATAGGCACGGACAACGGCCTGAAGATCATGGACGAGTCGTGGTTCGCCGTGGAGAACGATTTGACAAAGGCCCTGGAGGGCATCCGCATCCGCAGCATGATGAAGGATTCCGCCGGACACCTGTGGATCTCCACCTACAAGGAATACGGCCTGATGTGCTATGACGACGCCACGGGCAAATGGACGTCCTACACCTCCGCGGACGGCATGGCGCACGACCAGGTCCGCATGGCGCTGGAGCTCGCCGACGGGGACATCGCCGCGGCGACCAACGGAGGCGTGTCCATCATCCACGAGGGCAAGGTGGTCCGCTCCTACACGGAGAAGGACGGCATCCAGAACGAAGTCATCCTCTGCCTGGCGCAGGACGCGCAGGGCAATCTGTTCGCGGGGAGCGACGGCAACGGCATCTATGTGATCGACCTGGAGAAGGACGAGGTCATCAAAAACATCACGGTGAGCGACGGCCTGCAGTCCGGCGTCATCCTGCGCCTGGTCCCGGATATGGAGCACAGCGCCATATGGGTGAGCAACGGCTCGGAGGTGGCGCTGATGGCGAACGGGGACATCCAGCAGATCGTGTCGCCGGATGCGGGCGTGGGCAGCGTGTTTGACATCAAGATCTCCGGGGAGGACATCTGGCTCTTAAAGTCCTTCGGGCTCATCCAGATGAACCGCGAGGATTACATCGAGGGGAACCAGAACTACCATGTGCTCACAAGGAGGGACGGGCTTACGGGCAGCATCACCGCCAACTCCTGGAACGACATCGAGCCGGATGGGACACTCTATATCAGCACGGCCAACGGCGTGTACTTTATCAACATCAACGACATTCAGCGCAACACCATCCCGCCGAAGGTGTCGGTGGGGAGCATCGAGATGGGCGACACCGTTCTTTACAGCCCCCAGGATATCGAGGTCTCCAAAGATGAGAAGCGCATTACCCTTGCCCTCGACCTTCTGAGCTACGGCGTGGAGGGCGGCACTCTGGAATACTATCTGGAAGGCTTCGACAACGAGCCCATCCAGGTGCGCAACACTTTCGCGAACCATGTGAACTACACCAACCTGCCGGGAGGGAACTATGTGTTCCACCTGTGCGGCTACAACGCGGACGGCACCAGGAGCGACGAGCTCACGTTCCGAATCCACAAGCAGCAGAGCGTTTTCGAGCGCAGATACCTCTATATCTGGGTGGCTATGGCGGGACTGGTGGCGCTGTTCGGCATCATCATCCTGGCCATGTACCTGAACCGGAGGCGCATCATCCATCAACAGAGGATGTACGAGATGATGGCGGAGCAGACGGTGGGCATTGTGGCAATGACCATCGACGCGAAGGACAAATATACGGACGGCCATTCCCACCGGGTGGCCAGCTACGCGCGGGAGATCGGCCGGCGCATGGGCCTCTCCAAGGAGGATCTGCGGAGACTCTACTTTGCGGCCCTGCTCCACGATGTGGGCAAGATCGGCGTGCCGGATTCCATCCTGAACAAACAGGGGAAACTGACGGACGAGGAGTATGACTGCATCAAGAAGCACCCGTCCACGGGCGGCGACATTTTGAAGAGCTTCGAAAAGCAGATGCCCTGGATCCCGCAGGTGGCGCGCTATCACCATGAGCGCTACGACGGCCGCGGCTACAACGAGGGGCTTAAAGGAGACCAGATCCCGCTGTTCGCGCGCATCGTGGCGGTGGCGGACGCCTTCGACGCCATGAATTCCAACCGCGTCTACCGCGCCGCCATGACGGAGGAGAAGATAAGGAGTGAGCTGGAAAAAGGAAAGAATCAGCAGTTTGATGAAAAATTCGCGCAGATCATGCTGGACATGATGGATGATCATTTTGACGCGGATGTGCAGTGACGTTTGCGCCCGCAGGCGCGGGCACGGGTTTTGAGAGATCGGGAGGCTTTTAGGATGGATCGTTTGAAAGTACTTGTGGTGGACGACGAGAGCCGTATGCGGAAACTGGTAAAGGACTTTCTGGTAAAAAAAGATTTTGAGGTGCTGGAGGCGGAGGACGGCTCGCAGGCGGTCGATGTGTTTTTTTCAGCAAAGGATATCGCCCTGGTCATACTGGATGTGATGATGCCGAAGATGGATGGCTGGCAGGTGTGCCGCGAGATACGCGCGGCCTCCCAGGTGCCCATCATCATGCTGACGGCGCGCGCCGACGAGCGGGACGAGCTTCTGGGATTTGAGCTGGGGGTGGACGAGTACATCTCCAAGCCCTTCAGCCCGAAGATCCTGGTGGCCCGCGTGGAGGCGATCCTAAGAAGGAGCAACGCCCTCTCCCCGGATCAGATCATAAGCGCGGGGGAGATCTCTTTGGACAAGGCGGCCCACGAGGTGAAGGTGGCCGGGAAACCCGTGGATCTGAGCTTTAAGGAGTTTGAGCTGCTCACGTATTTCATGGAGAATCAGGGGATCGCCCTCTCCCGGGAGAAGATCCTCAACAGCGTGTGGAACTACGACTATTTCGGGGACGCAAGGACCATCGACACCCATGTGAAAAAGCTCCGCAGCAAGCTGGGGGAGCAGGGCGACTATATCCGCACTATATGGGGCATGGGATATAAATTCGAGGTGGGGCGTCCATGAAACATTCCATTAAGACGCAGCTGGTCTTGAGCTTTGCCGGTCTGATCGCCGTCATCCTGGGCCTGTATCTGCTGGTCAACAATCTGTTTCTGGAAAGGTTTTACGTGCGCCAGAAGGAGGACGACCTGATCAGGATCTACAACGCGATCGACCGCATCGAGGAGCTGTCGGACTACCGGAGCAGCGAGTTTGAGGCGGTCTTCCGCAGGATCAGCGGGGCCAACAATGTGGATCTGAACATCCTCTGGGTCAGCGAGCAGGACGGAAGCGCCATCACGCTCTATCAGAGCAGGGACAACCCCGTCATGCGGGGGCGCATCGAGGGCTATCTGTTCGGGTTAAATTCTGTGGCGGACGCGAAGGATATCCTCATCCAGACGGACGCCTACCGCATCCAGAAATTCCGGGACTCCGCGGACGCGGCGGAATATCTGGAGGCCTGGGGGAAGCTGCAGACGGGCTGCTTTTTCCTGATGCGGATCCCCATTGAGTCCATCAAGGACAGCGTGAAGATCGCCAACAAGTTCGCCCTCTATATCATGTTCGCGGCCGTCGCCTTAAGCCTGCTGTTTGTGTGGTGGATCTCCAAGCGGATCACGGATCCCATCCGGGAGCTGACCGCCATCTCCAGAAGGATGGCGAACCTGGAGTTCGACGCCCGCTATATGAGCGGCGGGCAGAACGAGATCGGGGAGCTGGGCGAGCATTTCAACCATATGTCCGAGATCCTGGAGGAGACCATCTCGGAGCTGAAGACCGCGAACAACGAGCTGAAGCGTGACAACGAGCGAAAGACCCAGATCGACGAGATGCGCAAGGAATTTCTCTCGAATGTCTCCCACGAGCTGAAGACCCCCATCGCCCTCATCCAGGGCTACGCGGAGGGCCTGCGGGAGGGCATCAACGACGACGACGCCCAGAGCAGGGATTTTTACTGTGAGGTCATCATGGACGAGGCCTCCAAAATGAACAACCTGGTAAAGAAGCTCCTCAACCTGAACCAGCTGGAGTTCGGCAGCCGCACGGTGGATATGGCGCGCTTCGACTTGACGGAGCTTCTAAGCGGCGTGGCGCAGTCCGTGAGCCTTTTGGCGGAGCAGAAGGGCGTGGAGATCCGGCTGGAGCAAAAAGAGCCGCTCTATGTGTGGGGCGATGAATTTATCGTGGAGCAGGTGATCACGAATTACCTGAGCAACGCTTTGAACCATGTGTCCGAACACGGGCACATCGAGATCCGCGTGCTCGCCGCAAACGGCAGGGTGCGCGTTGGGGTGTACAACACCGGCCAGCCCATCCCGGAGGAGGAGCTGGAAAAGATCTGGATCAAGTTTTACAAGGTGGACAAGGCCAGGACCAGGGAGTACGGCGGCAGCGGCATCGGCCTGTCTATCGTGAAGGCCGCCATGGAATCCATGAACCAGCCCTACGGGGTGTTCAACTGCGAGGACGGCGTGTGCTTCTGGTTTGAGCTGGAGGACGGAAAGGGAGAGCAGGGAGCGTAAATGGAAGAAATTCTGCGGATCATCCGCGGCTCGGAAGCGGTGCTTCTGGGTTTCGGGGATGAGTTTACCGAAAAAAAGGCGAAGCGGGAGAAGATCCTTTCGGCCTACAACCGTCTGGCTGCCCTGGTTGCGGGAAAGCCCTGGTTCGCGGTGACGGTCAACACGGACGATCTGATCTACGAGTCGGATCTGAGCCGGTTTTTCATCGTGGCCCCCTGCGGCAGCGACGCCGCCGGCAACGTGGCCTCCATGGAGGACTACGACGAGTCCGCCTATCTGCCCCAGTGGGAGATGTACCGCAATTTCCTGGCCGCCGTGCTGGGCAAAAAGCTGTGCATCCTGGAGCTGGGGGTGGGGCTTTTGTATCCCTCCGTCATAAGGTTCCCCTTTGAAAAGCTGGCGCTCTGCCAGCAGAAGGCGACGCTGGTGCGGGTGCACAGCAAGCTGGCGCAGGCCCCCGCGGAACTGGGGGACAGGGCCGTCTGCGTGGCGCAGAACCCGGTAGAGTGGCTTAATTTTACTCAAAAATGACGAAAATATGTTGAATATTTTCTGAAATTATGGTAAAATTAGTAAAAATACGGATGAAGCAGGAGGACAGCATATGGAATCAAGAGTAATCGAAATCCCTTCCAAGGCGGATCACAATGTGGTACTCCGCGTGATACCGGGCCACTTTGTAACGAACCACTCCCACATCAACTATTATGTGGATATGACATTTTTAAAGGCGCGCAAATCCGAGGCGGAAGGTGCGGCAAAAATCCTTGCGCGCAACTATGAGACCACCACGTATATCGACACCATCATCTGTATGGACGGCTGTGAGATCATCGGCGCGTACCTGGCGGATCAGCTCACCAGGAACGGCATCATGTCCATCAATTCCCACCAGACCATGTATGTGGTCTCCCCGGAGATCCACACGGGCGGTCAGCTCATCTTCCGCGAGAACATGCAGCCCATGATCTACGGCAAGCATGTGCTCCTCATGCTGGCCACGGCCTCCACCGGCATCACGATCAAGCGCGCCGTGGAGTGCATCCGGTACTACGGCGGCATCGTGGAGGGCGCGGCGGCACTCTTCAGCGCCACGGAGGAGATCGACGGCGTGAAGGTGAACTCCCTGTTCACGGCGGCGGATCTTCCGGACTACAAGATGTACCACGCCACCGAGTGTCCCATGTGTAAGGCGGATCAGAAGCTGGACGCGATCGTGAACAGCTATGGATATTCGCGCATTTAAAGCATTGTATCTTGGCAGAATATGTGATAAACTCAAGGAGTGCAGAGCATTTGTGCACTCCTTCTTTCACATTTGCTCAAAAGAATGACGGCAGACAGAGGTGTGGCTATGATCGCAGTGATCGATTACGATGCGGGAAATTTAAAAAGTGTCAGCAAAGCTCTCCAATTTCTGGGGGAGGACGTCTGCGTTACCAGGGATCCTCGCGAGATCCTGGGCGCGGATAAAGTGATCCTGCCCGGCGTCGGGGCGTTCGGCGACGCGATGGAGCGTCTTTCCCAATACGGCCTCGTGCCGGTCATCCGCGAGGCGGCGGCAAAGGGCCTTCCCTTTCTGGGCATCTGCCTGGGCCTGCAGCTCCTCTTTGAGCGCAGCGAGGAGAGCCCCGGCGTGGAGGGGCTCGGCATACTGAAGGGCGAGATCCTGCGCATACCGGGCGGCGAGGGGCTGAAGGTGCCCCACATCGGCTGGAACTCCCTGGAGCTTTCCGGAGATGGAAAATTGTTTTCGCATCTGCCCGCCCAGCCCTATGTCTATTTTGTCCACTCCTATTATCTGCGCGCGGCGGATCCGTCCATCGTGAAGGCGTCCGCGCAGTACGGCGTACAGATCCACGCGTCCGTGGAGAAGGACAATGTATTCGCCTGCCAGTTTCACCCGGAAAAGAGCGGGGAGACGGGGCTTCGCATTTTAAAGAATTTTACGAAGATGGGGGAGGAGAGCTGATGTTTACCAAGAGGATCATTCCCTGTCTGGATGTGCACAACGGCCGCGTGGTAAAGGGGATCAATTTTGTGAACCTGCGCGACGCGGGCGACCCGGTGGAGGTCGCCGCCGCCTACGACAGGGCGGGCGCCGATGAACTGGTATTTCTGGATATCACGGCGTCGTCGGACGCCAGAAAGACCGTGGCGGATATGGTGCGCCAGGTGGCGGAGCGGGTGTTCATCCCGTTTACCGTGGGCGGAGGCATCCGCACGGTGGAAGATTTCCGCGCGATCCTGCGGGAGGGGGCGGACAAGATATCCGTCAACTCGGCGGCCATCAGCCGGCCGGAGCTCATCAGCGAGGCCGCCGACAAGTTCGGGAGCCAGTGCGTGGTGGTGGCCATCGACGCCAGACGGCGCGCCGATAAGAGCGGCTGGAATATCTATAAAAACGGCGGCCGTGTGGACACGGGGATCGACGCCCTGGAGTGGGCGGCCCGCGCGGAGCGCCTGGGGGCGGGCGAGATCCTGCTCACCAGCATGGACATGGACGGCACAAAGGCTGGCTACGACATAGAGCTCACAAGGGCCATCGCGGACGAGGTTTCCATCCCGGTCATCGCGTCGGGGGGAGCCGGCACGGAGGAACATTTTTACGAGGCGCTGACGGACGGAGGGGCGGACGCCGCCCTGGCCGCGTCGCTGTTTCACTATAAGGAACTGGAGATCCGCGGGGTAAAGGAGTACCTGCGCAAAAGAGGAGTATCTGTGAGGATATAGAGGAAATTTATCATGCCGCCTATCTCAAACGACTGGCTCGCTCCGCTTCGGCCGGAGTTTTCGAAGCCGTACTATAAAAAACTGTATCAGACCATAAACGAGGAATACCGCACGAGGCAGATCTTTCCGCCGGCGGACGACGTGTTCAACGCGTTCGCGCTGACGCCGCTGGCAAAAGTGAAGGTGGTCATCCTGGGGCAGGATCCCTACCACGGGGACGGACAGGCCCACGGCTTATGCTTTTCGGTAAAGCCGGATGTGGAGATCCCGCCCTCCCTCGTCAACATTTATAAAGAGCTGCAGGACGACTGCGGCTGCTATGTGCCGGACAACGGCTGCCTCACCAAGTGGGCCGAACAGGGGGTTCTGCTTTTAAACACAGTGCTCACCGTGCGGGCCCACCAGGCCAATTCCCACCGGGGCATCGGCTGGGAGGAGTTTACCGACGCGGCCATCCGCATCCTGAACGAACAGGACAGGCCCATCGTGTTCATCCTCTGGGGGCGCCCGGCCCAGATGAAGCGGCAGATGCTGAACAACCCGAAGCATCTCATCCTGGAGGCGCCGCACCCGAGTCCCCTCTCCGCGTACCGGGGGTTTTTCGGGAGCCGCCCCTTCAGCAGGGCAAACAAGTTTTTGAAACAGAACGGGATAGAACCGATCGACTGGCAGATAGAGAATAAGAAAAATACAGAGGAGGTAGATAACAATGGGGAGAAAATGGTTTGACAGGCTGCTGTTCCTGCTGGTGATCGCCGGATGCGTGGCGTTTACCTGGTTCGTGGGCAGGGGATCTCTGGATATGATGATCTACAATTTCGCGTTCCTCGCGGTCATGATCGTCATCTGCCTGATCGGCATGGCGGCGGGGTTCCGGAAAATGTCCAGGCTTACCGGGGCGTTTGACGACGCCTCCGACGAGATCGACCGCACGTTTGACCGCATCGACGCGGAGGGGCAGGGCAGCCAGTCTCTGCCGCAGGATCTGTTCGGGCAGAGGGATCTGGACGAGCGCTACGCGGAATTTACGGGCTTTATCCGCAAGAGCCAGAGCGGCATCGGGGATATCGAGGACTACATCAATGAGGGCGAGGTGGACGGCATCATCGGGAAGCGCCTGATCGAGCTGATCCCGGACGTCCTGACCAGCCTCGGCATCCTGGGCACGTTCGTGGGCCTGGTGTTTGGCCTGCGCGGGTTCGAGCCCACCAACTACGAATCCATGACGGCCTCGGTGGCTTCCCTGGTGAACGGCATCAAGGTGGCCTTCCTCACATCCATCTACGGGCTTTCCCTCTCGCTGGTGTTCGGCTACAGCACAAAGGCGGCCTACGGGGATCTGATATCCGCCCTGCGGAATTTTTTGGACACGTTCCACCATCTGGTGATCCCGTCCGCCGAGGCGGAGGCGCGCAACCTCCTGGTCAACTATCAGGGCGAGCAGGCGGAGGCCATGGGGAAGATGACGGAGCAGTTCTCCGAGCACCTTGCCAACAGCTTTGAGAAGGTGATCACGCCCTCTTTCCGCAAGATGAACCAGTCGATGGACATCCTGACGGAGACCATGGCACGGGGGCAGGAGGAGATGATGAAGGGCCTTCTGGACGATTTTCTCCAGAAGATGCGCTCCTCGTTCCAGCTGCAGTTTGACAATTTTAACCAGGCGCTGGACGACCTGACGGACGCGCAGAATTCCCTGACGCAGAACACAAAGTCCCTGTACCGGGATATGGCGCAGGATATGAAGGCCGCGTTTGACAACGAGTGTTCCGGCATGCGCTCGCTCATCCGGGAGATGGGCGCCATGCATAAAGAATATATCACGAACGCGCAGCAGACCATGGAGTCCAACCAGCAGTACACGGAGGCCCTGAGCCAGAATTACCGCCAGGTGGTCAGCTATCTGCAGGACGCGGAGCAGAGCGCCGCAAAATTCTGGGTGGCCTGCAACCAGGCCATGCAGAAGTATGTGAGCGCCGCCAGCGTGAGCGTGGAGGGCTTTGCGGCGGCGAGCCAGCACAACAGCAACCTGTATGAGGCGAACGAGAAGCTGGTGGCGAGCTACAACGACCGCATGCAGGAGTTTGTGCAGTACCAGAAGATGACGGCGAAGACCATGGAGCAGGTGCAGAACCTGCTGTACAACATCGTGACCTCGCCGGAGCCGGGGCAGCGCACCAACATCCGCAACATGGCGGTGCACAACAGCAACCGCGATCTGCTCCTGGATATCCAGAAGACGCTGCAGGAGCAGGGGGAGCGCCAGGAGCAGCTGCTTGAGGAAATGGTTTCATACATGAGAGAGAACAGCCGGAGCAAGAAGGGCAGAGGGCTGTTCCGGGGAGATAAATAACCGGAGGGGTGTCTATGCGAAGAAAAAGAGAAGAGGAGAGCAGCGGCTTAAATGTGTGGCGCTCTTACTCGGATATGATGGCCGGCGTGCTGCTGCTCTTTGTGCTGATCATGTGCGTGTCGCTGTTCCAGGCGCAGGTGAGCTATGAGGACAGCATCCGCGAGCGGGATGAAAAACTGTTCCTCCAGGAGGAATATACCAGGCAGATCGTGGAACAGCAGAACGTGGTGGACGATCAGAAGGCCCAGCTCTCGGACCAGCAGGATCAGATCTCCAGCCAGGATGAGCTGCTCATTGCGCAGAAGAAGCAGCTGGACGAACTGGCGGCGCAGCTGGCCGCACAGCAGCAGCAGCTGGACGAGCAGAGCGTCACTCTGGCGAACCAGCAGACGGCGTTGGACGAGAAAACTCTGCAGCTCACCACACAGCAGCAGAGGATCGACAATATCATCGGCGTGAAGGCGGACGTCATTGAGGCGCTGCGCCAGGAGTTTGCGGACAACAGCATCAACGTGGTCATCGACGAGACCAACGGGGCGCTCGTGCTGGATTCCAGCGTTCTGTTCGACTACAACGCAACGGAGCTGACGGAGGAGGGCCGGCAGGTGCTGGGCTCCGTGCTCCCCATCTACTGCAGCGTGCTGATGCAGGACGAGTATTTCCCGTATCTGGCCGAGATCATCATAGACGGCTACACGGACAGCAGCGGAGGCTACGCGTACAATCTGCAGCTCTCCCAGCAGCGGTCCCTCGCCGTCGCGGACTATCTTCTGAACCTGTCCTCGGGCTTTTTGAGCGAGGAGAACCAGGCCAACCTGCGTGAGCACCTGACGGTGAACGGCCATTCCAGCAGCAACCTGGTGCTGGACGCCAACGGTCAGGAGGACGCGGACGCGTCCCGCCGTGTGGAGGTCAAATTCCGCTTAAAGGACGAGGAGATGATCGAGGAGCTGCGCGCCCTTTTAGATTCCTGACGGGCGATCCGCCGGACATGGCGCGGGCGTTTCAGATTCATAAAATGCACCGGGAAGGGGTGCGGTTCCATATGGGGCCGCGCCCTTTTTTGCGTCGCTTTTGCGGGCGGCAGCCTGTGCGGACGATGGTTTCCGCACACACCGCCCACTTTTTACGTCGCTTTTGCGGGCAGCTGGCTGCCCGGATGGGGAAATTCGGCAATAATTCACAGCAACATAGCAATTTTTCATACACGCGCGAAGAAAAATGGAAAATATATAGAAAAAATGAAATAAAGAAATTGCATTTGCGTTAAAAAAGTTATATACTATCTACAATGGATTGAGAAAAAGAAACGGATGGAACTGAAAAAAATACACAAATGGGGGTGCGAAATGAACAAGAACGGAATGCGGGATCCAAAAAAGAAAAAGGGAGGATTCGCGGTGTACATGAAGCGCTACTGGCAGCTCTACGTGCTGCTGCTCCTGCCTCTTCTGTATCTGCTGATCTTCAAGTACATACCGATGATCTACATGCAGATCGCCTTCAAGAAGTACAGCATTGTGCAGAGCGTGTGGGAGATGCCTCTTGCGGCCAACCACGGGTTCGAATATTTCATCAAGGCGTTCCAGAACCGGGATTTCATCAACGCGCTGCGCAATACCCTGGTCCTGAACCTGCTGGACCTGATCTTCGGCTTCCCGGCGCCCATCATCTTCGCGCTGATCCTGAACGAGCTGGTGTTCCGGCGCTTTAAGCGCGTGGTGCAGACCATCGCCTATATGCCGCATTTCCTCTCCTGGATCATCATATACGGCCTGGCGCTGCAGCTGTTCGCGCCCACCACGGGTCTTGTGAACATGGTGCTCGGCAAGCTGGGCATCGAGGCCATCCCGTTTTTGAACGAGCCGGGCCACTGGGTGGCGACCTACGTATCCCTGGGCGTCTGGCAGAACTTCGGATGGAACTCCATCATATATCTGGCGGCCATCGCGGGCATCAACTCCGAACTCTACGAGGCGGCGTCCGTGGACGGCGCGGGGCGCTTCAAAAAGATGTGGCACATCACGCTGCCGGGCATCCGCCCCACCATCGTGGTGCTGCTGATCATGAACCTCGGAAATATCCTGGGAAGCGGATTCGACCGTCCCTTCGCATTGCAGAACAACCTGGTAAAGAACGTGGCAGAGGTGATCGCCACCTTCGTGTATAAGAACGGTATCAAGGGACTGCAGTTCTCCCTGACGACAGCCGTGGGCTTCTTCCAGTCTGTCATCTGTCTGTTCTTCCTGCTGCTCGCAAACTGGATCTCCAGAAAACTGGGCGAGCGCGGGATCTGGTAGAAGGAAAGGGGGAGAGTCAAAATGATCAAATCCAAAAAGACGCGGATGGGCGACATCGTCTTTGTGCTTGTGTGTATTCTGGTCAGCGCCATCTGCCTGCTGCCGATGCTGAACCTTCTGTCCAGGTCCGTCAGTTCCACCGACGCCCTCATAAGGCGCGAGGTGTACCTGCTGCCGAAGGGCTTCAACCTGGACGCCTACGGCATGGTCTTGGGGGATATGACCTACATCAAGGCATTTTTCTGGACCGTATTTCTCACGATCGTGTGCACGATCATCTCGCTTCTGATGACCATGCTCTGCGCCTACCCGCTCATCTTTGAGAACCTGAAGGGGCGCGGCATCATCAACGTGTTCATCATTATTACCATGTTCTTCAACGCGGGCACCATTCCCAACTACCTGCTGATGAAGCAGCTGGGCCTGCTGAACACGGCGCTGGTGCTGATCATACCGAGCTGTATGAGCGTGTACAACATGATCATCATGCGAAGTTTCTTCTACGGCATCCCGGACAGCCTGCGGGAGTCGGCGGAGATAGACGGGGCCAGCTATTTCCGCATCCTGGTCAGCATATACATCCCGCTGTCCAAGCCGGTGTTCGCCACTTTGGCCCTGTTCTACGCGGTGGGGCGCTGGAACGGCTACTCGGACGCGCTGATGTATGTGACCAACAAAGCGCTGTACCCCCTGCAGCTTTTCCTGTACAATATCCTGAACTCCATCAACAGCGTGGAGATCGCCACACAGGAGGGCTTTTCCACACCGGGACTCTCCGAGTCCCTGAAGGCGGCCATCGTTATGTTTTCCACCATACCGATCCTGTGCGTTTATCCGTGGCTGCAGAAATACTTTATCCATGGCGTGACCATGGGCGCGGTAAAGGAATAACCGGATCAGATGCCAGATGATCCGTTTGTTCATACACAAAATCACTACACAATAAAGGAGGGTTTTAAGTTGAGAAGTAAAGTTTCCAAAAAGGCTCTGGCGGTTCTGCTTGCGGCCAGCATGACGCTGCCGATGGCGATCAGCGCCAGCGCGGAAGGCGAAGAGCTGACAGACGGCAAGTTCGCCGAGACCAAGCACATCACGGTGGAAGTGTACGACCGCGGCAACGACGGCGGCTCCGATCCCACCAACAACAAGTACACCAAGTACATCCAGGACAAGATGATGGAGCTTCACAATGTGGAAGTGGAGTTTGTGGCGGTTCCCCGCTGGACAGAGGTTGAGCAGATCAACAACCTGCTGGCGGCAGGCGACGCGCCGGACATCTGCGTAACCTACGATTACCCCACCATCCAGACCTATGCGAACATGGGCGGCGTGCTGGATCTGGCGTCCTTCGTGGACGACTACAAGGATCAGCTCCCCAATCTGTGGGATTGGCTGGGTGAGACAAACCTGTACTGGGACAAAGATCCGTCCACCGGAACACTCTGGGCGATCGAGGCGAAGCTGGCCACCAGCAACCGCATCAACACCTTTGTCCGCAAAGACTGGCTGGATGCTCTCGGACTTGCAGAGCCCACCACGAAACAGGAATTTGAAGACATGCTGATCGCGTTCCGCGACAACGCGGAGACTCTGCTGGGCGACGACGCGGATAAGATGATCCCCTACTCCGTAAGCTACGATGTAGGCTGGAGAGCGGCGACCCTGATCGAGTCCTTTATCGATCCGGACATCTCCGACAGAGAGTACTATGTGAACGGCTTTGACGACAGAAAGTTCACCGAGCCGGGCACCAAGGAAGGCGTTCGTCTTCTGAACAAGTGGTACAACGACGGCCTTATGTGGAAAGATTTCGCGCTGTATGGCAGCGGCGACACCACAGAGGACGACATGATGAAGGCCGGTTATGTGGGCGCTTTCACACACAACTGGGATTATCCGTACCGCAACGGCGAGGACAGCATTCTGAGCAACCTGAAGAGAATGGTAGGCGAGGATGCAACCTACGTGGTAGTAGACCCGTTTGAAGATTCCAAGGGCACACACACCAAGTTCGTGTCCGGTCCCATCGACCGCAAGATCTTCTTCCCGTCCACGAACGACGAGCCTCTGGCTTCCATGCTGTATCTGGATTTCATCAGCGCTCCGGAAACGATCGAGTATCTGCAGATCGGCGATGAGGGCGTGACCCACAACGTGCTGGACGACGGCGCGGTGGAAGTGATCGCGGCAACCGGCGACGACATCCAGAACTCCGGCTTCAACATTGACTACACCATCACCTGCAACGGTCTGAAGCTGACCGATCCGGAAGTGACCCTGAAATCGACCGCTCACAGCTATGCGGGCATCGATCCGGCTCTGGTAGAGGAGGCGGACAAGGTTGCGAACACGGATATGCGCGTTGGCAAGAACGTAAACGTGGGCGCTATCTCCGCAGAGGAAGGCATGGGCCCGGCGCTCTCCGAGAAGAGAGACGTGGCTTATGACAACGCGGTGATCGCGGCTCCCGAAGAGTTTGACGCTGTGTGGGATTCCAACATGGAAGACTACTTAAGCTCCGGCGGACAGGCGATCGCCGACGAGCGCGCCGAGAAGTGGGTAGCCACATTCGGCGACGTTGACACGCTTCCCGAATAAAGCATCTATCATCGATAGAGCGTAACAAAAACAATGCGGTCCGATATTCGATGCATCCCTTTTGGATGACATTCGGATATCGAGACCGCATTGTTTTGGCATGCACCTGTTCGCTTTTCTGTATCTGCCGGTTTTAGCGCGCCGTCCGTTCATTTCCTCACATCCGCCGATTTTAACCCGCCGCGCATTCCGGCATAACTGCCGACTTTGGCCCGGCCGCGCATCTCGGCACCGTTGTTTTATGTATGCTCAGTGCAGTCAGTGCATCTGCGCGGCCGCGACCGCGTCCTCTCGCGCCGCGCGCAGATTTTTCTGGGCGGTGCTCAGCATCAGTTTGATGCGGTTGAGCTGGTTTACCTCGCTGGCACCCGGATCGTAGTCGATGGCCACGATGTTGGAGAGCGGGTACTGCCTGCGCAGCTCTTTGATGACTCCCTTGCCCACCACATGGTTCGGCAGGCAGCCGAAGGGCTGGGTACAGACGATGTTGTTCACGCCGCTGTGGATCAGCTCCAGCATCTCGCCGGTCAGGAACCAGCCCTCGCCGGTCTGGTTGCCGAGCGATACGATGGGCTTCGCGTATTCCGCCAGGTCCCGGATGTTTGCGGGGGCCGTGAAGTGGCGGCTCTTTTTAAATTCCCGCACGGAGGTGCTGCGGATGAACTGAAGCAGTTTGATGCCCGCGTTTGACAAGGCCGCGGAGCTTTTTTTCATGCCCAGTTCCTGGGCTTTGAAATTGCTGTTGTAGAAGCAGTAGAATAAAAAGTCCAGAAGATCGGGCACCACGGCCTCCGCGCCCTCGGCTTCCAGAAGGTCCACCAGATGGTTGTTGGCCGCCGGCATGAATTTCACGAGGATCTCGCCCACAATGCCGACCCGGGGCTTTGGAATGCCGCGTATGGGAAGGTGGTCAAAATCCTGGATGATCTGGCGGCACAGCCGGACAAACTCCATGTGGGAGGGTGCCCTCTTCTGCAAAAACCGGATGCATTCCGCCTGCCATTTTTCGTGCATGGCGTTCGCGGAGCCCGGTTTGATCTCATAGGGGCGCATGCGGTAGAGGCAGCGCATAAAGATGTCCCCGAAGACCACAGCGTACATACCTTTCATGATCATGGGCAGGGTCAACTTGAAGCCCGGGTTTTTCTCAAGCCCCGAGACGTTCAGGGAGATGACCGGGATCTCCGGGTGCCCGGCCTTTTCCAGCGCGCGCCGGATAAAGCCTATATAGTTGGTGGCGCGGCAGCCGCCGCCGGTCTGCGTGATGATGACAGCCGTCTTCGTCAGGTCGTATTTGCCGGACAGAAGCGCGCTCATGATCTGGCCGACCACGATGAGGGACGGATAGCACGCGTCGTTGTTCACATATTTTAATCCCGTGTCCACGGCCTCCCTGCCGTCGTTCTCCAACAGCTCCATGTGATAGCCGCAGCTCTGGAACGCCGGCTCCAGCAGGGCAAAATGGATGGGGGACATCTGCGGGCAGAGGATGGTGTAGTCCTTGCGCATCTCCTCCGTGAACACCACCCGGTTGATGTTGGAGGGCACGATGGTGCGGTCCTCCTGCTTTTCCTCCTTCGCCCGCAGGGCTGCGAGCAGAGAGCGGATGCGGATGCGGGCGGCGCCCAGGTTGTTGACCTCATCGATCTTCAGGCAGGTGTAGATCTTGCCGGAACCGTTTAAGATATCGCGCACCTGATCCGTGGTGACGGCGTCCAGGCCGCAGCCGAAGGAATTCAGCTGGATGAGATCCAGAAAATCCGTGGTCTTCACATAGTTGGCGGCGGCGTAGAGGCGGCTGTGGTACATCCACTGGTCGCTGACGATCAGGGGTCGCTCGGGCGCGTGCAGGTGGGAGACGGAATCTTCCGTCAGCACCGCGATGCCGTAGGATGTGATGAGCTCCGGGATGCCGTGGTTGATCTCGCTGTCGATGTGGTAGGGCCTTCCCGCCAGCACAATGCCGCGGCGCTTGTGCTCCTTCAGCCAGGCGATGGTCTCCTCGCCCTTTTTGTACATGGCGAGGCGCGTGTTCTCAAGTTCTTTCCACGCGCTGGCGGCGGCGGAGCGCACTTCCTGCGCCGGGATCTCCGGGAATGCCTTGACAAGCTGCCCGGTCACGGTCTCCAGGCTTGTCAGGGCAAGGAACGGGTTGCGGAAATCGATCTGCTGCTCCCGCAGGCTCTCCACGTTGTTTTTGATGTTTTCCGCGTAGGAGGTGACGATGGGGCAGTTGTAGTGGTTGTTGGACTCCGGGAACTCGTTCCGCTCATAGGGGATGCAGGGGTAGAAAATGAACTTCACACCCTGGCGGATGAGCCACTCGATATGGCCGTGGGCCAGCTTGGCCGGATAGCACTCTGATTCGCTGGGGATGGATTCGATGCCCAACTCGTAAATGTTCCGCGTGCTCTTGGGCGAGAGGACCACCCGGTATTTCAGCTCCGTGAAAAAGCGGAACCAGAACGGGTAGTTCTCGTACATGTTGAGCACTCTGGGGATCCCCACGGTGCCCCGAACGGCCACGTCCGCCTCCAGCGGCTCGTAGGAGAATAAGAGCTTATTTTTATATTCAAACAGATTCGGGATATCCGAATTTTTCTTTTCCTTTCCAAGACCGCGCTCGCAGCGGTTGCCGCTCACATACTGGCGGCCGCCGGTGAAGCGGTTGATGGTCAGACGGCACTGGTTGGTGCAGCCCTTGCACTTCGCCATGTGGGTGGTAAACTGCAGGCTGTTGATCTTCTCGATGGGGAGCATGGTGGTCTCTTTGTCTGCGTCGTAGCGCTCCCGCGCGATCAGGGCCGCGCCGAAGGCACCCATGATGCCGGCGATATCCGGCCGCACGGCCTCGCAGCCCGCGATGCGCTCAAAGCTGCGCAGCACGGCGTCGTTGTAGAAGGTGCCGCCCTGCACCACAATGTGCTTTCCCAGCTCCGAGGCGTCGGAGACCTTGATGACCTTGTAGAGGGCGTTTTTGATGACGGAGTAGGCGAGCCCGGCCGAGATGTCGGCCACGGAGGCCCCCTCTTTTTGCGCCTGCTTCACCTTGGAGTTCATAAACACGGTGCAGCGCGTGCCCAGGTCGATGGGGTGCTCTGCAAACAGGGCTTCCTTCGCAAAGTCGCTCACGCTGTAGTTCAGGGACTTCGCGAACGTCTCGATGAAAGAGCCGCATCCGCTGGAGCAGGCCTCGTTGAGCTGCACGCTGTCCACCGTCTGGTTCTTGATCTTGATGCACTTCATATCCTGTCCGCCGATGTCCAGGATGCAGTCCACCTCCGGGTCGAAGAAGGCGGCCGCGTAGTAGTGGGACACCGTCTCCACCTCCCCCTCGTCCAGAAGGAGGGCGGCTTTGATGAGGGCCTCCCCGTAGCCGGTGGAGCAGGAGTAGGCGATGCGCGCGCTCTTCGGCATGTGCTGGTAGATCTCCTGGACGGCCTGGATGGTGGTCTTTAACGGGCTCCCGTTGTTGTTGCTGTAAAAGGAGTACAGAAGGGAGCCGTCTTCCCCCACAAGGGCCGCCTTGGTGGTGGTGGAACCCGCGTCGATGCCGAGGAAGCACAGCCCCTCGTATGTGCGCAGGTCGTCCGTGACGACATTGTACTGGCTCTGGCGCTCGTTGAAGGCGTCGTATTCCTCCTGGGAGGAGAACAGGGGCGCAAGGCGCGCCACCTCAAATTCCAGGTGAATATCTCCGGAGAGCCTGCGGATCAGCTCCTGCGTGCTGGTTTCGGACTGGTACTCGCAGTTCAGGGCACAGCCGATGGCCGCGAACAGATGGGAGTTCTCCGGCGTGATGGCGTGCTCGTCGTCCAGATGCAGGGTGCGGATGAAGGCCGCCTTCAGCTCTGACAGAAAGTGCAGGGGGCCGCCCAGAAAGGCCACGTGGCCCCGGATGGGTTTGCCGCAGGCCAGGCCGCTGATGGTCTGGTTTACCACCGCCTGGAAGATGGAGGCGGAAAGATCCTCCTTCGTCGCGCCCTCATTGATGAGGGGCTGGATGTCTGACTTCGCGAAGACGCCGCAGCGCGCCGCGATGGAGTACAGGGACTGGTAGTGCTTCGCGTACTCGTTCAGGCCGGACGCGTCCGTCTGCAGAAGGGACGCCATCTGGTCGATGAAAGATCCGGTGCCGCCGGCGCAGATGCCGTTCATGCGCTGCTCCACGCTGCCGCCGTCAAAGTAGATGATCTTCGCGTCCTCGCCGCCCAGCTCTATGGCCACGTCCGTCTGGGGCGCATAGTGGGAGAGGGCCTCGGACACCGCGATGACTTCCTGCACAAAGGGCACCTCCAGGTGCTTGGCTAGAGAAAGGCCGCCGGAGCCGGTGATGACCGGGTAGACAGGCAGAGCGCCCAGCTCCTGCTCCGCCTTTTTGATCAGGTCGGCAAGCGTCTCCTGAATGTTCGCGAAATGGCGCTCATAGTCGGAGAACAGGAGCCGGTCAAAATTGTCAAGTACAGCTATTTTAACGGTGGTCGAACCGATATCGATCCCAAGACGGTAAGTTCTGTCCTGATCCTTCATATATCTGAAAAAACCTCCTTCGAACCTTCCACAAATCGTATCAGACTACAGTATACGACAAATCTTTTGGGAGCGCAAGATGCAAATCTTGTCACCGCCTGCCGGGGCCAGAGGGCGGATGCTCTTTGCGCGTGCGGAAAGCAAAATGTTCCCCGGCCCTTGTTTTTTTTCCATAGATATGATACGCTGAATGCCAGTATGTATGATAAGAAGGGCGAGTTATGTACAGGATAAAAAAGATTCAGGGCCGCGCAAAGAGGGCGGAGCTTGTCACGGTGCACGGCACCGTTCAGACGCCGGTGTTTATGAACGTGGGGACGGCCGCGGCCATCAAGGGCGCGGTGGCCACGACCGACCTCTATGAGATCGGCACCCAGGTGGAATTGTCCAACACCTACCACCTGCACGTGAGGCCCGGGGACGACGTGGTAAAGGCTCTGGGAGGGCTGCACAGATTCATGAACTGGGACAGGCCTATCCTGACGGATTCCGGCGGCTTTCAGGTGTTCTCCCTGGCGGGGCTTCGGAAGATCCGGGAGGAGGGCGTCTATTTTCAGTCCCACGTGGACGGCAGAAAGATCTTTATGGGGCCGGAGGAGAGCATGCGGATCCAGTCCAACCTGGCTTCCACCATCGCCATGGCGTTCGACGAGTGCCCGCCCAGCAAGGCGCCGAGAGAGTACGTGCAGGCCTCCTGCGACCGCACGGCCCGCTGGCTGGTGCGCTGCAGGGACGAGATGGCGCGGCTGAACGCGCTGCCGGACACCATCAACAGGCAGCAGATGCTCTTCGGCATCAACCAGGGCGCGGTCTATGAGGACATCCGCACTTCCCACGCGGACGCGATCGCAGAGTTAAATCTGGACGGCTACGCGGTGGGCGGCCTGGCGGTGGGCGAGACCCACGAGGAGATGTACCACATTCTGGATGTGGTGGTGCCGCATCTGCCCCAGGAGAAGCCCACCTACCTGATGGGGGTCGGCACCCCCGCCAACATCCTGGAGGCGGTGGATCGCGGGGTGGATTTCTTCGACTGCGTCTACCCCAGCCGCAACGGCCGGCACGGCCACGTCTACACGGCGTCCGGGAAGCTGAACCTGTTCAACGAGCAGTACAAGCTGGACGCGCGCCCTATCGAGGAGGGCTGCGGCTGCCCGGCCTGCCGCCACTACAGCCGCGCCTACATCCGGCACCTGCTGAAGGCGAAGGAGATGCTGGGCATGCGGCTGTGCGTGCTCCACAACCTGTATTTTTACAACCACCTCATGGAGGAGATCCGGGGCGCGCTGGACGACGGATCCTTCCCGGAATACAAGAAGGCGAAGCTGGCCGGTCTGCAGGGCGGAGCATGATTTTTTAAAAATGGGCTGTAAAAATAAAAAATTAGCTTGCCCAATACATCTTTTTTGTGTATGATAAAGAAAGTATCATCGTAACCGGGAAGACACCGTGTGGTTACGCATCATGGATAACGAAATGGAGGAGATTCAAGATGAATTTTAACGTATTGGCGGATGCGGCGGCCGGAACGACGACCGCGGGGGCAGCGGGCGGCGGCATTATGCTCCTGCTGTTTTACGTGGTGATCATCGGCGGCGCTATGTACTTCATGGCCATCCGGCCCCAGAAAAAAGAGCAGAAGAGGATCAACGCCATGCTGGCGGAGATGTCGGTGGGCGACGCGGTCGTCACGACCAGCGGCTTCTACGGCGTGGTGATCGATATAACGGATGAGGACGTCATTGTGGAGTTCGGCAGCAACAAAAACTGCAGGATCCCCATGCGCAAATCGGCCATCGCCGAGGTGGAGAAGGCCGGGGAGTGACACCTGTGATCCCCTGCGGCGCGCGAGCGCAAATTTTCAGACATACAGGGGCGCGTATATAAAAAGGAAGAAAAGTTTAGGGTACTGCGGTATTTCTTTTTGCAAAAAAAGAGGTATCGCAGTATGTTGCAGTGAAGGAGGATCAAGATGAGCAATCACAGGATAGCCGTGATCCCGGGGGACGGGATCGGGCCGGAGATCGTGGCGGAGGCCAGAAAGGTGCTGGACGCCGCGGGGAAAAAATTTGGGTTTACCCTGGAATACCAGGAGCTTTTGATGGGCGGCGCGTCCATTGACGCCTACGGCGTCCCCCTCACGGAGGAGACCATCCGCGCGGCGAAGGACAGTGAGGCGGTGCTGATGGGTTCCATCGGCGGGGACGCGAAGACCTCCCCCTGGTATAAACTGGAGCCGCAGAAACGCCCGGAGGCCGGGCTTCTGGGGATCCGCAAGGCCCTCAATCTGTTTGCCAACCTGCGCCCGGCCTACCTGTACGAGGAGCTGAAAGGCGCGTGCCCGCTGCGGGAGGATATCATCGGGGACGGCTTCGACATGATGATCATGCGGGAGCTCACCGGCGGACTGTACTTCGGGGAGCGGAAAACGGTGGAGGAGAACGGCGTGCGGAAGGCCATCGACACGCTGACCTACGACGAGAACGAGATCCGGCGCATCGCGAAGCGGGGCTTCGATATCGCCAGAAAGAGGCGCAAAAAAGTGACCAGCGTGGACAAGGCGAACGTGCTGGATTCCTCGCGGCTCTGGCGCGCCGTGGTGGAGGAGGTCCACGCGGAATACCCGGATGTGGAGCTCGAGCACATGCTGGTGGACAACTGCGCCATGCAGCTGGTGCGCGATCCCAAGCAGTTCGACGTGATCCTCACCGAGAATATGTTCGGCGACATCCTCTCGGACGAGGCCAGCATGGTCACGGGATCCATCGGGATGCTCGCCTCCGCCAGCTTAAATGAGACAAAATTCGGCCTGTACGAGCCGAGCCACGGCTCCGCGCCGGACATCGCGGGGAAGGACATCGCGAACCCCATCGCCACGATCCTTTCGGCGGCCATGATGCTGCGCTTCTCCCTGGATCTGGACGAGGCGGCGGACGCCATAGAGCGCGCGGTAAAGCAGGTGTTAAAAGACGGCTACCGCACGGGGGACATCCTGTCGGAGGGCTTCACGAAGGTGGGCTGCCGGCAGATGGGCGACCTGATCCGCGACCGGGTGTAGAGGCGCAAAAACAGGAGAAAACGAGGAGCCGGACCCGCAAACCGGGGTCCGGTGCAGATAAATCTTTGATTGATAGGAAAGGAGCAGCTGCAGGCGGTTTTTCAATCTTCCTTTGGGGCGCAGAAAACAGCGCCACAGATGGCACCAGGCCTGCGGCACGGTACAAACTATGAAAAGCGACGCGGTAAAGAAGGGGATGCAGCAGGCTCCCCACAGGTCCCTGTTCAACGCGCTGGGCCTGACGGAAGAAGAGATGAATAAGCCGTTGATCGGCATTGTAAATTCTTACAACGAGATCGTTCCGGGACACATGAACCTGGACAAGATCACGGAGGCGGTCAAGATGGGAGTCGCCCTGGCGGGCGGCGTTCCCCGGGAGTTCCCGGCCATCGCGGTGTGCGACGGCATCGCCATGGGTCATGTGGGCATGAAGTACTCCCTGGTGACCAGGGATCTGATCGCGGATTCCACGGAGTGCATGGCCATCGCGCACCAGTTTGACGCCCTGGTGTGCATCCCCAACTGCGACAAAAACGTGCCGGGCCTTCTGATGGCGGCGGCGCGCCTCAACATCCCCACCATCTTTGTGAGCGGCGGCCCCATGATGGCAGGGCATGTGAAGGGCGAAAAGAGGAGCCTCTCCAGCATGTTTGAGGCGGTGGGCTCCTACGCGGCTGGGACTATGACCGAGGAGGACGTCTACGAATTTGAGTGCAAGACCTGCCCCACCTGCGGTTCCTGCTCCGGCATGTACACGGCCAACAGCATGAACTGCCTGACGGAAGCCCTGGGCATGGGCCTTCCGGGCAACGGCACCATCCCGGCGGTGTACTCCGAGCGCCTGAAGCTGGCGAAGCACGCCGGCATGAAGATCATGGAGCTTCTGGAAAAGAACATCCGCCCGCGGGACATCATGACCGAGAAGGCGTTCCGCAACGCGCTGACGGTGGACATGGCGCTGGGCTGCTCCACCAACAGCATGCTGCACCTTCCCGCCATCGCCCACGAGGCCGGCGTGGAGCTGAACGTGGACATCGCCAATGAGATCAGCTCCAGGACGCCGAACCTGTGCCACCTGGCACCGGCCGGCCCTACCTACATCGAGGATCTGAACGAGGCGGGCGGCGTTTACGCCGTCATGAACGAGCTGGACAAGAAGAACCTGCTCTTCACGGATCTGATCACGGTCACCGGAAAGACCGTAAAGGAAAATATCTCCGGGTGTGAAAACCGCAACCCGCAGGTCATCCGCCCCATCGACAACCCATACAGCGCCACCGGCGGCATCGCCGTGCTGCGCGGCAACCTCGCGCCGGATTCCGGCGTGGTAAAGCGCTCCGCCGTTGTGCCCGAGATGATGGTGCACGAGGGCCCGGCCAGGGTGTTCGACTGTGAGGAGGACGCCATCGAGGCCATCAAGGGCGGCAAGATCGTGGCGGGGGACGTGGTGGTCATCCGCTATGAGGGCCCCAAGGGCGGCCCGGGTATGCGCGAGATGCTGAATCCCACCTCCGCCATCGCGGGCATGGGGCTTGGCTCCTCCGTGGCGCTGATCACGGACGGCCGGTTCAGCGGCGCATCCAGAGGCGCGTCCATCGGCCATGTATCGCCGGAGGCGGCGGTGGGCGGCCCCATCGCGCTGGTGGAAGAGGGCGATACCATCAAGATCAACATTCCGGAAAACAAGCTGGAACTGGACGTCTCCGACGAGGAGCTCGCGGCCAGGAAGGCAAAATGGCAGCCCAGGGAGCCGAAGGTAACCACCGGCTATCTGGCGCGCTACGCGAAGATGGTCACATCCGGCAACCGCGGCGCGATCCTGGAGCTGTAGTCCGGAAAAGACACGCAGGAGGAGTTATTTATGAAATTAAACGGTTCTGAAATTTTGATCGAATGTCTGAAGGAGCAGGGCGTGGACACGGTGTTCGGCTATCCGGGCGGCGCTATCCTCAACATTTACGATGAATTATACAAGCACAGCAAGGAGATCCGGCACATCCTCACGTCCCACGAGCAGGGCGCGAGCCACGCGGCGGACGGCTATGCCAGGGCTACGGGAAAGGTGGGCGTCTGCCTGGCCACCTCCGGCCCGGGGGCGACCAACCTGGTGACGGGCATCGCCACGGCCTACATGGATTCCGTGCCCGTGGTGGCCATCACGGCCAACGTGGGCGTGCCGCTTCTGGGAAAAGACAGCTTCCAGGAGATTGACATCGCCGGGGTTACCATGCCCATCACGAAGCACAACTATATTGTGAAGGATGTGGACAGGCTGGCGGACACGGTGCGGGACGCGTTCCGCATCGCGCAGGAGGGAAGGCCCGGCCCGGTGCTCATCGATATACCGAAGGACGTGACGGCGGCCGTCACGGAGTACACCCGCGTGGAGCCGGAACCCATCGAGCGCAAGACCGACTACATCCGCGAGGCACATCTGAAGGAGGCGGTGCGCCTCATCAACCACAGCAAACGCCCGTTCATCTTCGTGGGCGGCGGCGCGGTCATCTCGGACGCGGCGAAGGAGCTGAAGGAGTTTGTAGACCGGGTGCACGCTCCGGTGGGCGATTCCCTGATGGGCAAGGGCGCGTTTGACGGAAGGGACGAGCGCTACACCGGCATGGTGGGCATGCACGGCACAAAGGCGTCCAACCTGGGGATCACGCAGTGCGACCTGCTGATCGCCATCGGCACGCGGTTCAGCGACCGCGTGGTGGGCAACGCGAAGCGCTTTGCGCGCAAGGCCAAGATTTTGCACATCGATGTGGATCCGGCCGAGATCAACAAGAACATTCTGGTGGACTGCAGCATCCAGGGCGATGTGCGCGAGGTGTTAAAGAGGCTGAATCCCCTGATCGAGGACCACAACCACGACGAGTGGCTGGCCGCGATAAAGCAGCTGAAGGAAAAATATCCTCTGAAATACGACACGAAGGGCCTCACGGGCCCCGCCGTCATCGAGGAGATCTACCGCGTCACGAAGGGCGACGCTATCATGGTGACCGACGTGGGCCAGCACCAGATGTGGGCCGCGCAGTATTATAAATATAAAAAACCGCATACACTGCTGACGTCGGGCGGGCTGGGCACCATGGGCTACGGCCTGGGCGCGGCCATCGGCGCGAAGACGGGCCGCCCGGAGAAGACGGTCATCAACATCGCGGGGGACGGCTGCTTCCGCATGAATATGAACGAGCTCGCCACGGCGGCGCGCTACAACATCCCCGTCATAGAGGTGGTCATCAACAATCACGTGCTGGGCATGGTCCGCCAGTGGCAGACCCTGTTCTACGACGAGCGCTACTCGGCCACCGTGCTGAACGACAGCGTGGACTTTGTGAAGGTGGCGGAGGCCCTGGGAGCCGCCGGCATCCGCGTGTCCGCGAAGGAGGAGCTGCGGCCGGCGCTGGAGAAGGCCCTCTCCATGGGACGCCCGGTGCTCATCGACTGCCAGATCGACCAGGACGACAAGGTGTTCCCCATGGTTCCCGCGGGCGCTCCCATCGAGGAGGCGTTCGACCAGGACGACATGGACAAGGTTGACAAATAATTAACAAAATGGTAGAGTAGAGATGCTTTGCGGCAGGATACTGCCGATGGTTTTTGAGGAGGATATTATGAAGAGAGTTTACAATTTTTCTGCGGGTCCGGCCGTTCTGCCGGAGGAAGTGCTTCGCGAGGCTGCCGAGGAGATGCTGGATTACCGCGGCAGCGGCATGTCCGTGATGGAGATGAGCCATCGCGGGGAGATTTTTGACGGCATCATCAAGGAGGCGGAGGCGGATCTTCGGGATCTGATGAACATCCCGGACAATTACAAGGTGCTGTTTCTGCAGGGCGGCGCGTCCCAGCAGTTCGCCATGATCCCCATGAACCTGATGAAGAACAGGGTGGCGGATTACATCGTGACGGGCCAGTGGGCGAAGAAGGCCTACGAGGAGGCAAAAAAGTACGGGAAGGTAAACAAGATCGCCTCGTCCGAGGACAGGACGTTCTCCTACATCCCGGACTGCTCCGACCTGCCGGTCAGCGAGGACGCGGACTATGTCTATATCTGTGAGAACAACACCATCTACGGCACCAAGTTCCGGGAGCTGCCGAACACGAAGGGAAAGACCCTGGTGGCGGATGTGTCCTCCTGCTTCTTGTCCGAGCCGGTGGATGTGACCAAATACGGCGTGATCTACGGCGGCGTGCAGAAAAACATCGGCCCCGCGGGCATGGTCATCGTCATCATCCGCGAGGATCTGATCACGGAGGATGTGCTTCCCGGCACGCCCACCATGCTGACCTACAAGACCCACGCGGACGCGGGCTCTCTCTACAATACGCCCAACTCCTACTGCATCTACATCTGCGGCAAGGTGTTTAAATGGCTGAAGAAGATGGGCGGCCTCTCTGTTATGAAGGAGCGCAACGAGAAGAAAGCCGCCATTCTCTATGATTTCCTGGATCACAGCAGCCTGTTCCACGGCACGGTGGAGAAGAAGGACCGCTCCCTGATGAACGTGCCGTTTGTGACGGGGGACAAAGAGCTGGACGCCAAATTTGTGAAAGAGGCGAAGGCGGCGGGATTTGAAAACCTGAAAGGCCACAGGAGCGTGGGCGGCATGCGCGCGAGCATCTACAACGCCATGCCCATCGAGGGCGTGGAGGCGCTGGTGGCGTTTATGAAGAAGTTTGAGGAGGAGAACCGGTAATGTATCATTATCACTGCTTGAATGCGATCTCCCAGGTGGGGCTGGACGGATTTACGAGCCAGTATGTAAGGACAGACAATCTCAGCGACGCGGAGGCGGTGCTGGTGCGCAGCGCGGCCATGCACGACATGGAGCTGCCGGAAGGGCTTCTGACCATCGCGCGCGCGGGCGCGGGGGTAAACAATATCCCGCTCACCAAGTGCGCGGATAAGGGCATCGTGGTGTTCAACACGCCCGGCGCCAACGCCAACGGCGTGAAGGAAGCGGTGCTGGCGGGCCTTCTTCTGGCCTCCCGCGATATCGTGGGCGGCATCAACTGGGTGCAGTCCGAGCGCCAGAACGACCTCATCGCCAAGGTGGCGGAGAAAGAGAAGAAAAACTTTGCCGGGCGCGAGATTTTGGGCAAGCGCCTGGGCATCATCGGTCTCGGCGCCATCGGCGTGCTGGTGGCCAACGCCGCCGCGAGGCTCGGCATGGAGGTGTACGGCTACGATCCCTATATCTCGGTGGACGCGGCCTGGAACCTGTCCCGGGACATCCGGCACATCCGCGAGGTGGATGAGATCTACCGCGAGTGCGACTACATTACCATTCACGTTCCTCTGATGGACAGCACGCGGAAGATGGTAAACCGCGAGGCCATTGAGAAGATGAAGGACGGCGTGGTGCTTCTGAACTTCGCCCGGGACGTCCTCGTGGACGAGGAGGCCGTCGTGGACGCCCTGCGCAGCGGGAAGATCAAAAACTATGTGAGCGATTTCCCCAACACCACCACGGCCGGCGTGCGCGGCTGCATCGTGACGCCCCATCTGGGGGCTTCCACAGAGGAGTCCGAGGACAACTGCGCGAAGATGGCGGTCAAGGAAGTGATCGACTACATCGAGAACGGGAACATCCATCACTCCGTCAACTATCCGGACTGCGACATGGGCATCTGCAACAGCGTGTGCCGCGTGGCCATCAACCATAAAAACATCAAGAACATGATCGGCCAGTTTGCCTCCGTCTTCGGCGAGTCGGATATGAACATCGCCAACATGGCGAACCAGAGCCGCGGCGAATATGCCTATTCCCTGTTCGACCTTGACACGCAGGTGACAGACGAGGTCATCGGCAGGATCGCGCACATTGACGGCGTGCTGAAAGTCCGTGTGATAAACTAAGACGGTTTGGGAAGGATAAGAGAGTATGGCACAGATAAGACCGTTTCAGGGCATCTGCCCGAGAGAGGGAATGGCGGAGCAGATCGCTGCTCTGCCATATGATGTTTACAGCCGCGCGGAGGCGAAGGCGGAAGTTGCGGATAAGCCGCACAGCTTCCTGCGCATCGACCGGGCGGAGACACAGTTCGGGGACGACACCGATACCTACGCGCCCGAGGTCTACCAGAGGGCCCACGACCTGCTGTGGGACATGGTGAAGGACGGGAGTTTCCAGAAGGATGAGCAGCCCTGCTACTATATCTATGAGCTGACCATGGACGGCCGCACGCAGACCGGCCTGGTGGCCTGCGCCTCCGTGGACGACTATCTGGACGGGACCATAGCCCGGCACGAGAACACCAGGGCCGACAAGGAGGAGGACCGCATCCGTCACGTGGACGCCTGCGACGCCCAGACGGGGCCCATCTTCCTGGCCTACCGCGCGGACGCGGCGGTGCGGGAGTGCCTGGAAAAGGGAAAAGAGCAGAAGGTCATGTTCGACTTTGTCTCCCCGGACGGCATCCGGCACCGGGGCTGGCGCATAGACGATCCGGCGCTGATAAAGCGCATCACGGATGCGTTCGCGGCCATACCGCGGCTATACATCGCGGACGGCCATCACCGCGCGGCCTCCGCTGTCAAAGTGTCCCTGCGAAGGAGAGAGGCGGACAAAGACCGTGCGGACGGGAAGCGGGAGTACGACTATTTTCTGTCCGTGCTGTTTGCCGACGGGGAGCTTCGCATCCTGGATTACAACCGTGTGGTCCGCGACCTGAACGGGCGCACGCCGGAGGCGTTTTTAGAGGAACTGTCGGCCGTGTGCGAGATCCGGGAGCACCTGGAGAATGTGCACACCTGCGAGGGCGGCGTCTGCCGGTTTGAGCAGGCGAACACGCCGTTTCGTCCCGCACGGAAAGGGCAGATGGGCATGTACCTGAACGGCGTCTGGTATGAACTGGATTTCTGCGAGCGGGTAAAGAGCGGCGACCCGGTGGAGGGACTGGACGTGTCCATTTTGCAGCGGGAGGTGCTGGGGCCCATCCTTGGGATCGGCGATCCGAAGACGGATCGGCGCATCTCGTTTGTGGGCGGGATCCGGGGGCTTGAGGAGCTTCAGAGACGCGCGGACGCCTGCGGGGGTGTGGCGTTCGCCATGTACCCCACCTCCATGGAGGAACTGTTTGCGGTGGCGGACCGGCACCTTCTGATGCCGCCCAAATCCACCTGGTTCGAGCCGAAGCTGCGCAGCGGCCTTTTCATCCACGCGCTGCGGTGAGTATTCGGCGGAAAATGAAGTATTCTATGTACAAAATGGAAAATTTATCTTATAATGGGGTTAAATAACTGTGCATTTTTGCGCGGGGCAGGAGGTGTTTTATGGCGGAAGACAAACTTTATGATCTCATGGATTGGGGACAGATCGAAGCGCTGGTCTACTCGGAGGAGGATGACCCGCACGCGGTCCTCGGACCGCACATCACGCAGGACGGCATCCTCATTCAGGCGTACATTCCCACGGCGGACCGCATCATAGTGCAGATCACCGGGAAGAAGGAATCCTACGAGATGACCATGGAGGATGAATCCGGATTTTTTGCGGTGCTGCTGCCGGGGAACAAGATACCGGACTACACGCTGTATGTGATCTTTGACAACGGCACTTCGATCGAATATATTGACCCGTATGCCTACGGGCCGGTGCTGACCAAACAGGACACCGCAAAATTCAACGCGGGGATCTGCTATGATATATATGAGAAGATGGGGGCGCACCCTATAACGGTGAACGGCGTGGAGGGCATCCACTTTGCGGTTTGGGCCCCCAACGCGGTGCGCGTCAGCCTGGTGGGCGACTTTGACCTCTGGGACGGCCGGAGGCTGCCCATGCGCAGGCTGTGGGACAGCGGCATCTTTGAGCTCTTTGTGCCGGGTCTGACCGCGGGGGAGATCTACAAATACGAGATCAAGGCCAAGGGCGGCACCACGTATCTGAAGGCGGACCCTTATGCCAACGCGGCGGAGCTCCGCCCGAACACGGCCTCCATCGTCACGGATCTGTCTAAGTTTACCTGGACGGACGGCGCCTGGATGAAGGCCCGGAAGGAGACGGACACCAAGACCCGTCCCATGGCCATCTATGAGGTGCACCTGGGCTCCTGGAAAAAACCGGACAACAAGCCGTTTTACAATTACCGCGAGTTGGCTCCCATGCTTGCGGACTATGTGAAAGACATGGGCTACACCCACATCGAACTGCTCCCCGTGATGGAGCACCCCTTCGACGGCTCCTGGGGCTACCAGGTGACGGGCTACTACGCGCCCACCGCGCGCTACGGCACGCCGGAGGATTTCATGTTCTTCATGAACTACATGCACGAAGCCGGGATCGGCGTCATTTTAGACTGGGTGCCCGCGCATTTCCCGCGCGACACCTTCGGGCTCGCCGCGTTTGACGGCACCTGCCTGTATGAGCATCTGGACCCGCGCCAGGGGAGCCATCCCCACTGGGGCACCCTGATCTACAACTACGGCAGGCCGGAGGTGAAGAATTTCCTCATCTCCAACGCGCTGTTCTGGGCGGATAAGTACCACGCGGACGGCATCCGCATGGACGCGGTGGCCTCCATGCTGTACCTGGACTACGGCAAGAACGACGGCGAGTGGGTGGCCAATATGTACGGCGGGAATGAAAACCTGGAGGCCGTGGAATTTTTGAAGCACCTCAATTCGGTGTTCAAAAAGCGCGGCGACGGCGCCCTGCTGATCGCGGAGGAATCCACCGCCTGGCCGAAGATCACAGGAGATCTGGACGACGGCGGCGTGGGCTTCGACTACAAGTGGAATATGGGCTGGATGAACGATTTCATCGGCTATATGTCCCTGGATCCGGTGTACCGCACCGGCGATCACGGCGGGCTTACCTTCAGCATGATCTACGCCTACAGCGAGGACTTTATCCTCACGCTGTCCCACGACGAGGTGGTGCACGGAAAATGCTCGCTCCTGAACAAAATGCCCGGGGAGCTTTCGCAGAAGTTTGCAAATCTGCGCGCGGCCTACGGCTATATGATGGCGCATCCGGGCAAGAAGCTGCTCTTTATGGGCCAGGATTTCGCACAGTACCGCGAGTGGAGCGAGGCGGCCGAGCTGGAGTGGCAGGATCTCGAAAAAGAGGAGAACAGCCGTCTGCACCATTATTACAAAGATCTGCTGTCCTTCTACCGCAGCCATCCGGCGCTTTTTGAGAAGGACTACGACCCGGACGGGTTCGAGTGGATCAACGCCATCTCGGCCAACGAAAATATGCTGGTATTCGCCAGAAAGACAGAGAAAAAAGAAGAGATGCTGCTCATTGTCTGCAACTTCTCTCCGCTGGTGTATGAGAACCACAAGATCGGGGTTCCCTATCCCGGCAAATACAAGGAGATCTTCAACAGCGACCGCGAGGAGTACGGCGGCAGCGGCTGCGTCAACCCGCGGGTAAAGCAGTCCAAAAAGGACGAGTGCGACGGCAGGGCGGATTCCATTACCGTCAAGGTGCCGCCCATGGGCATCAGCATCTTTTCCTACGCGGCGGCGGAGCCGAAGGCAGCTTCCAACAAAGCCGCCAAAAAGCAGAAGGGGAGCGCCTCCGCGTCCAAAGCCGCAAAGCCGGCAAAGGCAGCGGCGAAAAAGCCCTCCCTGAAAGAAGAACTGATCCGGAAGATGGAAGAAGACTGAACATGATGGAAGAAAAAACAGCGAACCTCGGAGTACACACACATGTGCGGGAGGACGGGACCGTGTATGTGCACTCGCATGAACAGGGCGCGGAGCACGCGCACTCGCATGAACAGGGTGCGGAGCACGCACACACGCATGGACAGGGCGGGGAGCACGGTCACGGGGGCAGGCACAGCCACACCCACGACCCGGAGCAGGTGAAGTCGGTCCTGAACCGCATTTCGCGCGCGATCGGCCACCTGGAGTCCATCAAGCGCATGGTGGAGGACGGGCGCGACTGCAGCGAGGTGCTGATCCAGCTCTCGGCAGTAAAAGCCGCGATTAACAACACGGGCAAGGTGATCCTGCAGGACCACATCCAGCACTGTCTGGTGGACGCCGTGGAGACGGGCGATATGGAGACGGTGCGCGAGCTGAATAAGGCGATCGACCGATTTATCAAATAAAAATAAAAAAATATCCCCCCGGGAGGCTTGCGAAGCCTCGGAAGGCTGCTATATAATGCTTTCAGACAGCGGGACGCGGAGCGATCCGGGCTGATCTATGAAAAACAAAGGGGGAATCTGCGATGCATATGGCGGATGCGCTGGTCACACCGGCGGTGGCGGGCACCATGTATGTCTGCTCCGCGGCGGCGGCAGCTTATTCGATAAGAAAGGTACGGCTGGACACGGACACCAGAAAGGTGCCGGTCATGGGGATCATGGGCGCGTTTGTGTTTGCCGCCCAGATGATCAATTTCACCATACCGGGGACGGGATCCAGCGGGCACCTGTGCGGGGGCATGCTTTTGTCTGCCCTGTTGGGACCCTGCGCGGGATTTTTGACGATGATCGGGGTGCTCCTGATCCAGTGCCTGCTGTTTGCGGACGGCGGCCTTCTGGCCCTGGGATGCAATGTGTGGAATATGGCGTTTTACGGGTGCTTTATAGGCACGCTGCTCATCTGGAAGCCCATCATGAAAAACGGCATGACCCGGGCGAAGATCATCCTCGCGTCCATCCTGGGCTGCGTGCTGACCCTGCAGCTCGGCGCGTTCAGCGTTACCCTGGAAACCATGGCTTCCGGCATCACGGAGCTTCCGTTTGCCGCGTTCGCGGCGACCATGCAGCCCATCCATCTGGCGATCGGGTTTGTGGAAGGCCTGATCACGGCGGCCGTGCTGGTATTTGTGCATGAGGCGAGACCGGAGCTTCTGTACGGGGCGTCCGGCGAGGAGCAGAAAAAAAACCGGCTTTCTTTTCGGAAGACCCTTGCGCTGCTCGCGGCTGCGGCTGCGCTGACAGGGGGATGCTTATCCCTCGCGGCGTCGTCCCTGCCGGACGGGCTGGAGTGGTCCATCGAGCGCATCACCGGCTCCCCGGAGCTGGAATCCGCAGGCGGCATCTATCAGACGGCCGGATCGATACAGGAGTTTACCTCCCTTCTGCCGGACTATGCGTTTAAGGGTTCGGATTCGGCCCTGGGCACGGCGTTCTCCGGCATCGCGGGATGTCTGATCGTGGTGGCGGTCTGCGTGGGGGCGTGCTGTCTGTTCAAATTCTTCAGAAAGAAAAGATCGGCATGAGCAAGATAGGAAATGCGATCCATGAGATCCATTATATAGATACGTTAGCCACAAGAGACCAGTGGGTGAACAGCATTCACCCGCTGGTTAAATTCGTTTTGACCGTCGGTTATATTATGACGGTGGTATCTTTTCCCAAATATGATGTGCCGGGGCTTGCGGGGATGATCGTCTATCCGCTGGCGGTCTTTCTGCTGTCCGAGCTGTCCTTCTGGGACAGCCTCAAACGCCTGCGCCTGGTTCTGCCTCTGGTCTGTCTTGTGGGGATCCTGAACCCGTTTTTTGACAGACAGGCCGTGACGGTGGCCGGCATCCGGATGAGCGCGGGCGTGCTGTCCATGCTGACCCTGATCATGAAGGGCGTGTTCAGCGTGCTGGCCTCGTACCTTCTCATCGCCACCACGTCCGTGGAAAAGCTCTGCTATGCCTTCCGGCTGCTGCACATCCCCAGGGCCATGGTCACGCAGTTCATGCTGACCTACCGCTATATCACGGTGCTGCTGGCGGAGGTGAACCGCATCACGCAGGCCTATGCCCTGCGCGCGCCGGATCAGAAGGGCATTCATTTCCGGGTGTGGGGCTCCCTCGCCGGGCAGCTGCTCCTGCGCAGCATGGACCGGGCGGAGGACGTCTATGAGAGCATGCTGCTGCGCGGCTACCGGGGCGACTACGGATATATGCGGGAGCGCATCGCGTTCCGGCGGCAGGACGCGGCATACCTGGCGTTCTGGGCGGGTATTTTTGTGCTGTTCCGCTGCTTTCCGGTCATACTTCTGATCGGAGATCTCGCGGGCAAAATAGCTGCGTGAGCGATCGGCAGTAAGAGAGCTGCGCACGGCCGACAGGAGGATGATTTCTATGAGCCATATACATATCGACGTGGAGGGCGTATCGTTCGCCTATGAGAAGGAGAGGGAGATCCTGACGGATATCTCTTTTCATGCCGCCGAGACGGACTCCATCGGTCTGATCGGGGCGAACGGGGTGGGAAAATCCACCCTGCTGAAGCTTCTGGTGGGCCTGAACCTGGGCTTTTCGGGATCCATCCGGGTGATGGACATCCCGGTGGAGAAGCGCACGCTGTCGCAGATCCGCTCGCGGATCGGCTACGTGTTCCAGGACTCGGACAGCCAGCTCTTTATGACCACGGCCTGCGAGGATATCGCCTTTGCGCCCAGAAACTACGGCCTGCCGGAGGAGGAAGTGCAAAAGCGCGTGCAGCAGGCGCTTTCCCTGACGGGGATCGAGCATCTGCGCGACAAGCAGATCTACAAAATGTCCGGGGGAGAGAAAAAGCTGGTGTCCATCGCCACCATCCTGTCCATGACGCCGGACATCATCTTGATGGATGAGCCGTCCATCGCCCTCGACCCGCGCAACCGCAGGAACCTGATCCGTATCTTAAATTCCTTCGGGCACCTGAAGATCATCGCCTCCCACGACCTGGACATGATCCTGGACACCTGTGCCCGCACCATTCTCATGTCGGGCGGGAGGATCATCTGCGACGGGAACACGGAGGAGATCCTGTCGGATCAAAAATTGCTGGAGGAGAACGGGCTGGAGCTGCCGCTCTGCCTGCAGGGGCGAAGCGCTTTTAGGGCGGCCCGTTAGGCTTTTTCTATCTGCGCCCTGTGCAGGGGCCGGATAGAATCTATAAATGATATCAAAGGAGGGATCCGTATGTCGGCATACAGCGACAACATTCGGAAAACATTTAAGGAGGGGGACGACGTGCGCGACGCCGGGCTTGCCACGCCAGAGGACATCGCGCGCTTCGACGATATCCCCTATGGGGCAGACCCCGCGCAGCAGTCTCTGGACGTGTACCGTCCGAAAAACGCGGCCGGGCAGAAGCTGCCGGTCATCGTGAGCGTGCATGGGGGCGGCTGGGTGTACGGCGACAAAGAGCGCTACCAGTACTACTGCATGAGCCTGGCCCAGAGGGGCTTCGCGGTGGTAAACTTTACCTACCGCCTCGCCCCGGAGAACAAATTCCCGGCCTGCCTGGAAGATACGGCCGCCGTGTTTGCGTGGGTGCTGGAGAACGGCGGGGCATATGGCTTTGACACGGCCCACGTGTTCGGCGTGGGGGACAGCGCGGGAGGGCATATCCTGGGGCTGTTCTGCGGCCTTTGCACGAACCCGGAGCTTGCCGCGCAGTTTTCCTTCGGGGCGCCGGCGGGCTTTGCGCCCACAGCGGTGGCCTTAAACTGCGGCGCTTACCGGCTGGAGCGGCCGGAGATGGGCGATCTGTCGTCCGGGATCCTGCCGGATCTTTTAAGCGGGGGAGGCACCGCGCAGGAGATGGCGCTGCTGGACGTTCCGTCCTATGTGACGTCCGCGTTCCCGCCCACATTTCTGATGACGGCCACCGGGGATTTCCTGAAAAACCAGGCCCTTTTGATGGCGGAGACCCTGAGCGGGAAAAATGTGCCGTATATCTGCCGCCTCTACGGGACGGAAGAGCACAAGCTGTTCCACGTGTTCCACTGCGATATGCGCTCCGCGGAGGGGGCGAAATGCAACGACGACGAGTGCGCGTTCTTCCGGGAGTTCTGCGCATAAAAAAGACGGCCGCAGGCCGCCGCGAAGAAGCGGCGGTGCGCGGCCCGGCACATTCATGGCTTGACATCGGGATATGAAAAAGATAAAATAAAAAAAGCTCCCGGCCGGATTCGAACCGGCGACCTACGCATTACGAATGCGTCGCTCTACCAGCTGAGCCACGGAAGCTTATGTGAAGTTTCACACAAGGGATATTATATACAATGTTTCTTGTTTTTGCAAGACTTATTTTTAATTTTTTCGGATGGAGGAAGAATACATGGAGAGAGTACGGACACGTTTTGCGCCGAGCCCCACGGGGAGGATGCACGTGGGCAATCTTCGGACGGCGCTGTACGCCTATCTGATCGCCAAGCACGAGGGCGGCGATTTTTTATTGCGCATTGAGGACACGGACCAGGAGCGCTTTGTGGAGGGAGCCCTGGAGATCATCTACCGCACCCTGGAGCGCGCGGGCCTTGCCCACGACGAGGGGCCGGACAAAGACGGCGGCTATGGGCCCTATGTGCAGAGCGAGCGCCAGAAAAAAGGCATTTACCTGGAGTACGCCAAACAGCTGATTGAGAAGGGGGAGGCATATTACTGCTTCTGTGATAAAGAGCGGCTGGAATCCCTAAAGCAGGTGGTGGCGGGCAAGGAGATCTCCATCTACGACAAGCACTGCCTGCACATTTCCAAAGAGGAGGTCCAGGCGAAGCTGGACGCGGGCGTGCCCTATGTGATCCGCCAGAATGTGCCCAACGAGGGCACCACAAAGTTTGAGGACGACATTTACGGAACCATCGAGGTGCCGAACGCGGAGCTGGACGACATGATCCTCATCAAGTCCGACGGGTTCCCCACCTACAATTTCGCCAATGTGGTGGACGACCACCTCATGGAGATCTCCCACGTGGTGCGCGGCAACGAGTACCTCTCCTCGGCCCCGAAGTACAACCGGCTCTACGACGCCTTCGGGTGGAAGGTGCCGGTCTATGTGCACTGCCCGCTGATCACGGATGAGAACCACAAAAAGCTGAGCAAGCGCAGCGGCCATTCCTCCTACGAGGATCTGCTGGAGCAGGGCTTTTTGTCGGAGGCCATTGTAAACTATGTGGCGCTTCTGGGCTGGTGCCCGCCGGACAACCGGGAGATCTTCTCCCTCGAGGAGCTGGTGGAGGCGTTCGACTACCACCATATGAGCAAGTCCCCGGCCGTGTTCGACATCAATAAGTTAAAATGGATGAACGGCGAGTACCTAAAGGCCATGGACCCGGAAAAATTTTATGAGATGGCGCTGCCTTATATCCGCCAGGCCATCACGCGGGAGCTGGATTTCCGGAAGATCGCGGAGATGGTGCGCACGCGCATCGAGGTGTTCCCGGACATCCCGGCCCTCATCGACTTCTTCGAGGCGGTTCCCAAGTACGACGTCTCCATGTACACCCACAAGAAGATGAAGACCACGCAGGAATCCTCCCTGACGGTGTTAAAAGAGGTGCTTCCCCTGCTGGAGGCCCAGGAGGATTACAGCAACGATGCGCTCTACGCTTTGCTTTTAGACTACGCGAAGGAGCACGGATATAAGAACGGCTATGTGATGTGGCCCATCCGCACGGCAGCCTCCGGCAAACAGATGACGCCGGCGGGCGCCACCGAGATCATGGAGATCCTCGGCCGCGACGAGACGGTGGCCCGCCTGAAGGCCGCCATTGAAAAACTGGAGAGATAAGATGGCTCTTTCGGACGCGCAGAAAAGAGCGGTCATGCACCGGGACGGCCCCGCCATAGTACTGGCGGGGCCGGGTTCCGGCAAGACCACAGTGATCACAAGAAGAACAAAATATCTGATCGAGGAATACGGCATTTCGCCCATTCACATCCTGGTCGTCACATTCACAAAGGCAGCCGCGCAGGAAATGCGGGAGCGCTTTCTCGCCCTGTGCCGGATCGAAAAGACACAGGTCCGCTTCGGCACCTTCCACTCTGTTTTCTACGAGATCCTGAAACACGCCTACCACCTGACCGCGGCCAACATCGCCGGGGAGGACAGACGGCACGCCCTTTTGCGGGAAGTCATATCCGGCATGCGCCTGGAGCTCGACGACGAGGCGGAGTTTTTAAGCGACGTGTCGAAGGAGATCAGCCTGGTCAAGAACGAGCGCATCCCGCTGGACCACTACTACGCGGCCAACGTGCCGGAGGAACAGTTCCGCGAGATCTTCCGCCGGTACGCCAAGCGGATGGAGCAGGAGCGCCTGCTGGATTACGACGATCTTCTGACCTGCACCCTGGAGCTGCTCCAGAACCGCCCGGACATCCTGGAGGGGTGGCGCGAACGCTACCAGTATATCCTGGTGGACGAGTTCCAGGACATCAACCGCATCCAGTACGACATCTTAAAGCTCCTGGCGGCCCCCAGAAACAATCTGTTCATCGTGGGGGACGACGATCAGTCCATCTACCGCTTCCGCGGGGCGAAGCCGGAGATCATGCTGCACTTTCCCAGGGAATATCCGGACGCGGTGCAGATCCTTCTGGACCAGAACTTCCGATGCCCGGGAAACGTGATGGACGCGGCTGCCCGCGTGATCGCGAACAACACGGTGCGTTTTTCCAAAAAGATCCGCAAGGTAAAAGCGGAGGGGCAAAAGATCGAGCGGCTGCTGTTTGCGGACCAGACCCAGGAGAGCCTGGGCATCATCCGCCGCATCCAGGAAGGAATTGAGCAGGGGAGAGCCTACAAAGACTTTGCCGTGCTCTACCGGAACAACACGGACGCGGGCGTCCTGTCGCAGAAGCTGTTGGAGTACAACGTGCCTTTTCGTATGCGGGACGTGGTGCCGAATCTGTTCGAGCACTGGATCGCGAAGCACATAACGGCCTACCTCCGGCTGGCCATGGGCAGCAGGGCGCGGGAGGACTTTCTAAAGATCATCAACCGCCCGAAGCGCTACATCGAGCGCGCCGCCCTGGATTCGCCGGCGGTGGATCTCGACCGGCTGCGCATGTACTATGAGGAAAAGTACTGGGTGGTCGAGCGGATCGACAAGCTGGAGCGCGACCTGGCGGTCCTCGCAAAGCTGGAGCCCTACGCGGCGGTCCACTACATCCGCCACGGCATCGGCTACGAGGAATATCTGGGGGAGTACGCCGAATACCGGCACATAAAGGCGGAAGACCTGTACGAGGTGCTGGACCGGCTGGCACAGAGCGCGAAGGGTTACCGGACGCATGAGCAGTGGTTCGCGTATATGGAGGAGTACGCCGCCATGCTGAAGGAGCAGGCGGGGCAGAGAAACGACAACAGGGACGCGGTTACCCTGACGACCCTGCACAGCGCCAAGGGCCTGGAATTTCCGGTGGTGTTCCTGATCGATGTGAACGAGGGGATCATCCCCTATAAAAAGGCGATCCTGCAAAGCGATGTGGAGGAGGAGCGCCGGATGTTCTACGTGGGGATCACGCGCGCGTCGGAGAAGCTGACGCTCTGCGTCTTAAAAGAGCGGAACGGCAGGCAGCTGCGGCCGTCGCCGTTTCTTGCGGGGATGTTTCCCGGACAAAATAAAACGACATAAAAAACCCCGTCCCGTTTTTGGCCTCCCGGGGGAGGACCGAAAAACCGGGCGGGGTTTGCGGCTGTTTTGGAACCAATGTCCCGTGAAGAGCTGTCCCGCGTCAGGATTCCTCCTCGTCGTCCATCTCTTCAAATTCCTGCTCATCCATAAATTCGTCGAAGGCGTCCGCCGCGATCTCATACTCGTCGTCGTCCTCGATGTTTTCCAGGGTCGGCTGGCCGTTTTCTTCCTTGTAGCGGTAGAGATACACTTCGCCGTCCTCGCTCACCTGGCCGTCATCCAGGGGGAGCAGCGCGATATATTCCCTTCCCTCCGCCTCAAAGATGGTAAGTATGGCGCACTCCAGAATGGAGCCGTCGTCAAGGGTCAGCGTGACGGTGGCATGTTCGCAGTCTCCGCTTGTGCAGGAGTCACAGTTGCCGCTGCAGTTCAGATCCTGTTCGTTCATGGTCGGTTTACCTCTTTTCTGCCGGAATTAGTCTGGGAATACCGGCAAAGCCCACTTTATCAGAGTTTCCGTGCAAATGCAAGCAAAATTATAAAACTATTATAAACTATTATACTTTTTTGCCGAGGTATGCTACAATGAAACCACAACGGCACGCAAAAGCTTGATTTCGCTTAAGGGAAGGATGAGGACGTAGAATGGCTTGGATGATCGACAGAAGTACGGCGCTTTTCTGCATACCTGGTGCCATGGAGGAGGGAGACGGCGTCCGCTTTACAGCCGCCGTCCGTCCGGGACAGGAGGCCTCTGTGCTGCTCTTTGACAGACAGAATTGGGAACTTGTGCAGGAGGCAGAGTTTCCCATGGAGGCCGCGATCGGAGAACTGCGCACACTGAAAGTAATTGGTTTGCCCTGGAAAAAAGTTTTTTACTGCTACAAAATAAACGGAAAGGCCGTCTGCGACCCCTGTGCGGCGCTGATCGTCAGGCGGGACGGCCCGGAATGGGAAGAAACAGAAACGCCTCAGATACTCTGTGAACTGAATTTTGAACCCTACGACTGGCAGGGGGACACATTTCCCCGGATCCCCTATGAGGACGCGGTCATGTACCACCTGCACGTGCGCAACTTTACCAAGCATCCCAGATCGAAGGTGCGCCACAAGGGCACGTTTCTCGGCCTTGCCGAGAAGATCCCGTACCTTGCGGATCTGGGCGTGAACCAGATCAAGCTGATGCCGGTCTATGAGCCGGCTCCCCAAGAGGAGACCGGGTGCGGGACGCCCGCGGGAATGGACGCCCCGTTTATCGGCACGGCGTCCGCGGCGCCTGCGCAGAAGCCCAACTGCTGGGGCTACGGGCCGGGGTTCTACTATGCGCCCCGCCGCCTGTTTGCGGCCACTAAAAACCCGGTCCGGGAGCTGAAGGACATGGTGCGCGCCATGCACCAGAACGGCATCGAGGTCATTCTGGAAATGTTTTTCCCGGAAGAGATCGCGGTGCGGTCCGTGCTGGACTGCCTGACCTACTGGGTGCGCGAGTTCCACATAGATGGATTCCACCTGATGGGAAACGAGGGGCTGACCGGCTGCCTGAAGGGGGACGCGCTTCTTGCGCAGACCAAGCTTCTGTGCAGCGGCTGCGGCCCGCTGCCGGACGGCGGCACACGCCATTTCGCGGAGTGCAACGACGGGTTTCTGGCGGATGTGCGCCGCATCCTGAAGGGCGACGAGGGGATGTTGGAATCCTTTGCCTACCGGACGCGCAGAAACGCGGATTTCTACGCCGTCGTTAACTATCTGACCAACCACGACGGCTTTACCCTGATGGACCTGGTGAGCTACGACAACAAGCACAACGAGGCGAACGGGGAGCACAACGCGGACGGGGCCGTCTACAATTTCAGCTGGAACTGCGGGCAGGAGGGGCCGAGCCGGAAGAAGGCCGTCCTGGCGCTCCGCAGAAGGCAGCTGCGCAACGCGTTCCTGCTGCTCTTGCTCTCCCAGGGCACGCCCATGCTGCTGGCGGGCGACGAGTTCGGCAATTCCCAGTCGGGCAACAACAATCCCTACTGCCTGGACAATGAGATCTCCTGGACGGACTGGGGCGCTGCCGCCCGCAACGGCTGGCTTGCGGAATTTGTGAAAAAGGCGGTGGCCTTCCGCAGGGAGCACCGCATCCTGCACATGTCCTCGGAGTTTCAGATGTGCGATTACCAGTCCTGCGGCTACCCGGATCTCTCGTACCACAGCGGCAGGGCCTGGTACGGCGGTTTCGAATACAACAGCCGCCAGATCGGGATGATGTACTGCGAAAAATACGCGGGGCAGGAGGGCTTCCTCTACGTGGCCTGCAACCTGCACCCGCTCGCGCAGGAGCTGGCTGTGCCGGCGCTTCCGGCGGGCATGTGCTGGTACCTTGCCGCCGACACGTCCCTGGAGAGCGGGTTTCTGCAGGAAGAACAGAGGATGGAAGAGTGCCGCACCGTGCAGGTGCCGGCGCGGACCATCCTGGTCATGACAGGAAGAAAGGAACCGTAGATTTATGGATGTGATCGGACATTTTCGGACCATCACGGAGCACAAGCTGCTGGTGATGCGCCACTGCTTCCGGATGGGGCTGTACCGCCAGGGGCTTGCCCACGACCTCTCCAAATATCTCCCGTCGGAGTTTCTGGTGGGCGCAAAATACTATCAGGGCACCAGGAGCCCCAACAACGCGGAGCGCGAGGCGAAGGGCTATTCCTCGGCCTGGCTGCACCACAAGGGCAGGAACAAACATCACTTTGAATACTGGATCGATTACAGCCTGGAGAAGCCGGACCACACCATGGCCGGCATGCGCATGCCGCGAAGATATGTGGCGGAGATGCTGGCCGACCGCATCGCGGCCTCCAAAGTGTACAACAAGCAAACTTACACCAAAAGCGAACCCCTGCGCTATTTTCAGAAAGGGCAGGAGCGCTATATGATGCACCCGCAGACAAAGCGGGAGCTGGAGTTTCTGCTGCGCTATCTGGACCGCTTCGGCGAGGAGGCGTGTTTCCGGTATGTGAAACACGTCTACCTGGCGAAAGAGCCGCGCGGGTTTTGCCCAAAAAAAGCCTGCCGCAGATCCGACGTGCGCGGATGCGGCAGACGCTAAAACCAGCGTGCCGTATAACGTGAATAGGATGTGCTCTAAAACGGGGCTGCTGTAAAATACCTGGCAGTCTGCCGCAGATCCGTTGTTTGCGTATCTTCGTTACAGCTGTCTGCCTGCGGCGGACTGCATCCGTCTCAGATCAGACAGCTGTCTCAGATATGCGGACAACCAGACTGCGGCATGCGCCAGGTACATTTTACAGCAGCCCCGTTTTGTGGAAAAACAGATCGTCTACGCGGGATAGACGAGCCGGTCCGGGCGAATAGCAGTGAGCACCTGCTCGAGGTAACGCCCGGCCAGATACTTTGCCATGCCAAGGTTCATATCCAGGTAATTTCCGCAGTCTCTCGGGCTGGCCCCGGGCACTTCCCCCTCATAATCGCGGATGAACGCGAACATTTCCTGCAAAAGCGGGACGACGTCCTTCGACTCATAATCCCCGGTCATCAAAAGATAAAAGCCCGTGCGGCAGCCCATGGGGCCGAAATACAGGATCCTGGGGGCGTACACGGGGTGGCTGCGCAGAAACGTGGCGCCCAGGTGCTCGATGGTGTGCACCTCCGCCGTGTTCATGACGGGCTCCTCGTTGGGCGACGTCATGCGGATATCAAAAGTGGTTATCACGGCGTCCCCGGCCCTGTCTTTGCGCGACACATAGACGCCGGGCTGCAGGGCGATGTGGTTGACGGTAAAGCTGGCTATTTTTTCCATGGAGGGACCTCCTGTTTTTTGCCCCATGTTAATCCATTTTCTGTGAAATGTCAATTGACTTTCGTTTGTTTAGATGATAAACTAATGTAGGAATTTTAGGAGGCATCAGAGATTATGATCAACGACAAGAAAGTGCTGTTCAGCGGCATGCAGGCGACCGGGAACCTTACGCTCGGAAATTATCTGGGAGCTTTGAAGAACTGGGTGGCCTTGAGCGACGAATACGAGTGCTTTTACTGTGTGGTGGACGAACACTCCATCACGGTGCGGCAGGATCCGGCGACCCTGCGCAGGAGGGCGAGGGCGCTTTTGACTTTATATATCGCGGCCGGGCTGGATCCGGAGAAAAACTGCATTTACTATCAGTCCCACGTGTCCGGCCACGCGGAGCTGGCCTGGATCTTAAACTGCTTCACTTATATGGGCGAGCTCAACCGCATGACGCAGTTTAAGGACAAGGCGGCCAAGCACGCGGACAACATCAACGCCGGGCTGTTTACCTACCCGGTGCTGATGGCAGCGGACATCCTGCTGTACCAGGCGGATGTGGTGCCGGTGGGCATCGACCAGAAGCAGCACCTGGAGATCACCAGGGACATCGCCATGCGCTTCAACAGCCTGTACGGCGAGACCTTTACCATACCGGAGCCCTACATCGGCAAGGCGGGCGCGAAGATCATGAGCCTGCAGAGCCCGGACAAGAAGATGTCCAAGTCGGATGAGAACCCCAACGCGAGCATCTATCTGATGGACGATCCGGACACCATCCTGCGCAAGTGCAAGCGCGCCGTCACGGATTCGGAGGGCTGCATCTGCTACCGGGACGAGCAGCCCGGCGTAAAGAACCTGCTCAACATCTACAGCGCGTGCACCGGCAAAACGCCGGAGGAAGCGGTGGCGGAATTTTCCGGGAAAGGCTACGGCGAGCTGAAGATGGCGGTGGGCGAGGCGGTGGTATCGCAGCTTCGGCCCCTTCAGGAGGAAGTGGCGAGGCTCGAAAAAGACAAGGCCTACATCGACCGGATCATCAAAGACAACGCGGAAAAAGCGGCGTACTACGCCAACAAGACGCTGCGCAAGGTGCAGCGCAAGGTGGGATTCCCGGACAGGATCCGCTGAAACGGAACTAAGAAAAAAGGTGCGGTAACATGAGAGAAAACATCTTTGAGCAGAGCATAGAATTATTCGACATTCTGGCGAACAGCCTGGAGAGCTCCTATATTTTCATGTTTGACATCAAGAGCGGGAAATACAGGTGGAGCAGGGCTGCCATGGATTACTTCAATATTCCCACGGAAAACGACGTGGAGAATATAAGGGGAGAGGGATCCTACGCCATGCTGAGGTCCATCCACCCGGAGGACCGCCCCGGCTTTGAGGAAGATTTTGAAAGGGTGGTGCGGGGTGAGACGGACATGCAGAACGGCGAATACCGGATGCTGAACCGCTACGGCACCTATGTGTGGGTTCTGTGCAGGGGCACGGTCCTGCGCGACGAGGAGGGGAAGATCGTCCTCTTCGCGGGAGCCATGACCAACCTGGGGCACATCGGCAAGTACGACGCCACCACGAACCTGAAAAATATCTACGAGTTCCGCTCCGATCTGTATAAATGGATGTTCGACTCCGACTCCAACCGGCCCCGCATCGGCCTGATGCTGCTGGGCATCGACGGGTTCGCGAGGATCAACGAAAAATACAACTATCTGTTTGGAAATAAAGTGCTCCGCAGCTTCGGCCGGCAGCTCATCGAGAAGAAGGGCGAGATGGAGATCTACCGCATGGACGGGGATAAATTCGCCTGCTTCTGGCCCGGGGCGACGGAGGAGCAGCTGCGCAAAGTCTTCCATGATCTGCAGGACGCGGCGCAGCACGCGGTCAAAGTGGACGGCAGGGATGTGCCGATCAGCATCTCCGGCGGCGCGCTCTTTTACCCGGACAACGGCCAGGACATCGAGCTGCTGCACCGCAATCTGGAGTACGCCCTGCAGTGGGCGAAGAAGAACGACCGCCGCAACCTGGAATTTTTCACGGACGAGATCCTGCAGGAATCCCTGCGCGAGATCGAGATCCTGGACGAGCTGATGGACTGCGTGCGCGACAACTGCCGCGGATTCTTCCTTTGCTATCAGCCCATCATCCACAACGGCACCGGCGAGCTGTACAGCTGCGAGGCCCTCTGCCGCTGGGTGGACAAGAACGGCCGCAGGGTGCCGCCCATCGAGTTCATCCCGCTTCTGGAGAGCACGGGAGCCATCGTGGACGTGGGAAACTGGATCCTGGAGACGGGCCTGCGCCAGCTCTCGGTGTGGCAGAAGGTGCGCCCGGAGCTGAAGATCAATATCAACGTCTCTTACCTGCAGTTCCAGCATGAAGAATTTATGGGCTTCGTGATGGATATGCTGAAAAAATACAAGGTAGCGCCGGAGTGCCTGGTGCTGGAGCTGACTGAAACCTGCAAGATCGTGGACATGGAAGGGCTGCGCACGGAATTTGAATTTTTCCGCAGCCAGGGCATCCACGTGGCGCTGGACGATTTCGGCACGGGCTACGCCTCGGTCAGCACCTTAAAAGAGCTGCCCATCGACTCGGTCAAGATCGATCACGGGTTTGTCTCGCAGCTCCCCAAGAACCAGTCCGACCGCCACATCATCGAGTATCTGATCAGTCTCAGCCAGAAGCTGGGTATCGAGGTGTGCGTGGAGGGCATCGAGACGGCCGCCATTCGGAGCATCGTGCAGTCGTACGCGCCGGACAGCCTGCAGGGCTATTTTTTCTCCCACCCGCTGGAGGCGGACGACTTTTTCGGCAAATTTGTAAAGCTGTAACATATAATCATAGTATCTTATTCCAAGAAAAAAGGCAGGTGAACGCAATGGACGCAGGCGGCAGTTACCCTTCTTCGGAAAGCCGATCGTGTAATTTCATAGAGAGAAGGGGGAGAAGCTATGGACAGAAAAATCTTCGAGGAGCTTCTGTCGGCGCGCGAGTACAAAGCCGTGCGGAGCATCCTCAACGTGATGAATGCTGTGGACATTGCGGGACTGCTCTCCGAATTGGAGGATAAAGAGCTGGTTCTCGCATTTCGGCTGATTCCCAAGGACAAGGCGGCGGACGTGTTTGCGAACATGGAAAGCAGCCTTCAGACGAATCTGGTGGAAATGTTCACAGAGCGGGAACTGAAAGTGATCCTGGACGAACTGTTCCTGGACGACACGGTGGATCTTTTGGAGGATTTGCCGGCAAACCTGGTCACGCGGATTTTGGAGACCGTGGATCGGGAAAAGAGAAATCAGATCAATGTGCTGCTGAACTATCCGGACGACAGTGCCGGCAGCATTATGACGACGGAATATGTGGATCTGCGCAAGCACACCACGGTGGCCCAGGCCCTGACGCACATCCGGCGCGTGGGCATCCACAAGGAGACCATCTATACCTGCTATATCCTGGAGCAGCGCAGGCTGGTGGGCATTGTGACGGCCAAGGATCTTCTGACCATGGACGACGACGTGACCATGGAGGAGATCATGGAGACCGACATCAAATCCGTGAACACGCACACGGACCAGGAGGAGGTTGTGCGCCTGTTCCGCAGATACGACCTGCTTGCACTGCCGGTGGTGGATGCGGACAATTTCATGGTGGGCATCGTCACATTCGACGACGCCATGGACGTCATGGTAGATGAGGCAACGGAAGACATCAGCAAGATGGCGGCCGTCAACCCCAGTGAAAAGTCCTACTTTGACACTTCGGTTTTCCAGCATGCCAAGAACCGAATCGTCTGGCTTTTGATCCTGATGCTGTCCTCCACGGTAACCGGCATTTTGATCACCCGGTACGAGAAGGCGTTTGACGTGGTGCCGCTTCTGGTATCTTTCATCCCCATGCTGATGGACACGGGGGGAAACTGCGGCTCCCAGAGCTCGGCCCTGATCATCCGCGGCATCGCGCTGGACGAGGTGCATTTTAAAGATATTTTCCGGGCCATGTTCAAGGAGTTCCGGGTGGCCCTTCTGGTGGGGCCCCTGCTGGCCCTCGCCAACGGAATCCGCATCATGCTCATGTACCACGACGCTGCGCTTGCGCTGATCGTGGGCAGCTCGCTGGTGGCCACCATCATCATCTCCAAGCTGCTGGGCTGCATCCTGCCGCTGCTCGCGAAAAAGGCGAACCTGGACCCGGCCCTGATGTCGGCACCCATCATTTCCACGCTGGTGGACGCCTGCTCCATCCTGGTGTATTTTTCCATCGCAACGGCAATGCTGCCGCAGCTCTGATCGATCTATCGGGTTTTCCGGATCCGCCAACAGACGGGTTTGGAAAACCTTTTTTTGTTTTTTTTTTGAAATTCCTGAGAAAATGGGTTGACAAATGAAAAATATGTGGTATCTTAATAACATACTAAACATCTAGGAAATATAGGAAAAGGAAGGATAGGAATATGGCAAACATTTATAAGAGTTCTGTAGAGCTCATCGGCAGAACGCCGCTTCTGCAGGCGGTCAATCTGGAAAAGAAACTGGGACTTTCGGCGTCGCTCCTTTTAAAGCTGGAGTACTTTAACCCAGCGGGGAGCGTGAAGGACAGGATCGCGAAGGCCATGATCGAGACGGCGGAGGCCGATGGAACTTTAAAGCCCGGCGCCACGATTATTGAGCCCACCTCGGGGAACACGGGCATCGGGCTTGCGGCTATCGCGGCCGTGAAGGGCTACCGCATGATCCTTACCATGCCGGAGACTATGAGCGTGGAGCGCAGAAATATCCTGAAGGCCTACGGGGCCGAGGTGGTGCTCACGGACGGTTCGAAGGGCATGACGGGCGCCATCGAGAAGGCGAAGGAGCTGGCCGGCGGGATCGAGAACAGCTTTATCCCGGGACAGTTTGAAAATCCGGCAAACCCGAAGGCCCACCGCGAGACCACGGGCCCGGAGATCTGGGAGGACACGGACGGCCAGGTGGATATCTTTGTGGCGGGTGTCGGCACAGGCGGCACGGTCACGGGCGTGGGCGAATATCTGAAGAGCAAAAAGGCCGGCGTCCGTGTGGTGGCGGTGGAGCCGGCCTCCTCGCCGGTACTCTCGGAGGGCAGGAGCGGCCCGCACAAGATCCAGGGCATCGGCGCCGGTTTTGTTCCGGCTACCCTGAATACGTCCGTCTACGATGAGGTCATCCGGGTGGAAAATGAGGACGCGTTTGCCGCCGGAAGGCTTCTGGGAAAGACAGAGGGCATCCTCACCGGGATATCTTCCGGCGCGGCTCTGCACGCCGCGATCGAGCTGGCCAGGCGCCCGGAAAATCAGGGCAAAACGATCGTCGCGCTGCTCCCGGATTCCGGGGACCGCTATTACTCCACGCCGCTCTATACGGAGGCGTAGGGCAGGCTTCCGATACAAAAGGCAGGTCATAATCGCATACCCCCTTGCATATACTGGAACAGTACAGGTAAGGGGGTATTTTTTTGAGTCTTTCCAGATTGGAATTGTACATACCCAAGTGGGTGGAAATGCTTCCGCCGGAGCACCCGGTGAAGGAAGCGCTTGTAAATACCACAAAAGAACTGCTTGAAAAAGAGCAGACGGCGGACGCGCTCGCATCGGAGGGACTGGAGCGGCTGCGCGGCCTTGACTTTGTGAGCAAGGCCGTGCTGGAGAACAGCGGGGAGGAGGAGCCGGGCGCCGCGCGGGTGCGCGTGGATGTGGACGACGCCTGGTATTACCGGATGCTCAGCGACCTGGCCGGCGTGGAGATAGACGGCGAGTACCAGCTGATCTCCATGGTGCGCGAGCTCGCCGCCTTAAAAGAAGAGTACGAGAAGGCCAGGGACGCCCTGGAGAGCGTGCGCCAAACAGGCTATGGGGTCATCACGCCCGCCCAGGAAGAGATACGCATGGAGGAGCCGGTCATCATCCGGCAGGGCGGAAAATTCGGCGTGAAGCTGAAGGCGGTCAGCCCGTCCATCCACCTGATCAAAGCACAGATCGAGACGGAGATATCGCCCATTGTGGGCAGCGAGCAGCAGGCCGAAGATCTGATCGCCTATATCCAGGATTCCGCAAAGTCCGGGGAGGGGATCTGGGACGCCAATATTTTCGGAAAGTCCATCGAGCAGATGACGGAGGACGGCATACGCGGCAAGCTGGACCAGATCACGGAGGAGAGCAGGCAGAAACTGCAGGATGTCATGCAGCGCATCGTCAACGAGAGCAAGGGCGGCTTTGTGTGCATCATCCTGTAATGGAAAAAGAGAGCAGAGAAGAGAAGACCGCAGAGGCGATCCAGCCCGGAGCAAAAAGCGCCGGGGAAGATCGCTTCTGCGGCCTTTTTGTATTTTAGGAGCGCCGTTTCGGCGCACGGCCGCTCTGACCGGCGCGGGAAACAGGGCAGGGCGCGGAAAACAGGACGGAAAGTTGACAAGTATTCAAATAGATGTTATAGTACATTTTGAGAGTTAACAAATTTGTAACAAGTAAAGGGGATCGTATGAAAAAGCTAAGATACGTGCCGTTTTTCCTGCTTCTGGCAGCTCTGCTGTTCTCCATATCAGCATCGGCCGAGCTTGCTCCAAACTGGAAGAAAATGCCGAACGGAAAGTACCGCTTCTACAACGATGAGGGTACCGCATACATACAGAACCGCTGGGAGAAGATCGACGGTAAAAATTATTATTTTGACAGCGACGGCTATCTGCAGCTGGGCTATTTCAAAGTGAGGGACAACATCTTTTACGCCGCGTTTTCCACGGGCACCGTGCGGAACCGGAAGGTGGGGGACTACTACTTTGGCAGCAACGGCGTCATGGTGCGGAACTGCTGGAAGATCGTGGATGGAAAATATTATTATTTTGGGAGCAACGGCAGGATCCGCTACGGATGGGTGACCCTGAACGGCTACCGCTACTACGTTACGCAGGAGCTGGGCCGGGCTACGAACAGGCGCATGGGCGACTATTATTTTAACGCCTACGGCGTGATGCTGAAAAATACCTGGGCGGGCGACTATTATTACGGAGAGACCGGACGGGCTGTGTACGGGATACTCCATCTGGACGGGAACATGTACTACATCCTGAAAGAGTCCGGAAAGGTAAAGAACGCCTGGTACAACAACGTGTATTTTGACGAGGACGGCGCCATGGTCCGGAACCAGTGGCTCGAAAAAGACGACAGCATTGTCTATGTGGACGGCAGGGGCCGGATCTCCAAGGTAAATACGGAGACAAAAACGCTTCCCACGCAGGCGGATATCCGCCTGCTGGCAGCGCTCGTCTACTATGAGTCCGGGAACCAGCCCTACCAGGGCAAGCTCGCTGTGGCGAGCGTGGTGCTGAACCGCATGAACGACAGCCGTTTCCCGGACACCTTAAGCGGCGTGATCTACCAGAGCGGCCAGTTCTCGCCGGCCATGAACGGGGCCCTCACCTGGCTTGTGGCCAGCGGGCAGCCGATCCAGGAGGATTGCGTGAAGGCGGCAGAGGAAGTGCTGTATGGGGGGAGCACGCTGCCGGGCTATTATTTCTTTAACAATACGCCCATCTACGGGTGGGACCTGCAGATAGGGGAGCACTATTTCAGCAAAGTCTGCTGAGCGTGATATACAAAGGAGGGGATGTATCTGTGAAAAAGAAGGGATTTTTCGCTGCAGCCGTGCTGTTTTTGCTGGCATTGTGCATGCCGGTCAGCGCGGGCGCCGTCTCATATCAGTGGAAATATATGGGAGGCGGCCACTATAAGTGCTATGCGAACGGCAAGGCAGTCACGAACACGTGGGTGGGCATGCGCCACACCAACTATATGGGCTATATGGACCGCAACAAGTGGATCGCGAGAACCCTGAACGGGGTCACAAAAAGCTATTTTGTGCGGGACGACGGACTGATGCTGACGGATTTTAAGGCAGGCTGGCAGAACATCCGGAACCGGTATTATTACTATACATCCAGCGGCGTGCTGGTAAAGTCCAAATGGATCACCATTCCCAATGAGGGAAAATACTATGTGGATCAGTATGGGGCCCGCGTGACGGGGCTGGTCAGATTCTCGGACGGCTACCGCTATTTTTCCGCGGACGGCAAGAGCCAGACCGGCCTGCAGAGGATCAACAATAAATACTATTACTTTGACCCCGCCACAAGGCTGGCCTACACAAACGGATTTTACCAGGTGGGGAACATGACCTACGCGTTCGATGAGAAAGGCGCGCTGGAGGTCGGCTGGGTAAAGGGCAACAACGGAAAATGGTACTACTTTAACAAATACATGCTCAAAAGCAGCTGGCTGAACGTGAAGGGCTACCGCTTCTATCTGATGGCGGACGGCACCCGCGCCTCCGGACTGCAGAAGATCGGCGGGAAGCTTTACTATTTTGACCCGGACAACGGGACGCTGCAGATCAACAAAGCCATCACGACAGAGGACGGCAAAAAGTATACGTCGGATGCCAGCGGCGTCTGCACGCCGGTGTCGGATTTTCAGTCCCCCTCCGCGGACATGCTGTTTTTCCTGGTGTTTGAGTCCGGCTCGGAGGCTTACCGCCAGGCGGGCGGCGACAACGGAGCTGCCTGCGGCGCCTACCAGTTCGACTACCGGTATTCCCTGCTGCCCTTCGTCAAGTGGGCATACGAGCAGAACAGCACGGTGTGCGAGCTGTTTAAAGATTATCTGAAGCTGCCAAACGGCGAATCCTTAAAATCCAACCGGACGTTCTTCAACGCCTGGATGACCACCTACGACCGCCACCCGAAGGAGTTCTCCGCGCTCCAGGACGAGTACGCGAAAGAACAGTATTATGATCCGGTGGAGAGGATGCTGGCCAACGAGGGGATCCTGCTGGCGGGGCGCTCCGATGTGGTAAAGGGCTCCGTGTTCAGCTACTCCATCCACCGCGGGCCTCTGGAGGCCATCAACGCGGTAAGGGCCTGCCAGATTACCAGCAAGGTTTCCGACAAGCTGTTCCTGTACCGGATCTACCGGTACCGCACACAGCAATATCCGGCTTACAAGTACCGGTTTGACGCAGAGTACAAGCTGGCGCTTGAGACGCTTGGGGAATAGACGGACAGAATACAGGGGTCTGCTGCAAAATACCTGGCGTGGATCGTGGCAATCTGCGCCAGGTACATTTTGCGGCAGCCCCGTTTTATGATAATACGAAAAGACATTGAGCAGCAAAGGACGGAACGGCAAATGACAGACTGGAAAGAAAGATACAGGGCTAAGAGCCCGGATGAGGAGGCGATGCGTCTCTGCCAGAAAAGGTGGGACAGCATCGCAAAGCCGCTGCACAGCCTTGGAGTCATGGAGGACGACCTGGTCCGCATCGCGGGGATGACGGGGAGCCCCAAGATCTCTCTTTCGAAGAAGGGGCTTATCATCATGTGCGCGGACAACGGCGTGGTGGAGGAGGGCGTCACCCAGTCGGGGCAGGAGGTGACCGCCATCGTGGCGGACAATTTTCTCACCGGCCAGGCGACGGCGGCGATCCTCTGCAAAAAAGCCGGGGCGGACATTTTCCCGGTAGACATCGGGGTGGCGGCGGACACCCGCATCCTCAACCGGAAGATTGCGCGCGGCACCAGAAACCTGGCGAAGGAACCCGCCATGACGAGAGCCCAGGCCCTTGACGCCGTGCAGGTCGGGCTGGATCTGGTGCGGGAGTTAAAAGAGAAGGGTTATGAGATCCTGGCGACGGGGGAGATGGGCATCGGCAACACCACCACCAGCAGCGCGCTGGCCTGCGCGTTTTTACACCGCGAGCCGGAGGAGATGACGGGAAAGGGCGCCGGCCTGACCGGGGAGGGCCTGGAGAAAAAGATCCGGGTGATCCGGTCGGCCCTTGCCCTGCACCTTCCGTCCTGCCGGGACGCGGTGGATGTGCTGGCAGCCCTGGGCGGTCTGGATATCGCGGGGCTTGCGGGCGTGTTTTTGGGCGGCGCGGCTTATCGTATGCCCATCGTCATAGACGGGTTCATCTCCTCCGTGGCCGCTTTGACTGCGGTGCAGATCGAACCGAAGTGCCGGCATTTCATGCTGGCCTCCCACGTGTCAAAGGAGCCCGCCTCCCGGATCGTGATGGACGCCCTGGGGCTTCAGGCGCCGCTGCACGCGGATATGTGCCTCGGGGAGGGCACCGGCGCGGTGGCGCTGTTCCCGTTTCTGGATATGGCGTGCGAGGTGTACGGGAAGATGAGCACGTTTGACGATATTTCTCTGGAGGCGTACCAGCCTCTTTTGTAGAAGGGAGAACACAATGTTTGCTGTGGTGACCGGAGGAAGCGGAAGCGGGAAATCCGCCTGCGCGGAGGAGCTGATCCTGTCTTTGGGCGAGCGGAAGCGCTATTATATCGCAACCATGCAGGCGCGGGACGAGGAGGGCAGAGCGCGCGTGCGCAGGCACCGTGCCATGCGCGCCGACAAGCGCTTCGAGACCATAGAATGTCCCGCGGATCTGGAGACGGCGGCGGTGGAGCCGGGCAGCGCGGTGCTTTTGGAGTGTATGTCCAATCTGGCCGCCAACGAATTTTTTGACGGCAGTTCTCATACCCCGGAGGAGACCGCGCAGAAGATCCTGGCGGGGCTTGAGAAGCTGCGCGGCCAGTGCAAAGACCTGGTCGTGGTCACGAACGAGGTGTTCTCGGACGGGATGGACTACGACGCGGGGACGCGCGCCTATCTGGAATGTCTGGGAAGGATCAACTGCGCGATGGCGCGCAGGGCCGACCGGGTGATCGAGGTGGTCTGCGGGATCCCGGTTTTTTTGCAGACCGCAGATGTGAGGAGAGAGAAATGACGCTTGTCTATGGGTTTATCATTGCGTTTTCCATGTATTCCCGCCTGCCCATGCCGAGGGTAGAGTGGACGAAGGAGCGCATGCGCTACGCGCTCTGTTTTTTCCCGCTCGTGGGCGGGGTGATCGGACTGCTTTTCATACTGTGGATGCGCTTCGGCGCGTATCTTACGGGGGAGGGGGACCTGCATACGGCGGTGCTCCTTCTGATCCCGGTGCTGGTGACGGGGGGCATCCATCTGGACGGCTTCCTGGACACGGCGGACGCCTTAAGCTCCCAGCAGACGGCCGAAAGAAAGCTGGAGATCCTGAAGGATCCCCACACGGGAGCCTTCGCGGTGATCTGCGGCATCTGCTATTTTATACTGGCGTTTGGCGTTTACCGCCAGCTGGACCTGCGCACGGCGGGGGTGGCCGGCATCTCTTTTGTGCTGTCGCGGGCGTTCAGCGGCCTTTCGGTGGTCACCTTCCGGATGGCAAAAGACAGCGGCCTGGCCGCATCGTTTTCGGACGCGGCGCAGAAGCGCGCGGTCGCCGCGGTGATGGCGGTCTATATCCTGATCTGCCCGGTCCTTCTGTATGCGGCAGGAGGGATGTGCGGGCTTAGCAGCTTTGGCGCGGGCCTGCTGACGTTTCTCTACTACCGGTGGATGTCTTATCGGAAATTCGGCGGCATTACGGGCGACCTGGCCGGGTTCTTCCTGCAGGTGTGCGAGCTTGCCATGGCCGCCGCGGCGGTGGTGTCTGCCCGCTTTTTCTAGGAAATGGAGGCGTTTGGAGATATGAAACTGGTGATCGGCGGCGCGTATCAGCAGAAGCGGGAAGCCGCCATGGAGCTGTTCGGGCTCTGTGAGGCGGATTTTGCGGACGGGGCCTTGTGCGGGCCGGAGGAGATCTTCTCCTGCAGGGCGCTCTTTGGATTTCACGAATATGTGCGGCGCTGCATGAAGCAGGGATATCCTGCGGAGACGCTTGCGGAGCGTCTGGCCGCAGAGAACCCGGACATTCTGATCATTTCGGATGAGATCGGCTGCGGCGTGGTGCCGCTGTCAAAAGAAGACCGCGAGTGGCGGGAGCGCACGGGGCGGATCCTGTGCCGGATCGCCCAGCTCTCGGACGCGGTGGTGCGCGTGACGGCGGGCATTCCCACGGTCATCAAGGGGAGTGTGTGAGATGTTGATCTATCTGGTCCGGCACGGGGCCACGGCGGGCAATCTGCAGGGGCGCTATATCGGGACGACCGACGAGCCCCTCTGCCGGCAGGGGAAAAAAGAGCTGGAGGAACGAGCGGCGCTTCCCGGGACGGAAGCGCTCTTTGTGAGCCCCATGCTGCGGTGCCGCCAGACGGCGGACATCCTGTACCCCGGCATGGAGCAGCATGTGGTCCCGGACTTTCGGGAATGTGATTTCGGCGCGTTCGAGAATAAAAATTATAAAGAGCTTTCCAGGGATCCTGCTTACCAGGCGTGGGTCGACAGCGGGGGAAGGCGCCCGTTCCCGGGCGGGGAGAGCCGGGAGCAGTTCCAGGAGCGCTGTGTGGACGCGTTCTGCACCGTCTGCCGCCGCGCCCGGGCTGCCGGCTGGGAGTCCTTTGCCTGCGTGGTCCACGGCGGGACGATCATGTCGATCCTGGAGGCGCTTGCCCGGCCAAAGCAGGATTATTTTTCCTACCAGACAAAAAACGGCGGCGGGTACGCCGTGCTCTGGGAGGAGCGGGACGGAAATAAATTCGAACATATGGTTGATTTTGAACTGTCAGTGTGGTATGCTTTCTAAAGATGTGTGTGAGGAGAGAACGGGATGATCGCATTTGTAAAGGGAAAGATCGTGGAGATGGATGAGAGCGCCGTAGTGGTGGAAAACGGCGGCGTGGGATATCTGATCTATGTGAACGGAAGGGACGCGGGCAGGCTCCGCATGGGGGATGAAGTCCTGCTGCACACGTATTTCCATGTGCGGGAGGATGCCATGCAGCTGTTCGGTTTCCTGGACCGGGACGATCTGCGCGTCTTCCGCCTGCTCCTGGGCGTAAACGGGATCGGGCCGAAGGCGGCCCACGGCATCCTGTCGGCGCTCACGCCGAACGATCTTCGCTTTGCCGTGCTGGCGGATGATGTGAAGGCCATCGAGGCGGCCCCGGGCATCGGCAGAAAGACGGCCCAGAAGATGATCCTGGAGCTGAAGGACAAATTTGATCTGCAGGAGGCGTTCGAGGAGAAGCTTGCGGCGGCGCCCGCCGCGAAAAGCGCGGCGTCGGACAGCCAGGACGAGGCAGTGCAGGCCCTTGTGGCTCTGGGCTATTCGGGAGCCGACGCCCTGAAGGCGGTCCGCGCGGTGGCCGCGGAGGGCATGGGGACCGAGGATATCCTGAAGGCTGCCTTGAAGAATATATCGTTTTAAGTTGGGGGAGCAGATATGGACAGAAGGATCATAGAGACCGAGGCGATGGAGGAGGACGTCCGGATGGAGCCCAGCCTCCGCCCCAGGACGCTTGCGGAGTATATCGGCCAGGAAAAGGCAAAACAGAATCTGAAGATCTATATCGAGGCCGCGAAGCAGCGCGGGGACTCCTTGGACCACGTGCTCTTTTACGGGCCGCCGGGTCTCGGAAAGACAACGCTGGCCGGCATCATTGCCAGTGAGATGAACGTGAACATGAAGGTCACCTCCGGCCCGGCCATTGAAAAACCGGGCGAGATGGCTGCCATTTTAAACAATCTGCAGGAGGGGGATGTGCTCTTTGTGGACGAGATCCACCGCCTGAACCGGCAGGTGGAGGAGGTGCTCTACCCGGCCATGGAGGATTTCGCCATCGATATCGTGATCGGCAAGGGTGCGACGGCGCGCTCCATCCGCCTGGATCTGCCGCGCTTCACCCTGGTGGGGGCCACCACGCGCGCAGGCCTTTTGACGGCCCCCCTGCGCGACCGCTTCGGCGTGATCCACCATCTGGAATTTTATTCGGTGGAGGAGCTTTCCACCATCATCCGCCACTCCGCCAAAGTGCTGGGCGTGCAGATCGATCCGGCGGGCGCCGACGAGCTGGCCAGGCGTTCCCGGGGGACGCCGCGCATTGCCAACCGCCTGTTAAAGCGGGTGCGGGATTTCGCCCAGGTAAAATACGACGGGCACATCACGGAGGAAGTGGCAAACCTGGCGCTGGACCTTCTGGAGGTGGACCGCTACGGGCTGGACATGACGGACAGGCGCCTGCTCATCACGCTGATCAAACATTTTTCCGGCGGTCCGGTGGGATTAGATACCCTGGCGGCCACCATAGGGGAGGACGCGGGGACCATCGAGGATGTGTACGAGCCCTACCTTCTGAAAAACGGGTTTCTGAACCGCACGGCCAGGGGGCGTGTGGCCACGGAGAAAGCTTATCATCATCTGAACTTGCAATTATAGGAAAAGTCGGGTATACTGTTAACAAACAGGCGGAATGAGAACCACATCGGTGGAGAGTACCACAGGAGGAAACGGCATGTCGACAAAAAACCAGGCACAGGTTGTCATAGACGGGAAACTGCTGATCGTCAGCGGCTATGAGAGCGAGGAATATATCCAGAGGGTTTCGTACTATCTGAACACCAAACTGGCGGAGTTCAAAAAGCTGGACGGGTACCGCAGGCAGTCGGAGGACCGGAAGAACATCCTGATGCAGCTCAACATCGCGGACGATTATTTCAAGGCCAAAAAACAGGTGGAGATCCTGGAGGATCACGTGGCCGCCAGAGATAAGGAGATCTTTGACCTGAAGCATGCGCTGATGGATATGCAGAGAAAGCTCGAAGAGTTACAGATGAAAAAATAATGCTGCCGCAAATCCGGGCACGCCTGGCTTTGCGGTATTTTTTTGACAGGTGAGGAAGATGGAGACAGAACTTTTGGCGCCCGCAGGCTCCTACGAGAGCATGATCGCCGCGTTTGCGGCGGGAGCCGACGCGGTTTATATCGGTGGAAAGCGCTTTGGCGCGCGTGCCTATGCGGACAACCCAAAGGACGAGGACATCCTGCGGGCTGTTTCCTACGCGCATGAGAGAGAAAAAAAACTGTATCTGACGGTCAACACCCTCCTGAAAGACCGGGAGATGGAGGAGCTGTACGCTTATCTGAACCCCTTCTACCGGGAAGGGCTGGACGCCGTCATCGTGCAGGACTGGGGCGTATTTTCCTTCGTGCGGGACGCGTTCCCCGGGATGGATATCCATGCCAGCACCCAGATGGGCATTACCGGCGTGTACGGGGCGAAGCTGGCAAAGGAGATGGGGGCGTCCCGCGTGGTGACGGCGCGGGAGCTCTCCCTAAAGGAGATAGCCGCCATCCATGAGCGCGCGGACATCGAGATCGAGAGCTTTGTGCACGGCGCGCTCTGTTTCTGCTATTCCGGCCAGTGCCTGTTCAGCAGCCTCATCGGCGGAAGGAGCGGGAACCGGGGCAGGTGCGCCCAGCCCTGCCGCCTTCCCTACGATCTTCTGGACGAGCGGGGCGCTCTCAGAGAAAAAGACCGGTACCTTCTAAGCCCCAGGAATCTGTGCGCCCTGGATCTGCTGCCGGATATCCTGGACGCCGGCGTGTATTCCCTGAAGATAGAAGGGCGCATGAAGAGTCCGGAGTACACGGCGGGTGTGACGCGCATATACAGGCGCTGCCTGGAGCGCCTTGCGCAGCGCGGGCGGGACGGATATTTTGTGCGCGAGGAAGAAAAAAGAGAATTGCTGGATCTGTATGACCGCGGCGGTTTTTCCACAGGCTATTACCGCCGGCACAACGGCCCGGAGATGATCTGGGCGAAACGGCCGTCCGTGCCCCAAAAAGATACGGCGCGCAGCGAGAAGCTTGCGGACGAGCTGCGCAGGACGTTTTTAGAACCGGAAAATTCGGTAAAAATTAATGGGAAATTAAGACTTTGCGCCCAAAAACCTGCTATACTGGAGGTAAGCTGCAAAGGACGGCAGGCGCAGGTTTCGGGGCCTCTGGTGCAGACGGCGCAGAGCCGCCCCCTGACGAAAGAGGAGGCGGAGCGCCGGATCCGGAAGACCGGTGGAAGCGGCTATGTGTTTGACCGGCTCTCGCTAGAGGCGGAGGACGGGATCTTTTTCCCGGCAGGGGAGCTGAACCGGCTGCGCAGGTCCGCCATCGACGCCCTGCGCGAGGAGATGGCAGAGGAGTACCGCCGGCAGGACGGATCCCTGCGCGGAGCGAAACAGCGCGAAGATCAGGGGGCGCCGTCCGATACGGAGCCTTCCGCGTGCACGCTGACGGTCTCTTTGGAGGATGCGGAGAGTTTTTCATCGCTCTGCCGCATCCAGGAAGTGCGCACCATCTGTCTGGACTGCTGCGCGTTCCCTGCGCGGAGGGCATTTTTGGAAAGATCCGCGGAATATATAAGGCAGGCCCATGAGACGGGCAAGGAGTGCGTGTATATCCTGCCATGGATCTTCCGTGAGCAGGCGCTGTCCTATTACCGCTGGGAGGATGCGGGGAAGGTCCTTGAGCTGTACGACGCGGTTCTTCTCAGGAACCAGGAGGAATTTGCGTTTCTGCGGGAGCACGGCTACAGCGGGCGTATGGCGGCGGACTGGAACCTTTACACCTTCAACCGGGAGGCGGCAGGGTTCTGGAGACAGGCGGGCCTCTCCTGGGATACGGTACCGCCGGAGCTGAACCGGCATGAGATCCGGGAGCGCGGCTGCCGGGACAGTGAGCTGCTGGTGTACGGATATCAGCCCCTCATGGTCACGGCCCAGTGTCAGGTGAAAAATACCATGGGCTGTGAAAAAAAGCCGCGCACGCTGTATCTGAAAGACCGCATGCAGAAGCGGTTCCGGGTCGTAAACCGCTGTATGTTCTGCTACAATGTCATATACAACAGCACGCCGCTGGAGCTGTACGCAAACGCGGAAGAGATCAAAAAGCTGGGGCCTCGCAGCATCCGGCTGCAGTTTACAAAGGAGACGGCGCAGGAGACCTTAAGGACCGTGCGGGATTACGCGGATGCCTTTTTCGGAACCGGCCGTCTGGAACGGGATGTAAAAGAATTTACAAGGGGGCACTTCGGGCGCGGAGTGGAATAGACAGGCCTATGGATAATCTGATCATTCAATTTTCCAGATACGCGATCCTTTTTCTGATGGCGATCTATACGATGCAGAGCTTCCTGGTGTTCGCAAAGCGGGAGGAGGACGACAGGGAGTTTCTTTTTCTGCGCCAGGATCTGATGATGTTCATGATCCACTTTATCGCGTTCATCGTTCTGTTCCTGGAGACGCGGGACCGCGAGATCCTGTTCTTTTACGGCGCGCAGTTTATTTTTCTGGCGGCGGCGCTCGTGTTTTACCGCAATCTTTATCCGCGCGCGTCCAGGCTGATCGTCAACCACATGTGCATGCTGATCTGCATCGGCTTTATCATGGTGACGCGCCTGTCGCTCACCACGGACAGGATCAGCGCCTACCGCCATTTTCAGATCACGGCGGCGGCCACGGCGGCGGCGCTCGTGGTGCCCGTGATCATCCGCAAGGTGCGCGTGATCACAAAGTGGACCTGGTTCTACGCGGCTGTCGGCATCGGCCTTCTGGGGCTGGTGGCGGTAGCGGCCCCGGACAGCTACGGCGCAAAGCTCTCCCTTACCGTCGCGGGCGTGGCGGTGCAGCCGTCGGAGTTTGTGAAGATCCTGTTTGTGTTCTGCATTGCCGGCATGCTGGGCAGGGCAAAGAGCTTCCGCGATATCGTGACCGCCACGGCGGTGGCGGCCGTCCATGTGCTGATCCTGGTGCTGTCCACGGATCTCGGCGGCGCGCTGATCTTTTTTATCACCTATCTGATCATGCTCTATGTGGCGACCAGAAATGCGCTGTACCTGTTTGCCGGCTTCGGCTCCGGGGCCGCCGCGGCGACCGCGGCCTATTTCCTGTTTTCCCACGTGCGCGTGCGCGTGCAGATCTGGCAGGATCCGTTTGCCGACTATGCCGCAAGCGGATATCAGGTGGCGCAGTCCATGTTTGCCATGGCGGCCGGCGGCTGGTTCGGGACCGGGCTGATGCAGGGGACGCCGGAGCATATCCCCATCGTGGAGCAGGATTTCATGTTTGCGGCCATCACGGAGGAGCTTGGGAGCGCGTTTGCCATCTGCCTGATCCTCATCTGTATGAGCTGCTACATCATGTTCGTGAACATTGCCATGCGGCTCTCCAACCGCTTTTACCGGCTGGTGGCGCTGGGGCTCGGGACCATGTACGGCGTGCAGGTGTTTTTGACCATCGGCGGCGCCATGAAATTTATCCCCATGACCGGTGTGACGCTTCCGCTCGTCAGCTACGGGGGAAGCTCCATGCTGAGCACGGTGCTGATGTTTGCGATCATACAGGGCTTATATATCCTGCGGGAAGACGAGGAGGAGCAAATTGAGAGGAACAGGGAAAGGGAACTTGCAGAGAGAAGATTCTTCTAGGCGAAAGATCGATGTGCCCGCGTTTTTCTCCGAGAGGGAAGCGCCCCCGCAGTATGCGCCCGTGCAGCCGCCCCCGCAGAAAAAACCGTCTTCCGGCAGGCAGCGCAACAAGGTGTACGGCAGGGTGGCCTATCTGTTCTCCGCGCTGTTTCTCTCCCTGGTGGGTTATCTGGTGTATTTCAACGTAAATCTGTCGGAACAGATGCGCGCGAACCCGAACAACCACAAGATGGAGGAGCAGAAGCAGTATGTGGTGCGCGGCACGATCTACTCCGCGGACGGGGAGGTGCTGGCGGGAACGGACATCGACGAAAACGGCAGTGAGTCGCGCGTATACCCCTACGGAAGTATGTTCGCGCATGTGGTCGGCTACACCACAAACGGGAAGGCCGGCGTGGAGGCGGCTTACAACACGGACCTTCTCACTTCCAGCACATCCATTGTGGACCAGGTGGAGAAGGGCGTGAAAAACGAGAAGGTGAGAGGGAACAGTCTGATCCTGACGCTGGACGCGCAGCTTCAGCAGGCGGCTTACGAGGCCATGGGGCAGTACCGCGGAGCGGTGGTGGTCATGGAGCCTTCCACCGGACGCATCCTGGCGATGGTGTCGAAGCCGGATTTCGACCCGAATCTCATGGAGCAGAACTGGGATTATCTGATCTCGGAGGAGGCGGGGAGCCCGCTTTTGAACCGGGCGGCGCAGGGCCTTTATCCGCCGGGCTCCACCTTCAAGATCCTGACGGCGCTGGCGTTCATCCGCCAGAACCCGGACTACGCGTCCTACCGTTACGACTGCACCGGCTATATCTCCCGGGAGGATGTGACGATCCAGTGCTATGACGGCGAGGCCCACGGCACACAGAGCCTGCAGGAATCCTTCCAGCACTCCTGCAACACCTCGTTTGCAAACATTGGTCTGGGGCTGGATCTGGACGCCTTTGCGGATCTTTGCGGGGATTTTCTGTTCAACCGGGAGCTCCCGACGCTCCTTCCCTACAACAGCAGCCAGTTTAAGCTGAACGGGCATTCCTCCTACGGGGATGTCATGACCACGTCCATCGGCCAGGGAGATACCCTGGTTACCCCGCTGCACATGGCGCTGATCACCAATGCCGTGGCCAACGGCGGGGTGATGATGCGGCCTTATCTGGTGGAGCGCGTGGAGAACGTGGAGGGCGTGGAAGTGCGGGAGACAAAGCCGTCCCAGTATAAGCGGGTGATGACGGCGGAGGAGTCCCGGGTGCTGACAGGCTATATGCAGAGCGTGGTGGAGGGAGGCACGGCCGCCGCTCTGTGGAATGGATCCTACTCTGTGGCGGGCAAGACCGGGTCCGCGGAATATGAGGTGAACACAGGCGCGGGGGATGAAAAAGCGGTCTCGACGCACTCCTGGTTTGTGGGATTCTCCAACGTGGAAAGCCCAGATATCACGGTGAGCGTGATCGCGGAGGACGGCGGCACGGGAAGCTCGGCCGCGGTGCCTGTCGCGAAGGCGGTATTCGACGCCTACTACGCCGGCAGGGTGCCGGAATGGTAAAGAATGGCGCTTCTGCCATGTTTCTACAAAAAGAGTTGCGGTTTTGAAAAAAAGGCGGTATACTGAGAACAGAACTGGAACACAACGCATTACAGGAGGAATTGCAATGATTGAGGCAACGAGCTGTGGCGGGGTGGTAATATTTCGGGGCAAGATACTGCTTTTGTTCAAGAACTACAAGAACAAGTATGAAGGCTGGGTATTGCCCAAGGGGACGGTTGAGGCCGGGGAAGAGTATCGCGATACCGCGCTGCGCGAAGTCCTGGAAGAGACGGGCGTAAAGGCGAGCATCGTGAAATATATCGGCAAGAGCCAGTATTCCTTCAATGTGCCGGAGGATGTGGTAGAGAAGGATGTCCACTGGTATCTCATGCGTTCGGAAAGCTATTATAGCAAACCACAGCGGGAAGAACATTTTACAGACTCCGGGTATTACAAATATCACGAAGCCTACCATCTTTTAAAATTTGCTAACGAGCGGACGATGCTCGAGCGTGCCTACGAAGAGTATCTGGCGTTAAAAAAAGCAAATTTATGGGGAGCGAAAAAACACTTTTAAGAGTGGAAAGGGGTTGCCGCAGAATATTTGCGACAATCCCTTTGTTCACGAAGGCGAAGTTTCAAAGCTCTCTGGGGTGTTTAAACCGAAAAAAACTGGCAAGGATATGATTATGAAATGGTATCGCGATCTTTATCTGGGAGAAGGGCTCAAACAGAATAAGGAAAAGCTGGTCAAAAAGGCGGAGACCTGCGCCGGCATGCCGAACATATATGTGATCACGCTGGCGGCAAACGGGCGCGACCTTCTGGATATTTTTTTAGCCGATCTTCTGATCCAGCCCGTTCTGCACGGGCGCTGTCCCCTGATCGTGGGCATGGCGAAGGGGCGCAGAGAGGCAGTGCGCCTCGCGTCCGACATCGTGATGGAGGCCTACCGCGCAAACGGAGATTTTGATATCCTTAAGTTCCTGCGGGAGCGGACGGGGGACGGCGGCGCGATGGTCTGTGAATATCCTGCGGAACATTTGAAAAAGAGAAGAAGATCCGGATTCGGAAAGTAGACGGCAGGTGGAAAAATGCTACATATTTTTTGGACGATCGTAAAAATACCGCTTTTTCTGCTGGCAGTCCTCCTGCTGATCCTTCTGCTCCTTTTGCTTCTCGTCTTGTTTGTGCCGGTCCGCTACGAGGGGCGGATCGTAAAGAAGGACAGCTTTTCGGCCGATGTCAGGGTGCACTGGCTGCTCCGTGCGCTCTCTGTGCGGCTGCAGCTGCAGGAGGGTGAGCCGCGGTTTGCGGTGCGCATCCTCGGGCGCCTCATCGCGGGCAATGCGGGGAAACAGGCGGAGAGCTTGGAGCCGGAGCACTTGGAACCGGAATCAGAGCGCCCGGAACAAGAGCAGTTGGGATCAGAACCGGAGCACCCGGAACCGGAACACTCTGAGCCGGAGTACGCGGGATCAGAGCCGGAACACTCTGAGCCGGAGTACGCGGGATCAGAACCGAGGCATTCGATGCCGGAACAGATGGAATGCAGGAGATCGGAGGATCCAGATCAGAAGGAGCCAAAGCTGCCGGAAAACGAGAAGACAGAGACGTTGGAAGCGAAACCTTCAGAACCGGAGAAAGCGCGGGGCCGCGGCCCGGGTTTCTCTGCAAAGATCCGGGGATCCTTTGAAAAACTTCGGAATGCGATAGCCGGTTTTATGGAGAAGATTCGCCATATCCGGGACAGCGTACAGACATTGAAAAACAGGCTGGCGTCCTGGCGCGATCTGTGGTACGATGAGCACACACAGTCCTGTGTCGGGAAACTGAAGCGGGAGATCCGCTTCCTGCTGCGGCATTATCTGCCGAAAAAACCGCAGGGCAGGGTGCTGTTCGGTCTGCAGGATCCGGCTGCCACCGGTCAGATCCTGGGCGTTTTGTATGTCCTGCAGGCGTTCACCGACAATAACGGTCTTGAGATCCGGGCGGATTTTGAGAGACAAGTGCTGGAAACAGATCTTAACATAAAAGGGAAGATCCGCATCTGCCATGTGGTCAGATCCGGACTAAGCCTGCTTTTGAGCAAAGACTGCCGCATCACATTCGGGCGCGTGCGGAGCATGAGAGCATAGTAGAACGAAAAAGGTCCGGGTGAAGGGATCCGGGATGAAAAGGAGGAATTAAAATGGCATCAGACAACAATTTTCAGTCGAAAGTAGAATCCTTATTTAAGGGCATGGACGGCTATATTCATTCCAAGACCGTGGTGGGAGAGGCCATTACCGTGGGGGACACCATCATCCTCCCGCTCATCGACGTGTCCTTCGGCGTTGCCGCCGCGGCACTGGAGGGAAATGATAAAAACCGTCAGAAAAATAACGGGGGCGGCGGAATGGGATGCAAGATGACGCCCAGCGCCGTGCTGGTCATTCAGAACGGCACGTCGCGGCTGGTAAACGTGCGCAACCAGGACGGGCTCACCAAGGTGCTGGATATGGTGCCGGATTTCGTGAACCGCTTTACCTCCGGCGGGACCGGAAAAACAGAGGACAAGGCGCAGGAATCTTCCCAGGAGTAGGGAATCTTTTGAGACCGGCCGCATAAAATATAGAAAGCGCCTTTTGGGGGATGCGTTATGAAGCGTATTGCGGGGTATACCCTGTTCTGGATAGCGGTGGGCATGCTTGCCGCGCTGTTTATCTCCAATACATTCTGGACGGTTCTCCTGATCTTTGTGCTCCTGCTGGCAGGCTACAACCTGTTCATGTGCTGAGGAGCGCCAAGAGATCTTACGAGAAAAAAATAGAACCCTGCGTCACAGGATTCTATTTTTTATGCTCTTTTTATTAAGCTCTTTCTACTTTACCGGATTTCAGGCAGGAAGTACACACGTACATCTTCTTTGCAGTTCCGTTGACTTTTACTCTTACAGACTTGATATTGGATTTCCACATCCTGTTTGATCTTCTATGGGAGTGGCTCACGTTGTTCCCGAAATGAGCGCCCTTATCGCAAATTGCACATCTGGCCATGACAGCACCTCCTTATTCCATATTCGCCCGCACCGCATTGTGCAGACTGACAACAATCGTATTTTATCAGAAATCATTGGAATTTGCAAGTAGAAATTAAAAAAAGATGTTTCCTTTTTGGGAAAAACTTGTTATACTGTTAATAACTGCGAAAAGTAGAGAATTGGAGGTATGAATATGAAAGGTCGCATGAACAGTGAACTGGGGACCATCTCCATTGATAAAGATGTCATCGCCACCTATGCCGGCAGCGTCGCCGTGGAGTGCTTCGGCATTGTAGGCATGGCGGCGGTCAGCGTGAAGGACGGGCTGGTAAGGCTCCTGAAGCGGGACAGCCTGAAGCACGGCATCAATGTCACCGTCAGCGAGGACAACCGCATCTCCCTGAATTTTCATGTCATCGTCTCCTACGGCGTCAGCATACAGGCCGTCGCCCAGAACCTGGTCAGCAATGTGAAATACCGGGTGGAGGAATTTACGGGCATGGAGATCGATAAAATAAATATTGTGGTAGAAGGCGTGAGAGCCATCGATTAAGGAGGAACCCAAAAGTGAGCAGAGATACGATAGATGTCAGGCTTTGCGCAAAGATGTTTCTGGCCGGCGCAGGCAGCCTGGAGGCAAATAAGGAATGGATCAATGAGCTGAACGTGTTCCCGGTTCCGGATGGCGATACCGGCACCAACATGACGCTCACCATCATGGCTGCTGCAAAGGAAGTGACCTCCCTGGAGGAGCTTACCATGGAGACGCTGGCGAAGGCCATCTCGTCCGGGTCCTTACGCGGTGCGCGGGGAAATTCCGGCGTGATCCTCTCCCAGATCCTGCGCGGCTTTACCAAGACCATCAAATATACACAGGAGATCGATACCCAGCTTTTGGCGGAGGCTTTTCAGAAGGCGGTCGCCACCGCGTACAAGGCGGTCATGAAGCCGAAGGAGGGCACCATCCTGACGGTTGCGAAGGGGTTCGCGGACAAGGCGTCCGAGCTGGTGGCGGGCGGCGCCTCCATGCAGGAGACCCTGGAGGGAGCGCTCGCCTGTGCCGAGGAGGTGCTGGAGCGGACGCCGGATATGCTGCCCGTTCTGAAGGAGGCCGGCGTGGTGGACTCCGGCGGACAGGGCCTGATCCAGGTGCTGAAGGGCGCTTTCGACGCTTATATGGGAAAAGAGATCAGCTATGAGATCCAGAAGACAGAGAAGCCCGAGAGCGCGAAAGAGGCGCCCGCCGGGCAGCCCGCCGAGATCAGATTCGGCTACTGCACGGAGTTTATCATAAAGACGCGCACGCCTATGTCGGAGAGCGAGGAGGCCGCCTTCAAGGCGTTCCTCGAGGGCATCGGCGATTCCATCGTGGTGGTCGCGGACGAGGATATCGTGAAGGTGCACGTGCACACCAACGACCCCGGCGTCGCCATCACAAAGGCGCTGACTTACGGGGAGCTCTCCAGAATGAAGATCGACAATATGCGCGAGGAACACCAGGAAAAACTGATCCGCGACGCCTCCAAGATCGCGCAGGAGCAGGCCGAGAAGAAACCCGAGATGCCGCACAAGGAGGTGGGCTTTATCTCCGTGTCCATCGGCGAGGGCATCGGCGAGATCTTCCGCGGGCTCGGCGTGGACTACCTCATCGAGGGTGGTCAGACCATGAACCCCAGCACGGAGGATATGCTGAACGCCATCGATCAGGTGAACGCGGACACGATCTACATCCTGCCCAACAATAAGAATATCATCCTGGCCGCCAACCAGGCCCAGGCGCTCACCAAGGACAAACAGATCATCGTGATCCCCACGAAGACGGTGCCGCAGGGCATTTCCGCCGTCATCAACTTCGCGCCGGACAAGACGGCGGAGCAGAACGCCGAGATCATGAAGGAGGGCCTTGAGCAGATCCGCACGGGCCAGGTGACCTACGCGGTGCGCGACACCCACCTGGACGACAAGGAGATCAAAGAGGGCAATATCATGGGCATCGGCGACCACGCCATCCTGTCGGTGGGTGAGGACATCGCAGAGGTGACGAAAGAGATGATCGGCTGCATGATGGACGATGAGTCGGAGCTCATCAGTGTCTACTACGGCGCGGACATCTCGGAGGAGACGGCCCAGAAGCTGGGCGAGGAGCTCATGGAAGCCTACCCCGACTGCGAGGTGGAGGTCTACTTCGGCGGACAGCCCATCTATTACTATGTAGTTTCTGTGGAATAAAGGAAGAACTTATGGATCAGCAGACATCTCTGGACCGATTGAAAGGGATCGGAGAAAAGACAAAAGCTGTGTTTGAGAGAGCAGGGATCCGCACCGTTGGCGACCTGCTTTCTTATTATCCCCGCACGTACCGGCGCTTTGAAGAGATCTCGGACACCGCCCATGCCGCGGACGGTGCGGTCATCGCCGTGTACGGCACGCTGGAGCGCGCCCCTGTGGTGCAGTATCTCAACCGGAGGATGCAGATCACCTCGTCGGTCATCCTGGACGCGAGCGGACGCCTCGCCGTGCGCTGGTTCAACATGCCCTATCTGCGCAATACCGTAAAGCCCGGCGTATACTATGTGTTCTGCGGCAAGGCGGTGCAGAAGGGGAACCGCATCTATCTCGACCAGCCCTCCCTGTACAGCCTGGAGCAGTACCGCGAGCTGCAGAAAGAGCTGCAGCCGGTGTACGTGCTCACAAAGGGGCTCACCAACCAGATGGTGGCGAAGATGGTCCGGCAGGCCCTGGAGAACCTGGAGCTTCCCCAGGAGATCTTAAGCGAGGATATCCGCTCGCGCTACCACCTCGCGGAGTATGCCTACGCCCTGGAGGAGATCCATTTTCCCAGGGACGAGCACCACATGCTGCTGGCCCGCAGGCGCTTCGTCTTTGAGGAATTCTTTTTCTTCATCCTGGCCCTGCGCCGCTTTAAAGAGCGCCGCGTGGAGGCGGAATACGCCTATCCCGTCGCCCGCTCGCCGCTGACGGACGAGGTGATCGCGCACCTGGGCTACCGCCTGACTAATGCCCAGAGCCGCGTGTGGGAGGAGATCCAGCGGGACATGACGTCCGGCAGCGTGATGGCCCGGCTCATCCAGGGGGACGTGGGCTCCGGCAAGACGATCCTGGCGTTCCTCGCCATGCTCCTCGCGGCGGCCAACGGCCTGCAGAGCTCCCTGATGGTGCCCACGGAGGTGCTGGCGCGCCAGCACTACGAGTCTTTGAGCGCGCTCCTTTCGCAGCAGAACCTGGACTTTGTGCCCCAGCTCCTCACGGGCTCCATGACCGCAAAGGAGAAGCGGACGGCCTATGAAAAGATCGCGTCCGGCGAGGTGCACATGATCATCGGGACCCACGCGCTCATCCAGGAAAAGGTGCAGTACCAAAAGCTGGGGCTGGTGATCACGGACGAGCAGCACCGCTTTGGCGTGCGCCAGCGGGAGACCCTGGGGGAGAAGGGCGGGGAGCCGCACACGCTCGTCATGAGCGCCACCCCCATCCCGCGCACCCTGGCGGTCATTCTGTACGGCGACCTGGAGATCTCGGCGGTGGACGAACTCCCGGCCAACCGCCTGCCCATCAAAAATTGCGTGGTGAACACCACTTACCGGGCGAAGGCTTACCAGTTCATATGCCGGGAGGTGGAGAAGGGGCGGCAGGCCTACGTCATCTGCCCCATGGTGGAGGAGAGCGAGCAGATCGACGCCGAGGACGTGATCTCCTACACGGAGCGCCTGCGCGGGGCGCTGCCCGCGGATATCCGCGTGGAGTACCTGCACGGGAAGATGAAGCCGAAAGAGAAAAACGACGTGATGGAGCGCTTCCTGCAAAATGAGATCCAGGTGCTGGTCTCCACCACGGTGGTGGAGGTGGGCGTGAACGTGCCCAACGCCACCGTCATGATGATCGAGAACGCGGAGCGCTTCGGCCTGGCCCAGCTCCATCAGCTGCGCGGACGCGTGGGCAGGGGAAAAGAGCAGTCCTACTGCATCATGATCTCTTCCTCGCAGGAGGGCAGGACCAAAAAGCGCCTGGAGATCTTAAACCAGTCCAACGACGGATTTTTCATCGCCGCCGAGGATCTGAAGCTGCGCGGCCCCGGCGATCTGCTGGGCGTGCGCCAGAGCGGGCTGATGGAATTTAAGCTGGCGGATGTGTTTACGGACGCGAAAGTGCTGCAGGAGGCGTGCGAGGCCGCGGATGAAATATGCCGGGAAGACCCGGGCTTAGACCTGCCACAACATGTAGTGCTGCGGAAGAAACTGGAACACTATATGTCAAATGAGCTAAAAAAGTTGAATTTATAATGGCCCGATATTATAAAATATACAAACTTTCTGAAATTTCGCAGAAAAAGGTTGCTATTTCTTATGGTTTGGTGTATATTCTTTCTGACATAAATGATTAGACTGAAAACCTATTTTATAAATAGTAAAAAGTAAGGAGGATGCAAAATGGCACCGAAAAAAGCGGCCACAAAAGAAGTGGCGGAGAAAAAAGAAACTGCTGTAAAAGAAGCTGTCGCTAAAAAGCCCGCGGAGAAGAAAGCCCCGGCGAAGAAGACCGCTGTTTTAAAAGAGCAGGTCGTGCTTCAGTTTGGCGGTAAGGAAATGAGCACCGCTGATATCATGAAGCAGGTAAAAGCGTACTGGACAAAAGAGCTGAAGAATAAAGTAGGCGATATGAAGTCCGTTACGATCTATCTGAAGCCCGAGGAAGGCAAGGCATACTTTGTGGTAAACGAAGATGTGACCGGAAGCATCGAGCTTTAATAAAGACACAGTTCAGCATCAGAGTTGAACTGTGTTTTTTTGCGAAGATCACCCGCGACATGCAGGAACTTCCAGTTTAGGATCGGCCGAATTTCATATACTATCACTGCAATCGAAAAACAAACAAAAAAAGATTGCAATGAGAAATATGCAAAGGAGGCGTAGATTATGGCAAGCAGATCTTCTAACACAGCGGCAGTACCGGAAGCAAAAGGAGCAATGGATCGTTTCAAATTTGAAGTTGCGAGCGAACTGGGCGTACCTTTAACCGATGGTTATAACGGTAATCTGACATCCAAGCAGAACGGTTCCGTAGGCGGATATATGGTTAAGAAAATGATCGAAGCTCAGGAAAGACAGATGTCCGGCCAGACCGGCACCATGATGTAAAAAATCCTGTACAGCAGGCAGAAGAGCCCGAACAAAAAAAAACAGGGCCAAAAAACAGATGCGGTCCGGATCCCCCGGGTGCGGGGGATCTTGGCCGCATATCTGCGTGTGACCGGAAGCCGCAAAAAAAACAGTTTACCGCCGTGGAAATATCTGTTATAATCAAACTGGTACTATGGGGCATTCTTGAAAGGGAGATAGGCATGAATATTGGAGTGATCGCGCACAACAGCAAGAAGAGCCTGATGGAGAATTTTTGTCTGGCTTACAAACGGATTCTCAGCAAACACGACATTTACGCAACGGGCATTACCGGGCGCAGGATCGAGGAAGTTACCAAATTAAAGGTACATAAATTTCTTCCGGGAAGCGTGGGCGGCGACAGGCAGTTCACGGAGATGATCGAGCGCAACAGTATGGATATGGTGATCTTTTTTTATAATCCCATTATGCAGGACCCGCGTCAGGCGGACATCGAGCGCATCACGCGGTGCTGCGACAAATACAATATCCCGATCGCTACAAACATAGCTACCGCGGAATCGCTGATCCTGGGTCTGGACCACGGCGATCTGGACTGGAGAAACATCGTCTGAGCAGATACGAAAGAGATTTCCGCGGGAAGCACTGGGAGGATCAGATATGTCATTCGATGACATTACGAATTTGTTTATGTTTATCGGCGGTCTGGGCATGTTCCTGTACGGCATGCACGAAATGTCCAGCGGCATTCAGAAATCTGCCGGGAGCAAGATGCAGGACCTTTTGGGCATCCTCACCAATAACCGGCTTGTGGCTGTTCTGGTCGGTGCCGGCATCACGGCTATCATACAGAGCAGCGCGGCCACCACAGTTATGGCGGTGGGCTTTGTAAACGCCGGTATCATGACGCTTGGACAGGCTGTGGGCATTGTCATGGGCGCAAACATCGGCACCTGTATCACGGCGTGGATCGTTTCTCTGGAACAGGTGGGGTCGAACTTTTCCGCCCTGTCGCCTTCTCTGTACGCGCCGCTTCTCATCGGGATCGGGGCATTTCTGGTCATGTTCTCCCAGAAGCCGAAAAAACAGATCTACGGCGAGATTTTGATCGGCCTGGGGCTTTTGTTTGTCGGGCTCGATTTCATGGGCAACTCGGCAAAGGCCTACATGGATTCCCCCGTGGTCACGAACGCGTTCCTTTTATTTGGAGACAATCCTTTCCTGGGCATCGCCACCGGAGCCGTCATCACGGCCATCATGCAGAGTTCCTCCGCCAGCGTGGGTGTTCTGCAGACGCTTGCGGCCACCAGCGGCGCGGTATCGGTGAGCGCGGCTGTGTATATCAGCCTCGGCTCCAACATCGGCACCTGTATCACGGCCATTCTTTCCAGCTTCGGCACCAGCCGGAACGCGAAGCGTGTGGCGGCCATGCATCTGATCTACAATGTCATCGGGGCCGTGGTGTTCGGCGTGCTCTCTTATATCGGATTTGGCTTCTTCCGCGGCTTTGCCCACCAGAGCATAGACAGCGTGGGGATCTCTTTGTTCCACACCGGCTTTAAGGTGGCGTGCACGGCCATGCTGTTCCCGTTTGCGGGTCAGCTCATCAGTATGTCCGGGCTGCTCGTGAAGGGCGAGGATGAGCCGGAGGCGACGGAGAACGAAGAGTCGGTCACCCTGCGCCATCTGGATAAGCGTATCTTGAGATCCCCGGATTTCGCCGTGGAGAACGCCATCAAAGAAGTGGTACATATGGGGGAGATCACGGCGGAAAACCTGCGGGACGCCTGCAAGGTGGTCATGAATTTCGACGAGGAGCTGCTGAAAAAGATCTACGCCACGGAAAAGACGATAAACGCCATGGAAAAACTGATCACCCAGTACCTGGTGGACATCAACAACCTGTCCCTGACGGTCAAGCAGCATGAGGTCATTAAAAATCTGTTTTACTCTGTGAGCGACATTGAGCGCGTGGGCGACCACACGGAGAATATCGCGGAGATCATGGATACGAATACCTCCGGGGAGCACGTCACCTTCTCAGAGGACGCAAAGGGCGAGATGGCGGAGATGATGGGCCTGGTGAAGGACGCGTTCCGCTGTTCCATCAATGCGCGCAGGGAAGTGAGCATCGAGGACGCCGTGCTTGTGGGCAAATTTGAGGAAAAGGTGGATGATCTGGAGGAAGAACTGCGCGAGAAGCACATCGAGCGCCTCTCCAAGCAGCTCTGCGATCCCGCCAACGGGGTGGCTTTCCTGGATATCCTGAGCAATCTGGAGCGCATCAGCGACCATGCCTACAATCTGGCAGGCTATGTGATGAGCGAACATGAATAAAGATTCTGGCTGCGGGAGTGGGATATTATGAGAGTGATCGCCGGAAAGGCAAGACATCTGCCGCTCAAATGTATAGACGGCCTGGACACCAGACCCACGACGGACCGTATCAAAGAGACGCTTTTTAATATGATACAGAACGACATCCCGGGGTGCCGTTTCCTGGATCTGTTTGCCGGCAGCGGCGGTATCGGCATCGAGGCGCTGAGCCGCGGCGCGAAAAGCGCGGTCTTCGTGGAGAAAAATCCCAGGGCGGCGGCCTGCATCCGGCAGAACCTGCAGTTCACCCGGCTGGATCCTGCGGCGGAGCTGATCCAGGCGGACGTGTTTGCGGCTCTCGGGCGGCTGGAAGGGCAGAGCGCTTTTGATGTGATCTTTCTGGATCCCCCGTATCGCATGGGCCTGGAGCGGAAGGTCCTGGAGGTTCTGTCTTCGTCTTCACTGGCGGACAATAACACCTGCATCATCGCGGAGGCGTCGCTCGACACGGATTTTGACTATCTGGAGCCTCTGGGCTACGAGACGGTGCGGTATAAAAAATATAAGACAAATGCGCATATCTTTTTAAAAAAGAAATGCAGTCTGATAAAAGAGGGGAAGATATGAAAAGAGCGGTATATCCGGGCAGTTTTGATCCGGTGACATACGGGCACCTGGATGTGATCCGGCGCTCGGCAGCGCTGGTGGACGAATTAATTGTCGGAGTTTTGCAGAATAATCATAAAAATCCATTGTTTTCTTTGCAGGAACGTGTTAAGATATTGCATGAAGTAACAAAAGATATGAGTAATGTCCGGATCGAATCGTTTACCGGCTTATCGATCGACTTTGTGCGAACGTGCGGCGCCCAGTTCCTGGTCAGGGGTCTTCGGGCCATCACAGATTTTGATTACGAGCTGCAGATGGCGCAGACCAACCGCATCATGGCGAAAGAGATCGACACCATATTCCTCACGACCAGTCTGGAGTACGCTTACCTGAGCTCCTCCACGGTGAAGGAGGTCGCGTATTACGGCGGGGACATCAGCAAATTTGTGCCGCCGGAGGTGGCGCAGGCTATTTCACGGAAAATACATCCTCAGACGGGGATCTCAGAAGCATAGCATATTATATATAATAAGGAGAAAGAGTAAAATGAGCAGCAGAATTGAACAGATCATTGAAGAGATCGAAGAGTACGTCGACAGCTGTAAATTCCAGCCATTGTCCTCCACGAAGATCGTGGTGAACAAAGAAGAGCTGGAGGAACTCCTGCGTGAACTGCGCATGAAGACGCCGGACGAGATCAAGCGCTACCAGAAGATCATCAGCAACAAAGATGCGATCCTGGCTGACGCGCAGACCAAAGCGGACGCGATCCTGGCCGACGCGCAGGAACGCCAGAACCAGATGGTGCAGGAGAACGACGTGATGCAGGAGGCGGTCCGCCAGGCAAATGAGCTGCTGGAGGAGACACGCCGCCAGGCGCAGGAGATCATGGACAACGCCACACAGGATGCCAACACCATCCGCATGGGCGCCATCAGCTACACCGACGACATGCTGGCAAACCTGGAACAGATCATGGAGCATGCCACAGATACGGTGGGCGCCAAGTACAACACGTTCGTCAGTTCCATTCAGTCCTGCTATGAGCTTGTCTTAAAGAACCGTCAGGAGCTGAGCCCGCAGGTTGGCCAGGCCACCAATTATGAGGCTCCTGCGGACATGCCGGAGGAGACGGAGGAGGACGAGGACGGGGAGGAGTGATCCCTCCTCATGCGGACATGAGAAAACAGGCTGCCATCAGCACGGCGATGACCGTGATGAGAAGCCTTGCCCTCAGGTAACCGCGCAGGGAAAGACCGATCTCTGCCAGCATGGCGGAACACTGCGCCATGCAGCAAAAGCCTCCGAAGGCGGCGAGAGCGGTGACGAGAAGATAGCGGCACGGGAAGGAGACGGGAAGCGCGCAGACGCTGTGGACCCCGACGCTCACTTCCGTGATCCCCTTCAGCAGGGCCGCAAAGAGCGGCGCGCGAAGGGGAAAAAGATCGATAACGGATCCCAGGATGGAAAAGAGGACAATGTAGCCTCCCAGTTTTGTGATGCTGAAAATACTGTCCGAGATGCAGGCATCCGCCACAGCAAAACTGATTGCCGTGGCAGGTGCCTGATTTTTGTCTTCACGCAGCGCCTTCCTGCCGCGCCGGGTCTGGTAGCGGTGGTTGGAGAACAGCCCGTAGAGAAGGGGAGCGCCCAGGACGATGAGCAGGGTGGGCGCGGTAAGCCCAGGATCCTGCAGGTGCTGGAGCACGAGATAATTGCACAGGAAGGACGGGCTGATGTTGCTGCAGAACGGGGCCAGATAGACGGCTTCCTCCCGGGAGATCTGGTCGGTCCGGCGCAGGTCGGACAGCACCTTTATGCCCATGGGACAGCCGCACAGAAATCCCACCGCCATGGCGTAGACGCCGTAGGGGCTTAAGGAGAGCAGGCGCGCGGCAGGCCCGAAAAGCAGGCGCACCGGGCGGCAGGCGATCCCGGAATCCAGCAGGATGCGCGACAGGATCATGGCCGGGAGCAGGGAGGGCAGGAGGGTCCCGTACCAGAGGAGCAGTCCGGAGCGGGCGGCCTCAAAGCTCTCGCGGGGAAAACACAGCACGAAGAAAAACAGACAGACGGCAAACGTGCCGAAAAAAATCTTTTTCATAAAAAACCTCTGCGGGCGGAATCAGTTGAACGCGGAAAAAGGATGTGTTATACTTTATAAGACACATTATACTCTATTTTCCCTCCGGGGCGGATAGAACAGAAGATCACGGAGGGAAACAGTAAATTTTTGCAGTCAGAAAGCGGGAGGAAGTATGGAGATTCATATTTGGAGAGATCTGCTGGATCCGTATGATCTGGCAGTGCAGGAACTTACCGCCAAGTTCGAACATTTACGCTACGAGTATAAGTCAAGAGGGCTCTACTGCCCCATTGAACAGGTTACCGGACGCGTGAAGACCATTTCAAGCATCCTGGATAAAATGCAGAAAAAACAGCTGGATATCACGGACCTCGAGGAGCGCATGGAGGACATCGCCGGCGTGCGCATCATCTGCCAGTTTGTGGAGGACATCCCCAAAGTGGTGCACATGATCCGCGAGCGCAGGGACATGGAGATCGTGCTGGAAAAGGACTACATCGAGCACATGAAGGAGAGCGGCTACCGCAGCTACCACATCATCATCCGCTACGAGGTGCAGACCATGAACGGGCCGAAGTCCATCCAGGCGGAGATCCAGATCCGCACCATGGGCATGAACCTGTGGTCCACCATCGAGCACTCCCTGCAGTACAAATACAAACACAACATCCCGGACCACATCCGGGAAAAGCTGCTGAAATCCGCGGACGCCATCGTCCTTCTGGACCGGGAGATGTCCGCCGTGCGGGATGAGATCATGGACGCGCAGAATTCCATGCAGCACCAGGCGAACCTGATCTCCGAGATCCTGAACAACATCCAGAACCTGTACCGGCTGGCGAACCAGCGCGAGATCTCCAAGATCCAGGAGGAGTTCTACGAGGTCTACCGGGAGAACGACCTGGAAAAACTGGAGCGCTTCCACCGCCAGCTCGACATCATCGCCGAGGGCTACCGCGCCCAGGGAATCGAGTTTAACAGCGGGGAAGTGACGTAGGATGGAGCTGCCGAATCAATTTCTGGAACAGATGCGGGAACTTTTGGGCGGGGAGTTCCCGGCCTATCTCGAGAGCCTGCGCCGCCCGGGCGAGGCGGGGATCCGCGTGAACACGCAGAAAATCTCGGCGGAGCAGTTCCGAAGGATCGCGCCCTTCGCCCTGGAGCCGGTTTCGTGGACCGAAAACGGCTTCTACGTGCGCGAGGGGGATCCGGTGACTTCCCACCCGTACTATTACGCGGGGCTCTACTATGTGCAGGAGCCGAGCGCCATGCTCCCGGCGGCGCTGCTCGGGGCGAAGCCCGGCGACCGGGTGCTGGATCTGTGCGCGGCCCCCGGCGGCAAGGCGACGGAGCTGGGGAGCCGCCTCCTTGGGAGCGGCGTGCTGGCGGCCAACGACATCAGCCACTCCCGGGCGAAAGCGCTCCTAAAAAACCTGGAGCTGCACGGCGTCGGGAATGTGCTGGTGTCCAGCGAGGAGCCGGGGAAGCTGGCGGCGCACTACAAAAACTATTTTGACAAGATCCTGGTGGATGCGCCCTGCTCCGGCGAGGGCATGTTCCGAAAGGATCCGTCGATGAGAAAAGCCTACGGGAACAGAGGGCCGTCCGATTACGCCCCTCTGCAGTACGCGATCGCAGACGCCGCCGTGGCCATGCTGCGCCCCGGCGGACGCATGGTCTATTCCACCTGCACGTTTTCCAAAGTGGAGAATGAGGAGGTGCTCCTGCGTCTTTTGCGGGAACACCCGGAGATGCGCGTCGTTCCGGCCCCGCAGATCGAGGGAGCGGTTTCCCTGGAAGGCAGGCTTGCGGGCTGCGTGCGCCTGTTCCCGCACCGCGTCAGGGGCGAGGGACATTTTGCGGCGCTTCTGGAAAAGAGCGGGGACGCCGCGGACGGCCCGGGCGTGCCCAATGATCTGAGGACGGACAGCCGCGTGCGCGTCTCTTTGGAGCCCTGGCGGGAGTTTCAGCGCGCCTGCCTGAACCGGACGTTTCCGGAAGGGGAGCTCTTTGGCATGGAGGAGAGCCTGTTCTGGCTTCCCAGCGATGTGCAGAGGATCCCGAAGATCCGCTACCTGCGCACGGGCCTCTATCTGGGAGAGTGCAAAAAGCACGGCTTCGAGCCGTCCCAGGCATTGGCCATGTATCTGCGCCGTGAGGACGCCGCCGCGTCCGTCTCCTTTTCGGCCGACGACGGGCGCGTGCCGCGCTATCTGCGCGGGGAGAGCCTGGAGCTGACAAATGATGAGAGCGGAGGGCTTTGCGGCTGGACCTTAGTCTGCGCGGACGGGTTCCCGCTCGGCTGGGGCAAGTGGGTGAACGGCAGCCTCCGCAACAAATATCACACGGCCTGGAGAAAACAGTAGGGCCGGCAGGGCGGGAGAAGGACCGAATGGGAAAACTGAGATTGGATAAATTTCTGGCGGATTCCGGGGCCGGCACCCGAAGCGCGGTAAAAGAGATGATCCGCAAAGGCCGTGTGACCGTGAACGGCATACCGGCGGCGGGGGCCGACAGCAAGGTGGGGGAGCAGGACGAGGTGTGCCTGGACCAAAAACCGGTGCGGCGCGCGGAATTTGAGTACTACATGCTGCACAAGGCCGCCGGATGCGTGACGGCCGTGCGCGACAGCCGCTACCCCACCGTGATGGACGGCATCCGCTCGGCCCGCAAAGAGAAACTGTTCCCGGTGGGACGGCTGGACCTGGACACCGAGGGGCTGCTGCTCGTGACGGACGACGGCGAGCTGGCGCACCGCCTTCTCGCGCCTTCCAGGCATGTGGAGAAGACCTATTTTGCACGGGTTTCGGGGAACGTGACGCAGGAGGATGTGCGCCTGTTTTTGGAGGGACTGCAGATCGGGGAGAAGCGCCCCACTCTGCCGGCAAAGCTGGAGATCCTATCCGGCGGGGAAGTCAGCGAGGTGCTCCTCACGATCCGGGAGGGGAAATACCACCAGGTCAAGCGCATGTTTGAGGCAGTCGGCAAGCGCGTGCTCTACCTGAAGCGCGTCCGCATGGGGAGTCTTTTATTGGACGAGAGCCTGCAAAGAGGGGATTACCGCCCCCTGACGGAGGCGGAGATCGCGGCATTGAGAGAGGAAACGGCGCATGAGTAGGGGATTTTTGCCCACGACGAGAGAAGAAATGGAACAGGCCGGGATCCGGCAGCTTGATTTTGTGTATGTGATCGGGGACGCCTATGTGGACCATCCCTCCTTCGGCCACGCCGTCATCAGCCGCGTGCTGGAGGCCAGGGGCTACACGGTGGGGATCATCTCGCAGCCCGACTGGCGGAGGGATGAGAGCATATCCGTTTTGGGGGAGCCGCGCCTGGGTTTTCTGGTCTCCTCCGGAAACATGGATTCCATGGTCAACCACTACACCGTGTCCAAAAAGCGCAGGCGGACGGACGCTTTCACGCCGGGCGGCGTCATGGGGAAGCGGCCCGACCGGGCGGACATTGTGTACTGCAACCTGATCCGCCGCAGCTACCGCAGCAAGCCCATCATCCTGGGCGGGATCGAGGCGAGCCTTCGCAGGCTGGCCCACTATGACTACTGGTCGGACGGGCTGCGGCGCTCCATCCTTCTGGACTCCGGCGCGGACCTGATCTCCTACGGCATGGGCGAGCGCTCCATCGTGGAGATCGCCGACGCGCTAAACGCGGGCATCGGCGTGGGGGACATCACGTTTGTGGCGGGCACGGTCTACAAGGCGAAGGACATCCCGGACGGTGCCGGTGTGCTGGAGCTGCCGTCTTTTGAAGCCCTGCAAAAGGACCGCGCCGCCTACGCAGAGAGCTTCCGCCTGCAATATCAGAACACGGATCCGTTTTCGGCAAAGTGCCTGGCGGAGCGCTATCCGAACGGGATCTGCGCCGTGCAGAACCCGCCGCAGAAACCCTTGAGCGAGGCGGAGATGGACGACGTCTACGCCCTGCCCTATCAGAGGGCCTGGCACCCGTCCTGTGACGCCGCGGGAGGCGTGCCGGCGTATGACGAGGTCAGGTTTTCCCTCATCAGCAGCCGGGGATGCTTCGGGGGCTGCAATTTCTGCGCCCTCACATTCCACCAGGGGCGCATTGTGCAGGCCAGGAGCCACGAGTCGCTGGTCGCCGAGGCCGAGGCCTTTGCGTCGGAACCGGACTTTAAGGGCTATATCCACGACGTGGGCGGACCCACGGCCAATTTCCGCCATCCGGCGTGCAAAAAGCAGATGGAGCACGGCGTCTGCACAAACAGGCAGTGCCTGTGGCCAGAGCCCTGCGGCCGCCTGGAGGCGGATCACGCGGATTACCTGGCGCTTCTTCGGCGTCTGCGCGCCATCCCGGGCGTGAAAAAGGTGTTCATACGCTCCGGCATCCGCTTTGACTATCTTTTGGCGGACAGAGACGACCGGTTCTTCCGGGAGCTGGTGGAGCACCATGTGAGCGGGCAGCTGAAGGTGGCCCCGGAGCACGTCTCGGACGAGGTGCTCGAAAAGATGGGCAAACCCGGAAACGCCGTGTACCGGAAATTTGTGCAGAAATTTGAGGAGTACAGCCGGCAGTGCGGCAAGAAGCAGTTCCTCGTGCCCTACCTGATGTCCTCGCACCCCGGCTCCACCCTGCGGGACGCGGTTCAGCTGGCGGAGAGCGTGCGGGACATGGGCTACATGCCGGAGCAGGTGCAGGACTTTTACCCCACGCCGTCCACCGTCTCCACCTGCATGTATTACACCGGGCTGGACCCGCGCACCATGGAGCGCGTCTACGTGCCGAAGGGGCGGGAGAAGGCCATGCAGAGGGCGCTGATCCAGTACCGCGATCCGAAAAATTACGAGCTGGTAAAAGAAGCCCTTATCCAAACCGGCAGGACGGATCTGATCGGCTTCGACCGGCACTGCCTGATACGGCCCCGACCGGCCGCGGGCGCAGACGCGCGGAAGAACGCCGGGAAATCCCAAGCGTTCGCGGCGGGAAGCACGAAGAAGAATACTGGGAAAGACGCATCGGCCGCGGCGAGAAATACGAAGAATTTCGGGAAGAACGCCGCTTTCAAAAATGGGAACGCCGGGAAATCCCGAGCGTTCGCGGCGGGTAACGCGAAGAAGAACATTGGGAAAGCCGCCGCTTTCGAAAATGGGAACACAGGGAAAAAGAAGACGATCCGCAACGTACACAAAAAGAAGGTGCAGCCATGAAGAAAGTGCAAAAGGGAGATTACGGCTATATCAAGGCACAGAAAAAGAAGCGCGTCCTCATCACGGCCGTGCTGTTTGCCATCCCCGTCGCCATCTTCCTGACGGGGTACTTCCAGACCGGCACGCGCAACAACCTGTTTACCTTCGTGGCCATTATGGGCTGCCTTCCGGCCAGCAAGAGCGCCGTCGGCATGATCATGATCCTGCTGCAGAAGCCGCTGGACGCGGAAGTCTATAAGGAGATCAAAAGCCATGTGCGGGAGCTGACCGCCTTGTATGAGACGACGGTCAGCTCCTACGAAAAGAACATGCCCATGCCCTGCATCGTGGTGAGCGGGCTGAATGTGGTGTGTTACAGCCCCGCGCTGAACGCGGACGCCGCGTTCGCGCAGAACCATATCAAGAAGATCCTGCAGGGGAACGGCTACCGCGCGGATGTGAAGGTCATCAAAGAGCTGAAGCCCTTTCTGAAGCGCGTGGACGAGCTCTGGGCCCACCGGGAAGAGTGGGAGGCCGCGGTTCCCTTTACCCCGGACGAGCGCTACCCGGACGCCACCCGGAACGAGCTGGTCAAGCAGGTGCTGCTCTGCATCTGCGTGTGAGGTGTTTCATGAAAGAGATCCTGGTGTCGAAAAACGAGGCGGGACAGCGCCTGGATAAACTGCTGACGCGGATCCTCGGGGCCGCGCCGCCCGGTTTTCTCTATAAAATGCTGCGCAAGAAAAACATTGTGCTGAACGGGAAAAAGGCGACCGGAAGGGAACAGGTCCTCGCGGGGGACCGGGTCACATTCTATCTGGCCGACGAGACTTATGAGAAATTCTCGCAGCCCGCAAGGGCGCTGCCCGAATCCTTTGGAAAACCGTTTCCGGCAGAGCGGATCGTATACGAGGACCGGCACATCCTCATCGCGGACAAGCCGGCGGGCGAGCTTTCCCAGAAAAAGGACGCGGGGGACTCCTCCGTCAACGAGCAGATCCTGGCTTATCTTTTGGAGAAGGGCGAGATCACGCGGGAGAGTCTGCGCACGTTCCGGCCCTCCGTCTGCAACCGCCTGGACCGCAATACCAGCGGGCTCTTGATCTTCGGAAAAACCCTGGCCGGCCTGCAGGCCATGTCGGGGCTTCTGCGGGACCGCAGCCTGCACAAGTATTATCTCTGCCTGGCGAAGGGGCGGACGGATCAAACATTTCTCCTGGAGCATGTCCTGCAGAAAGACCGGGACGCTAACACGGTGTCCGTGGGCCGGGCAGGGCAGGCGGGCTTTGAGGACGCGTCGCTCATTCGCACAGAGTGCAGGCTTCTCTGGACAGACGGCGAAGTCTCCCTTCTGGAGGTGCTGCTCATCACCGGCAGGAGCCACCAGATACGCGCTCATCTGGCCTATGCGGGGCATCCCATTATTGGGGATAGGAAATACGGGGACCCGGCTTTAAACGCTGTCTGGCGGCAGCGCTGCGGCGTGTCCGGCCAGCTTCTGCACGCGCACCGCATGGTGTTCCCGCCCATGGAGGGAGAGTTTGCATACCTCTCCGGCAGGGCGTTCACATCGCCCCTGCCGCCGGACTTTGCAAAGACGGCGCGAGCCTTGGGCATCCCACGGGATGTTGCAAAGACGATGTGAATCCAGGACATTCCGCGGGACTTTGCAAAGACGGCGCAAGTCCAGGGCATCCCACGGGATGTTGCAAAGGCGACATGAATCTAGGACAATCCGCGGGACTTGGCAAAGACGGCGCGGATCCGCGCCGGGCGAATAAACGAGAGGAGAAGAGAGCATGGCCACATGGAATTCCCGGGGGCTTCGGGGTTCGCTTCTGGAGGATTTGATCAACCGCTCCAACGAGGCGTATCTGGAAAAGGGGCTCGCCCTCATACAGAAAATTCCAACGCCCATCACGCCCATCAAGATCGACAAAGAAAACCGGCACATCACCCTGGCCTATTTTGACCAGAAGAGCACGGTGGACTACATCGGCTGCGTGCAGGGCGTCCCGGTGTGCTTCGACGCGAAGGAGTGCACCACAGACACCTTCGCCCTGCAGAACATCCACCCCCATCAGGTGCGGTTCATGGAAAACTTTGAGGGACAGGGCGGCGTCTCCTTTCTGATCATCTACTTTACCAGCCGCGATGAGATCTTCTACCTGCCCTACGCGGATATGAAGCGCTTCTGGGATCGGAAGGAGAGCGGCGGCAGAAAGAGCTTCCGCTACGAGGAACTGGACCAGCAGTACCGCCTGAACCGCGGGCACGGGGTGCTGGTCCCCTATCTGGAGGGGCTGAAAAAAGATTTGCAGAACAGGGATTGACTTTTGTTTTGCCGGTCCGTATAATGGACAGAGTGATTTCACGAATTAGCACTTTACCATACAAAAGTATCGGAGCATACCATGGACAAGAGACTGTTACACACGCCGGACGGGGTCCGGGATATTTATAATGAGGAGTGCGAGCACAAGCTGCAGCTTCAGCAGAAGCTGCACCGGGTGCTGAAATCGTACGGCTGCATGGACATCGAGACGCCCACGTTCGAGTTTTTCGACGTGTTCAGCCGCGACGTGGGCACCACGCCCTCCCGGGAGCTGTACAAATTTTTTGACAAAGAGGGGAACACCCTGGTGCTGCGGCCGGACATCACGCCCTCCATCGCCAGGGCGGTGTCCAAATATTTTGACCTGGGCAGCGGCGTTACCCGCGTGTGCTACGTGGGAAACACCTTCATCAACCATTCCAGTTACCAGGGCCGCCTGAAGGAGAACACCCATCTCGGCGCGGAGGTCATCGGGGCCGACGACGCCCAGGCGGACGCGGAGGTCATCGCCATGGTGGTGGACTGCCTGCGCCAGGCGGGTCTGAAGGAATTTCAGATCAGCATCGGCCAGGTGGAATATTTCCGCAGCATCCTGCAGGGGATCGAGATCCCGGAGGAGACGGAGATGGAGCTGAAGGACTTTATCTCGAACCGCAATCTCTTCGGCGCGGAGCAGCTGCTGGCCGACCTGCCCATCGACGACAAAAGCCGGGAGGCCCTGCTGGCGCTTCCCTCCCTGTACGGGACAGTGGAGGTGCTGGACCGGGCGGAAAAGCTGGCCTGCAACGAGGTGGCGCAGGGCGTCGTCAGGCGTCTGCGCGACGTGTACCGCCTGCTGGAGTGCTACGGCGTCACGCGCTATGTGAGCTTCGACTTAAGCATGCTGAGCAGCTACAACTATTACACCGGCATTTTCTTCCGGGGCTACACCTTCGGCACCGGCGACGCGGTGGTGCGCGGCGGGCGCTATGACGGCCTGCTGGCGCATTTCGGGAAGGACGCTCCCTCCATCGGGTTTGTGGTGGTGGTAAACGCGCTGTTGTCCGCGCTGGGCAGGCAGGGCGGTGCCCTGAAACCTTCGCCCGGGCCCGTGGCCGTCTGCTTCGGGAAAGAGGACGAGGAGCGCGCCATCCGGCTGGCCTGCAGGCTTCGGGAAAAGGGCCTGGCGGCCGCCATGCAGTTTACGCCCGAACCCACAGAAGAGACGCGGGACGCGTTTCTGGCGCTGTGCCGGGAACACGGCATATCCTGAAAGTCCGAAGGAGGAGGCTATGAGATATCTGACGATCGCCCTGACCAAGGGACGCCTGGCCAAGCAGACCCTCGCTCTGCTGGAGAAGACGGGCATCTGCTGCGAGGAGATGAAAGATCCGGACACCCGGAAGCTCATCTTTGCAAACGAAGAATATAAACTGAAATTTTTCCTGGCCAAGGGGCCGGACGTGCCCACCTATGTGGAGTACGGCGCGGCGGACATCGGCGTGGTGGGAAAAGACACCATAGACGAGGAGGGCCGCAAGCTCTACGAGGTGCTGGACTTAGGCTTCGGGAAATGCCGCATGTGCGTCTGCGGGCCGGCGTCCTCGCGCAGCCTGCTGCAGCACCAGGAGCAGATCCGGGTGGCCACGAAATACCCGCACATCGCAAAAGACTACTTTTACAACAAAAAAAATCAGACCGTGGAGATCATCAAGCTGAACGGCTCCATCGAGCTGGCTCCCCTGGTGGGCCTGTCGGAGGTCATCGTGGATATTGTGGAGACCGGCTCCACCCTGCGTGAAAACGGCCTGGAGGTGCTGGAGGAGATCTGCCCCCTGTCCGCGCGCGTCGTGGTCAACCGGGTGAGCATGCAGATGGAGAGCGAGCGCATCACAAACATTCTGACGGCAATGAAAAATGCTTTATAGGAAATAGACGAGGTGGCTTATGAGAATTGTTACGTTGACAGACGAGACCAGAAACAACCTGCTGCGGGACCTCTTAAAGCGCAGCCCCCAGAATTACGGGGAATATGAGGAGCGCGTGTCCGCCATCGTGGACGATGTGCGCGCCCGGGGCGACGAGGCCCTGTTCGCCTACACGGAAAAATTTGACCGCGCGGATGTCCGCCCGGACAATGTCCGCGTGACGCAGGAAGAGATCCAGAACGCTTACCGCGAAGTGGACCCCGCCCTTGTGGACGTGATCCGAAAGGCGCTGGAAAACATCCGGGCATACCACGAGAAACAGAAAAAATACAGCTGGTTCGACAGCACCCCCAACGGCACGCTGCTGGGGCAGAAGGTGACGCCCCTCTCGGCGGTGGGCGTCTATGTGCCGGGCGGGAAGGCCGTCTATCCGTCCTCCGTTCTGATGAACATTGTGCCGGCGAAAGCGGCCGGGGTGGACAGGATCGTCATGACCACCCCCTGCGGCGCGAACGGGCAGGTAAACCCGGTCACCTTAGTGGCCGCCAACGAGGCGGGTGCGGACGAGATCTACCGCGTGGGAGGCGCGCAGGCCATCGCGGCCATGGCCTTCGGCACGGCGAGCATCCCGAAGGTGGACAAGATCGTGGGCCCGGGGAACATCTACGTCGCCCTGGCCAAGAAATCCGTCTACGGGTTCGTGGACATCGACTCCATCGCGGGCCCCAGCGAGATCCTGGTGCTGGCCGACGACAGCGCGAATCCGCGCTACGTGGCGGCGGATCTTCTGTCCCAGGCGGAGCACGACGAGATGGCCTCCGCCATCCTCATCACGACCAGCGAAGAGCTGGCCAGACGGGTGTCCGCCGAGGTGGACGGGTTTGTAAAAGAGCTCTCCCGAAAAGAGATCATCCAGAAATCCTTAGATCAGTTCGGCTACATCCTGGTGGCGGAAAACCTCGGGCAGGCCATCGAGGCGGCCAACGACATCGCCTCCGAGCACCTGGAGATCATGACGGCCAATCCCTTTGAAGTGATGACGAAGATCCGCAACGCGGGCGCGATCTTCCTGGGGGAAAACAGCAGCGAGCCTTTGGGCGACTATTTCGCGGGGCCCAACCACATCCTGCCCACCAACGGCACGGCGCGGTTCTTCTCGCCCCTGAGCGTGGACGACTTCGTGAAAAAATCCAGCATCGTCTACTATTCGCGCGAGGCCCTTATGGCCGTGCACGAGGACATCGAGACCTTCGCGAAGGCGGAGCGGCTGACGGCGCACGCCAATTCGATCCGCGTGCGGTTTGAATGACCAAAACAACAGATGAAAAAAGACAGCAAAAAACTGCGCGGCTTCGGCCGCGCAGCTGTGTTTTTTGAAAGATCCCGATGGACCTGTGTCCGGTCCTGCAGCCTGGCGCCGGCTTTCTACGGCGTCAGGGAAGACATCATCGAAGTTATATCCGTGGGCTCTGTGGCAAGTGCCTCCGCAGGGATGGTGATCGCTGTCACGGTGTCGTAGCTGACAATGCCGTCCACCGACAAGTCATTCAGCGTCAGTGTGATCTGCGGCATAACGGCATCCTCACCGGCGGTCATCTGCATAAAGCTGGAGATCATGTCGGTGAGCGGGCTCAGATCGGAGCCGTTCATATCCAGGTGGATGGAGGTCTCCGCGCCGGTTTCTTTGTCCACGGTCATGGAGATGTTGGCCATCAGGCCGGAGAGCAGGCTGGTGATCATATCCAGGGTGTCCTGGGGAACCTCCTGTCCGAGTCCTTCCGCGGATGCCGTGATCAGGTCTCCGATATCCGCAAAGCCGAGCGTGCTGCTCAAGGTGTAGGCGTCGTCGCTCTCCTCCATCGTCCATTCCAGGTTCAGCTCATCATAGACTTTGGCCGTATCTGCATTCTTCAGCTCATCCAGGCTGCCCACGCCCAGAGCGCTCAGCAGGCTGGAGAGGTCTGCCTGCTGATGGATCCACTGGGGCTCAACGCCGTTGCCCATATCCATTTTGGAAAAGGTGTCCATCTTTCCGCCGTCGTCGGACTCCACCGTGTACATTTCCATGCCTGACTGCATGGGCGTGCCCGCGATATTCATGTCATATGTACCTTTCATAGAAGTCTGCACCGGATCCTGGAGCGCATCCACGTCAAACCTGCCGGTCATGCTCAGAGGAAGAGCGAAGGGCTCGGCGCCCTCAATGGCCAGAGTGAGCTCCGCGTCCAAATTTAAAGTCATATCGATGCAAGTGGATGAGATGCCCTTCTGGAATTCCTGGCTCATGGCAAGAACGTCATCCACGGTGGCTGCGCCTTCTGCAAAGGCGGAAACGGGAGCGCAGCACATGGCAGATGCCATAACAATTGCGAACATTCTTTTTGTCATAAGTTCTCCTTTCGAGTACCGGACCCTGCGGCTCGATACCATTTGCTTATTTAAAATGTGTTTCTATCATAGCATAAACGAGGATTAATGTATAGAATTTTTTGAAAAATTAAGGAATTATAAAGAAAACAATTTCTGGAAGGTGCTGTTTGACATTAGCTGCAATACCCCGAGTTTGCCACTTACAAATGCGAAATGGAGCCTGTTTTTGGCTCCATTTCCCTTGTATGTATGCGGTTTT
>CANRIR010000005.1 GCA_947630735.1 uncultured Marvinbryantia sp.
AGCGAGTTCGCGGAAGCAACCGCTAATCAGGGACGCAGCGAATCAAGGAGAACGAGGTATTTGCGTTGAAAGGATATGCCATGGATGCGTTCGTAATATTGTAGAAAACAACATATATTCAGAGTGGAACAGTGCAGCTTGCGCATATAAACAGGAATTTACGACGCCATCTGTGTGCATAGACAGTTTTTGCTGTATTAACTCACAACATTTTACAACGATAGCAGAGAAGAGCGCAGTTGTTGTAGCAGAGAAGAATGCATTTGTTCGATTGAAAGCAGGGGATATTTTTGATATACTCAAAAATTGACGGGAAGCGGTTTAGCGTGGAAAAACGGCGTTCACGGAGGGCGTTTTATGGAAACAGGAATTATTATATGCGGATTAAATGGTGTAGGGAAAAGCACTATGGGAAAAGCCCTGGCAAAAGAGCTGGAGTTCTATTTTATTGATATTGAGGAATTATATTTTCCAAAGACAGACCCTCATTATACTTATGCTTCTCCACGCACCCGCAAGGAAGTCGAACAACTTCTTTTTTGCGAGATAAAAGCGCATAGAGATTTTGTACTTGCCTCTGTAAAAGGAGATTATGGAGAGAAAGTCTGCCCGTTTTTCCGATATGCCGTGTTGATCGATGTCCCGAAAGATATTCGGCTGCAGCGGGTAAAAGAACACTCTTTCCATAAATTTGGCAATAGAATGCTGCCCGGTGGGGACTTGTACGAGCAGGAAGAAAAGTTCTTTGACATTGTTAAATCCAGAGCAGAGAATACGGTTGAAGAATGGGTACAATCGTTAAGCTGTCCGGTTATTATTGCAAAAGAGATCTGACACCGTATAAAAGCTCGATGTAAAAGGCCTTTGATAGACATTTTCAGCTCACAAGTGATAAAACTCTCTTAGGTCAAGAGAGCAAAAAGCTCAGAATAGGAGGGAAATAATATGATGGAGATCGGCTCACAGATCAGAAAATACCGTAATGCACAGGAACTGTCCCAAGAAGAACTGGCAGAAAAAATATATGTGACTCGGCAGACAATTTCCAACTGGGAAAATGAAAAGAGTTATCCGGATATTCACAGCCTGTTGCTTCTAAGTTCCGTTTTTGAAATATCTCTTGACCAATTAATCAAAGGAGATGTTGAAATTATGAAGCGGGAAATCAACGGAGAGGAAGTTAAAAAGTTTAATGATCTGGGGAAATTGCTTGCGATTCTTTTTATCGCCAGTATTGCAGCATTTGTTCCACTCGTAGTATTCTTGAAAATTTATGGGGTTATTATCTGGACGATCTTGTATCTGATAACGCTCCTAATAGCCTGTCGGGTTGAAAAACTCAAAAGGAACAATGACATCCAGACTTACAAAGAAATCGTTGCTTTCAGCGAAGGAAAAACTCTGGACGAAATTCAGAAACAACGGGAAATAGGGAAAAGACCATATCAAACCGTACTTAAATTTATAGCCGGGGCTTGTGTTGGCGCAGTTATTGCCGCCATTGTAATAATAGCGCTGGCAGCGAAATAAGAAATCGCATTGTATTTGGTAGTCAAATGGGCGGTCAAGAACAGGGTCAGGGAGCGCAGCTTCCTTTTGTTGACTTGCCCAACCTCTTATACTATAATTTACCCAAAAGCACCGCCGTCAGCCGCGCCGCAGACCGCGCGGCTGCGCGGAACTTCACACGGAGAGGGGATGTGTGCGCCGTGAAGCAGGCAAATGCAAAGACCAAAGAAAAGACCGGCGAAAAAACAAATGTGATGCGTATTCTGGATCAGAAAAAAATACCCTACCGCAGCCATTACTATGCGGACACGGGCGCGGTAAGCGGCATGGAGGTGGCGGACGTCCTGCACGAAGACCCGGACCGGGCCTTCAAAACCCTGGTCACAAGATCGGGCGGCGGCGCGTACTACGTATTCCTAGTGCCCGTCAGCGGGGAACTGAATCTGAAAAAAGCCGCGAAGGCCGTGCAGGAAAAAAGCATCGAGATGATCAAGGCGAAAGAATTGCTCCCGTTGACGGGGTACGTGCACGGCGGATGCTCGCCCATCGGCATGAAAAAACAGTTTCCCACCGTCGTCGACCAGTCCGCGGAGCAGTTTGAAACCATCCTGTTCAGCGGCGGAAAGATCGGCTATCAGGTGGAAGTATCCCTGGAAGACCTGAAAAAGGTAATCCCGTTTAAAATGCTGGACATTTCTGACAAAATGCATTAAAATAAAAAACAGAGCGCCGCATATATACAGATGAGATGTATATACAGGTAAGTATGTATAGATGAATAATAGATGAGAATAGTTACAGAGGAATGTTTATAGATGCGGCAGACGGGCAAGGAGGGGCATAGTGAATTTCAAGAAAGACGTTTATCGGAATATCGCGATGATCACGCAGCTTGGGATCAGTATGCTTGCTCCTGTTATTTTATGTGTGTTTATCGGCGATCAGCTCGACAGGCATTTCGGCTGGCACACGGTTCTTCCGCTTTTGATCCTGGGGATCCTGGCGGGGTGCCGCAACTGCTGGATCCTGGCAAAAGAACTGATCCCAAAGGATGAGAGATCCGGGAAGAAGGACGGGGACCATGAGCCGGATAAATAAATTTTTAAGCGCTATGCACCCCACTTTAAAGGAACTACTTCTGGGCATTCTCCTGTGGGGGATCGTCATCGGCCTTGCGACGGTCTGGTTCGCATCCCCGCGGCTTCCGTTTGTACTCAGCATCGCTGCCGGCATGCTGGCGGCGGCGGGGATGGCGGTTCACATGTGTGTCTTCATCGAGGACGCCCTGGAGCTTCCCGGCGAGGACGCCGTAAAGCACATGCGCAAAGGGGCGGTTCTGCGCACCCTGGCGGCGCTTGCGCTCTTTGTGGCCGCGTGGCGGCTTGGCGGAAACGTGGTGGGGATCTTTCTGGGGCTTTTTACCCTGAAGCTGGGCGCGTACTCGCAGCCTCTGCTGCACAGGGCGGCGGAAAAGCTCTGCCGCGGATCCTTGACGGATACAAAAAACTAGAGAAAGGAAGAAGGTGAGAGTGTGGGAAGCGTTGGTTTGAACACGGCCTTTCTGCTGGCGCAGGACGGCGATGTGGACTTTATGATACACGGCCTGATCAAGTACCATCTGTTCGGGCAGGAACTGTGGATTACCACCACCCATGTCAGCGTGCTGATCGTCATGGCGGTGCTGCTTCTCTTTGCCGTTGCCGCAAACCGTGTGATGAAGCATGCCGACGAAGTGCCGGGCGCGTTTCAGAACGTGGTGGAGCTCATCGTGGAGATGCTGGACAAAATGGTATCCGGCAGCATGGGAAAATATGCCGGCAAGTTTGTCAACTATATCAGCACCCTGTTTTTGTTCATCTTTGTCAGCAACATTTCAGGGCTCTTCGGGCTGCGTCCGCCCACGGCGGACTACGGCGTGACACTTCCGCTGGGCCTGATCACATTTGGTATTATCCAGTACAATAATATCAAATACAACAAGGTCGGGGCCTTCACGGGACTGTTCCAGCCGCTGCCGTTTCTGTTCCCCATCAATCTGATCGGGGAGATTGCAGTGCCGTTTTCGCTGTCCTTACGTCTGTTCGGCAACATTCTTTCGGGAACGGTTATGATGTCCCTGATCTACCAGCTGTTGTCCAGGTTTGCCATCGGATGGCCGGGAATCCTGCATATTTATTTCGACGTCTTCTCAGGTGCCATCCAGACCTATGTGTTCTGTATGCTGACCATGGTGTTTACGGCAGACAAGATGCCGGGGCAGGAATAGAAGAAGAAAAAAGACAAAAAATCAAAAAAGAATCATGAAAATAAGGAGGAAATGAAGATGATTACGAACGAAGGATTGATTTTAGCGTGTTCCGCAATTGGCGCGGGCCTTGCGATGATCGCAGGCATCGGCCCCGGCGTAGGCCAGGGTATTGCAGCCGGCTACGGCGCAAACGCAGTGGGGAGAAACCCGGGTGCGAAATCCGACATCACGTCCACCATGCTTCTCGGACAGGCCGTCGCCGAGACCACAGGTCTGTACGGTCTGGCTATCGCTTTTATTCTTCTGTTTGCAAATCCGCTTCTGGGCAAGCTGTAAGCGGACAAAGTGACAGAGGGGGAGCCTGCCGGGGCAGGCATTCCCGGAAAATAGAAGGGAGGCAAAACCTTGGACAGATTGTTTAATCTGGACGCGCAGCTTCTGGCGGACACCGTCCTTTTGATGCTCGCCATGCTGGTCATGTTCACGCTCCTGTCCTACCTGCTTTTCAACCCTGCCAGGGAATTTTTAAAAAAGCGCCAGGAGAAGATCAAAAACGACATCGACAGCGCAAAGGCCCAGAAGGAAGAGGCGGAAAAGCTGAAGGAAGACTACGATTCCAGGATTAAAAATATCGGCAGAGAGGCGGACGAGATTTTAAGCCAGGCACGGCAGAAGGCGCTTCTGAATGCGGAGGATATTAAGGCGCAGGCCAACGAGGAGGCGGCGCGCATCCTCGCGAGAGCCCAGTCCCAGATCGAGCTGGACAAAAAGAAGGCCGCCGACGATATGAAGAAAGAGATGATCTCCATCGCGTCCATGATGGCGGGGAAAGTGGTTTCCTCATCGATGGATGAAGATGCGCAGGAAGCGCTGATGGAGGAGACCCTGAAAGAAATAGGAGAAGAAACATGGCAAAATTAGTATCCAAAACATACGGTGATGCCCTGTTTGATCTCGCCGTTGAGGAGAACAGCGTGGACGCCATGCTGGAGGAAGTGCTGGCGGTGCGGCAGGTTTTTTCGGACCATCCGGAGCTGACGCAGCTTCTGCGAAATCCGGACGTGGGCGTGTCGGAAAAGCTGGAACTGACCGAGAAGATCTTCAAGGGCCGGGTTTCCGACCACATGGTGGGGTTCCTGCGGATCGTTGTGGACAAGCGGAGGTTTCAGGAGCTGGACGCCATACTGGACTATTTTGCGGCGCGCGTAAAAGAATACAAAAAAATCGGTATCGCGATTGTGACATCCCCCGGGGAGCTGAACGACGCGTGGAAAAAGCGCATTGAAGAAAAGCTCCTCGCCACCACCAGGTACGAGAAGATGGAGATGTCGTTCCAGGTAGATCCGAAGCTGATCGGAGGGCTGGTCATCCGCATAGGCGATACCGTGGTGGACAGCAGTATTTTGAATAAGCTGACGGACATCAGGCGCAGGCTGATGAGCACGTCATTAGAACAGGAAGAAAGGATGCAAACCTCATGAATTTAAGACCAGAGGAGATCAGTTCTGTCATTAAGGACGAGATCAGAAAATATTCCTCCAGAATGTCTGTCTCCAACGTGGGGACGGTCATGCAGGTGTCGGACGGGATCGCCCGTATTCATGGTCTGGAGAGCGCGATGCAGGGCGAGCTTCTGGAGTTCCCGGGCGAGGTGGAAGGCATGGTGCTCAACCTGGAAGAGGATAACGTGGGCGCGGTTCTCTTAAGCGATGCGTCGAGCATCAGCGAGGGCGACACGGTAAAGACCACCGGCCGCGTGGTTTCCGTTCCGGTCGGAGACGGGATGCTGGGCAGGGTTGTGAACGCTCTGGGCCATCCCATCGACGGAAAGGGCCCCATCGCCTCGGAGAAGACGAGGGAGATTGAGCGCGTAGCGCCCGGCGTCATTACCAGAAAGTCCGTGGATACGCCGCTGCAGACCGGCATCAAGGCCATCGATTCCATGGTGCCAATCGGCCGCGGGCAGCGCGAGCTGATCATCGGCGACAGACAGACGGGGAAAACCGCCATTGCCATCGACACAATCATCAACCAGAAGGGGCAGGGCGTAAAGTGCATTTATGTGGCGATCGGCCAGAAGGCTTCGACCGTCGCCAACATTGTAAAGACATTGGAAGAATATGGGGCAATGGATTACACCACCGTCGTGGCTTCCACGGCGAGCGAGCTTGCGCCCCTGCAGTATATCGCGCCGTACAGCGGATGCGCCATCGGCGAGGAATGGATGGAGAACGGGGACGACGTGCTGATCATCTACGATGATCTCTCCAAACACGCGGCGGCTTACCGCACCCTGTCTTTGCTGCTTAGGCGTCCGCCAGGCCGTGAGGCGTACCCGGGCGACGTGTTCTACCTGCACTCCAGGCTGCTGGAGCGCGCGGCGAAGCTCTCCGACGAGCTGGGCGGCGGTTCTCTGACGGCTCTGCCCATCATCGAGACCCAGGCAGGCGACGTTTCCGCGTACATTCCCACCAACGTCATCTCCATCACAGACGGGCAGATCTATCTGGAGACGGAGATGTTCAACGCGGGCTTCCGCCCGGCCGTGAACGCGGGCCTTTCCGTTTCCCGTGTGGGCGGCGCGGCGCAGATCAAAGCCATGAAGAAGATCGCGGCTCCCATCCGTGTGGAGCTGGCGCAGTACCGCGAGCTGGCGGCATTCTCCCAGTTCGGCTCCGAGCTGGACGCCGACACCAAGGAGAAGCTGGCCATCGGCGAGCGCATCAAGGAGATCCTCAAGCAGACGCAGTACCAGCCGATGCCGGTCTCCCATCAGGTCATGATCATCTACGCGGCCACCAAGAAGTATCTGCTGGACATCCCGGTGGAGAATGTGCTGCCGTTCCAGGACGCATTGTTCGAGCTGGTGGAGACCAAGTACCCGGAGGTGCCGAAGTCCATCCTGGAGACCGGGGAAATGACCGAGGATATGGAGAAGCTGCTCATCTCGGCCATCGAGGAATGTAAGAAGGACTTTGTAAAGTAAGGGGGGATACCGAATGCCTTCCATGAGAGACATACAGAGGCGAAAAACCAGTGTTTCCAGCATCGGTCAGATCACGAAGGCCATGAAGCTGGTCTCCACCGTGAAGCTGCAGAAGGCGAAGACGCGCGCGGAGCAGGCAAAGCCCTATTTTGATAAGATGTATCGGACGGTGGCGCACATCCTGTCCCGCTCGGGCCAGATCCGCCACCCGTACCTGCACGCGGGGGATTCCCAAAAGAAGTGCGTGATCACCATTACTTCCAACCGGGGCCTTGCGGGCGGCTACAATGCGGGCGTGGAAAAGCTGATCACCGAGAGCGGTTTCGCGAAGGAGGATGTGGAGCTTGTCGCCATCGGCAGAAAGGGGAAGGATTTCCTTTCGCGCAGGGGCTACGCCGTGCGGGCGGATTACAGCGACGTCATCAACAATCCCATGTATTCGGACGCCATGCAGATCTGCCAGGATGTGCTGAGCGCGTTTGCCGCGGGGGAGATCGGCGAGATCTACGTGGCCTACACCGAGTTCAAGAACACGGTGGTGCACACGCCCACCCTGCTGAAGCTGCTGCCGGTGGAGTTCTCCGAGGAGGAGATCCAGGCGGGGACAGAGAAGACCCACGCCCGGGAGGCGGCTATGAACACGCCCATGAACTACGAGCCGGACGAGGAGGAATCCCTGGACATCATTATCCCGAAATATATAACCAGCATTATATTCGGCGCGCTCACTTCGGCGGTGGCCAGTGAGAACGGCGCTAGGATGCAGGCGATGGATTCCGCCACGAGCAACGCGGAGGAGATGATCGAAAAATTGTCTCTGCAGTACAACCGTGCGCGCCAGAGTTCCATCACGCAGGAGTTAACAGAGATTATTGCCGGTGCGGAAGCGATCAGCTAGCATCGGCGGATAGGAGAGAGAGAACATGTCAGAAAAGATCAAGGGCAGGATCACTCAGATCATCGGTGCTGTGCTCGACATCAAGTTCCCGGAGGGGAAACTGCCAAGTATCTATGACGCGATCCACATTGCCACGAAGGACGGCGGAACCCTGGTGGTGGAGGTGGCCCAGCATCTGGGCGACGATACGGTAAAATGTATCGCGATGGGCCCGACGGACGGGCTTGTGCGCGGCATGGAAGCGGTTTCCACGGGAGCTCCCATCTCGGTGCCGGTGGGCGAGAAGACCCTGGGGCGCATCTTCAACGTTATCGGGGAGCCGATCGACAACAAGGAGGCTCCCACGGACGTAAAATATATGCCGATCCACCGGGAAGCGCCGGATTTTGAGGAACAGGCCACATCCACGGAGATGCTGGAGACCGGCATCAAGGTGGTGGATCTGCTCTGCCCGTATCAAAAGGGCGGAAAGATCGGGCTGTTCGGCGGCGCGGGCGTGGGCAAGACCGTGCTGATCCAGGAGCTGATCCGCAACATCGCCACGGAGCACGGCGGCTATTCCGTGTTTACCGGCGTGGGCGAGCGCACCCGCGAGGGCAACGACCTGTACCACGAGATGTCCGAGTCGGGCGTTATCAATAAGACCACCATGGTGTTCGGGCAGATGAACGAGCCGCCCGGCGCCAGAATGCGCGTGGGCCTGACCGGCCTTACCATGGCAGAGAATTTCCGCGATGAGGGCGGCAAGGACGTGCTGCTGTTCATCGATAACATTTTCCGTTTTACCCAGGCCGGCTCGGAGGTGTCCGCGCTTTTGGGGCGCATGCCCTCCGCCGTGGGCTACCAGCCCACCTTACAGACGGAGATGGGTGCCCTGCAGGAGCGCATCACTTCCACCAAGCACGGATCCATCACGTCCGTGCAGGCGGTCTATGTGCCTGCCGACGACCTGACGGACCCGGCGCCTGCCACCACATTCGCACACCTGGACGCCACCACCGTGCTCTCCCGCTCCATCGTGGAGCTGGGCATTTACCCGGCGGTGGATCCGCTGGATTCCACGTCCCGCATCCTGGATCCGCGCGTGGTGGGCGAGGAGCACTACAAAGTCGCCCGCGGCGTGCAGGAGATCCTGCAAAGATATAAAGAGCTGCAGGACATCATCGCGATCCTGGGCATGGACGAGCTCTCCGAGGAGGAAAAGCAGATCGTCAGCCGCGCGAGAAAGATCCAGAGGTTCCTGTCGCAGCCCTTCTACGTGGCGCAGCAGTTCACGGGAACAGAGGGGCGCTACGTGCCCATCGCCGAGACCATCCGCGGCTTCCGCGAGATTTTGGAGGGCAGGCACGACGACATTCCGGAGAGCCTGTTCCTGAACGCCGGAACGATCGACGATGTCCTTGCCCGTGCGAAGTAGGTGAGCTTATGGCGGAAGACAAACTGTTTCAACTGAGTATTATCTCCCCGGAGCGGGTCTTCTTTGAGGGCAGGGCCAGCATGGTGGAGCTGAACACCAGCGAGGGGGAAGTGGGCATCTACAAGGGCCACATTCCCATGACGCTCCTGATCGTGCCCGGCATCGTGACGATCACCGGCGAGGACGGGAAAAAGCTGGCTGCCATCCACAGCGGCTTTATGGAAGTCCTGCCGGATAAAGTGACGATCATGGCGGAGATCGCCGAGTGGCCGGAGGAGATTGACATCAACCGGGCCAAAGAGGCGGAGGCCCGCGCAGAGCGCCGGCTGCAGATGAAGGACCCGATGCTGAACCTCAACCGCGCGGAGATGGCGCTTCGCAAAGCGATGATCCGCCTGGAACTGGTTCAGGAATCCCAGAGAAAATAAATATGCTGCAAGGTTCCCCGACGGCAGAAAACCCCTGCCGCCGGGGATCTTCTATGCACGGGGCGCTTTTTTCTGCATAGGCTAATGATAAATGGAAGATAGGAGTCTGGCAGATGGAAAAAAGAAAACCCTGCAATTGTCTGTGGGATTGTCCCTGCTATCCCAACTGCGACCGGATGATGGAAGAGGTCCTGACGCCCGAGGAGGAGAACGAGCGCGACTGGCGGAAACTGAAAGAGCAGTACCCCGACATGGCCAGGATCATACTGGCGGAGGTGGAGAATGTCTGCGACAGTATGGAATACGAGGGCAGCGCGATGTTTGACAGCATTCCCGACAAGGTGCGCGTGCGCAGGCTGACGGAGGAGATCTACGAGAAAGTAAAAGACCGCTATCCGGTGGAGGAGTCCCCGGACGCGGACGACATGTTCGCCATGAACCAGGAGGGGCGCAGGCGCTACCCGCCCGGACAGAACTGGCTGAGCGATTTTATACAGGTGCTTTTATATCAGGAAATGTTCCAGAGAAGGTGCAGGCACCGCGGCTGCAGGCGGTGGTGACACAGAGGGAACGCGCCTCCCCCCTGCTTCGGCGGGGGGAGGTTTTTGTCATAGAAGATCCCGCCGGATCTTTTGTGACAGAAAAACGCTCTTTTTAGGGTTGTCCTTTTTCCGAAAAGCGATTAATATATACTTATGGAAAAATGGAGGACAAGATGAAGAGACTATTTATTCGGATCGTTGTGCTGCTGACGGTCTTCCTTGTGAGCGTCGCAGTGTTTTCAATGTGGGGAAATGAAGAAAACCGGATCCAGACGGAGGATATGGCGCAGGCTACGCTCCCCATCGTCTATATGGAGCACGGCGGCGTGGAGATGAATCCGCTGCACGGCTATATCAAGCCCATGGATGCGACCGCGGTGCGCGACACCCTGACGCCCATTTCTACCTCTAAGGATATGAGCATCCGCGTGCAGACGTTTGGCGCTTCCGTGGAGGATATTTATTTTGAAGTGCTCACGGCGGACGGGAAGACCTCTCTGGAAAACACCAAGGTGACGGAGATCTTCCGGGACGAGGATTCGGTGACCGCTTCTTTTGTGCTGCAGAATAAGCTGCGCATGAACCTGGAATATGTCCTGAAGCTGTGTCTGGTCGCGGACGGCCGGGATGTCTATTATTATACCCGGGTGGTGCAGCAGGACAGCCTGCACACCAAAGAATACCTTGACTTTGTCATCTCCTTTTCCGAGACCTGCCTGAACAGGAGCGACGCGAGCCGGCTGGCCCTCTATCTGGAGCCGGAGATGGATGTGGAAGAGATCAATCTTTCCTTTATGGATATTCACACGACGACCGATCAGGTGGTCTGGGGCGACCTGTCCCCCGAGATCTATTACCGGTCGGTTCCGACGGTCAAAGAATTAAATGAGACCACTGCCACGATCGTGCAGGAGTATCTGATCAGCGCGCAGAACGAGGAGGGCGGCCAGGAGCTCTACACGGTAAATGAGTATTTCCGTCTGCGCTACGCGGATGAGACCGTCATGCTGCTGGATTTTGAGCGCTCCACCAATGAGATCTTCAACCCGGACAACGGGGTGATCCTGGATAAAGGCATTAAGTTCGGCATCTGCAGCAGCGACATCACCTATGTGACGGATCCGCAGACCCGGTATTTTGCCTTTGTTCTCGGCGGGGAGCTGTGGAGCTACGACTCCGTCAGCGGAAAGATGGCGCAGGTATTCACGTTCCGGCAGAAGGGCAACACGGATTACCGGGATATCTACGGTCAGCACGAGATCAAGATCCTCAACATGAGCACGAACGGAAACATCTATTTTGTGGTCGCGGGGTATATGAACCGGGGCCGGCACGAAGGGGAATCCGGAGTGGCGCTTTATTACTATGATGCGTCCGCCGGCGGGATCGACGAAAAGCTGTTTCTGGACACCACGCGCTCCTACGATCTGCTCCGGTCGGATGTCCGGGAACTTTCCTACGTGGCGGATGATCAGGAAGATTTTTACATCCTGCTGGACGGGGATGTGTATGAGATAGAGCTGGCCACATGCAGGATGACCAAAGTGGTGGAGGATATGAAGCCCAACTGTTACGCGGGTTCCGTGTCCGGCAAGTATTTCGCCTATCTGAAGGAAAATGACGCCTATGACTCCGGCACCATCGCGGTCTTCAACATGGACACCAAGGATGTGCGGGAGATCACCTGCGGCGAGAACGAGCGCATCCGTATGCTCGGCTATATCGGGGAGGCGCTGGTCTACGGCATTGCGGACGCGAAAGATATTGACGCCGCTCACGAGGGAGACGAATTTTTCCCCATGCACACCGTGTGCATCCTGAACGAGGAGGGCGAGGTGGTCAAGCAGTACAGCGATCCGGGCGTTTACGTGACCGGCGCTGCGATCGAGGACAGCCTGCTCACGCTGCAGCGTGTGCGCAGAAATGGAAGTGCCTGGGAGCAGGCGTCGGATGATCATATCATCGACAACGACGGCGAGGAGCCGTCTGTGGGCATGACTACGCAGATAAGCGGCCGCAAACAGACAGAGATGATCCTTCTGGTGGGAAGTGATTTTGAGAAGAAGACTCCGCAGGTGGTAAGAAGCCGCATGATCCTCCACGAGGGGGACCGCAATATCCAGATCGAGGCGAAAGAGCACACGGAAGAGCGCTACTACGTGTACGCGAAGGGCCATCTGGACAGTATCTACGAGAATGCCAACACGGCCATCGTGCGCGCGGATTCGCAGTTCGGCGTTGTGGTGGATCAGGATCAGCAGTATATCTGGGAGCGCGGGAACCGCAAGACGATCGCGGACGTCGCCATCGATCAGATCCCGCCCTGCGTCCTGAACGGCGAGATGAACATCTCCAGGCTGCAGGAACAGCTGCCCGACAAGCGGGTGTTTGATCTGAGCGGATGCAGCATGGATTCCATCCTCTACTTTATCAGCGAGGGCAACGCGGTACTCGCCGACACGGTGGACGGCGTGCGCGTTTTGGTGGGATATGATCAATGGGGCAATGTGTGGTTCTATCAGAAGGGAGAGGAAGAAACCTATCCCTTAAGTGACGAGGATTCCCTGGACCTGTTTGAGCGATCGGGAAACGTGTTCATCGGGTTCCTGGATAAACAGGAATACTAACCGATATGTTATGCCGAGCGGAAGATCACGCCTTTGTACTTGTCCAGCGCGAACAAAATGATGAGGCCGGCCACATAGCAGGAGATCACTTCCCCCGCGCCCACAGTCAGCATCATGAAGGGGATCGGGAGCGTTTCTCCGTAGCCGTAATACAGCACAAAGGGAACGATGACCGCATTGGCCGCGATGGGCGGAATGGGGACCAGAAATTTTTGCTTTCGAAGGGCGTAGGAGCCGAGCGCTCCGATCAGGGTGGCGATGCTCCCGAATACGATGTCCAGGGGGATCGCGCCCGCTGTGAGGTTTGCGATGATACATCCCGCGAACAGTCCGGGGATGGCGGCAGGTGTGAAGTACGGCAGTACGGTCAGCGCCTCTGAAAAGCGGACCTGCACCGGGCCGAACGCGAACGCCGCGCCCACCACGGTGAGCACCACATAGACGGCGGCGATGGCGGCTGCCTGTACCAGGAAGATTAGCTTTTTGTCTCTCATATGAAATTTTCTCCTTTAGTTTTGTTTTACGTCAGGAAGGTCTCGAACTGACGCTGTTGATCCGCCGCAAACGCTCCGCTCACAGACGCCGCGGCCATTGCAGTATAGCATAAGTCTCTGAAAAAGACAAGTGCCGTCCGACCTTTATCCAAAGCGGGAGAAACCGCCCGGCGGTCCCGGCGGCGGGCCTGTCAGCATATTTACAATTTTCTGAAATTATAGTATAATTTCACACACATTAACATATCTGTCAATAAGACGGATCAGGAAAGGATAGACGCAGTATATGGATATCGTAGAAATTTTAAAAGCCGTGCTCTTCGGCGTTGTGGAGGGCATTACCGAATGGCTGCCCATCAGCAGCACCGGCCACATGATCCTGCTGGATGAGTTTGTGAAGCTGAACGTATCGGAGGAGTTCCTCTCCATGTTTTTGGTGGTCATCCAGCTCGGAGCCATCCTGGCGGTGGTGGTGCTGTACTTTGGAAAGCTGTGGCCGTTCTCCCTGAAGGAAAGATTCTTTATCAAAAAAGAAACCTTCTCCATGTGGTTTAAGATCCTGTTCTCCTGCATACCGGCGGCCGTGGTGGGGATCCTGTTCGAGGAAGAGCTGGACGAGCTCTTCTACAACTATCAGACGGTGGCCATGGCCCTGATCGTGTTCGGCATCCTGTTTATCGTGATCGAGCATCAGAACCGGGGAATGAAGATCCGGGTCAATTCCATCGCGGAGATCACCTACCCCATCGCCCTGTGGATCGGGGTGTTCCAGCTGATCGCGGCCGTGTTCCCGGGCACGTCCCGCTCCGGTGCGACGATCCTGGGCGCTATCATGGTGGGCGTCTCCCGGACCGTGGCGGCGGAATTTACGTTTTTCCTGGCGGTGCCGGTCATGCTCGGCGCCAGCCTTTTGAAGATTGTGAAATTCGGGTTCTCGTTTACCTCCACGGAGCTTGTGCTCCTGGGTGTCGGGCTTGTGGTGGCGTTTCTGGTGTCTATCCTGGTCATCAAGCTGCTGCTGGGCTACATCCGCAGGCACACGTTTACCGTGTTTGGCTGGTACCGCATCATCCTGGGCATCGTGGTGCTGGCATATTTCTGGATGGCGGGCTGAGGTGCGCCGGCGTCATTCCGAAGGGCGGGCAAAGCCGGATAGGAGTCGGTTATGAAAATTTTATTGCCGCAGCATGTAAAAACGATCATCAGCACACTGGAAGCAGCCGGCTACGAGGCATACGCCGTAGGCGGCTGTGTTCGTGATGCCGTCCTTGGGCGCGAGCCGGAGGACTGGGATATCACCACGTCCGCGAAACCGGAGGAGGTCAAGGCGCTCTTTCGGCGCACCGTGGACACCGGGATCGCCCACGGCACCGTGACGGTTCTTTTGGATAAAACAGGCTATGAGGTGACCACCTACCGCATCGACGGCGAGTATGCGGACAGCCGTCATCCTAAGGAAGTGAGCTTCACGGACAGCCTGCAGGAGGATCTGAGGAGGCGTGATCTCACCATCAACGCCATGGCCTACAATGAGACGACCGGCCTGGTGGATGCCTTCGGCGGCATTTCCGATCTGGAGGGCCGCGTGATCCGCTGTGTGGGGGATGCGCGCGAGCGGTTTGGCGAGGACGCCCTGCGCATGCTGCGGGCCGTGCGGTTCGCGGCGCAGCTGGGGTTTTCCATCGATGAGGACACGCAGGCCGCCATCCGGCAGATGGCGGGCAGTCTGAAACATATCAGCGCGGAGCGCATACAGACGGAACTTACAAAGCTGCTGGTCTCCCCGCACCCGGAGATGCTGCTGCAGGCTTATGAGCTCGGCATGACGGCGGTCTTTCTGCCGGAGTTTGACCGGATAATGCAGACAGAGCAGCACAACCCGCACCACTGCTGGAACGTGGGCATGCACACCATAAAGGCGCTGGAAAATTCCCCGAAGGACCGCGTGGTCCGGCTGACTCTTCTGTGCCACGATCTCGGGAAGCCGGCCGCGAAGACCACCGCGGACGGGGTGGATCATTTCCGCGGGCACCCGAAATACAGCGAGGAGCTTTCGGCCCGTGTCCTGCGCCGCCTGAAATTTGACAATGAGACGATCCGCCAGGTGCGCATTCTGGTGCGTCTGCACGATGTGCGCCCGGTGCTGGTGCGGGAGCTTTCGCCGGATCTGGATCCGAAGGTGCGCGTGGTGTCGGAAAAATACGTGCGCAGGCTGATCTTCCAGGCGGGAAGGGAGCTGTTCCCAAAGCTTGTGCAGGTGTGCAGGGCGGATATCCTTGCGCAGAGCAGTTTTCGCAGGGCGGAAAAGCTGTTTCTCCTGGAACAGACGGAGGAGGTCTGCCGCGAGATCTTAAAGAAGCAGGACTGCCTTTCCCTAAAAGAGCTGGCTGTGGACGGCAGGGACCTCCTGGCGGCCGGAATGGCCCCCGGAAAGCAGCTGGGGAAGGTTTTGGAGCGCATGCTGGAGGATGTGCTGGATGCGCCGGAACACAACACAAAAGAATATCTGATGAGCCATTTTGTCCCCTGAGCGGGCACATAATCCCCTTTTCCTCTGCATAGGATAGAAGGAATGATATAGGGGAGGGTTATGTGTGAACGAAAAAAGCCTGAAGGTATTAGAGCAGTATGAGATAGAGGTTACCGGCACCAGGAGAGGACGAGGCTCCTATATCTGCGAGACGGACCAGGGGAAAAAGCTGCTGGCGGAATGCGGCAGCTCTGAAAAAAAGATGGTGTTTGTGAACCGTGTGCTGGAGGCGGTGCGGGACAGGGGATGTCCTTATGTCGACATTGCCCTTGCCAACCGGGAGGGGAACCTGCTCACTCCGGACTGTGAGGAGCAGGCATGCATCCTCAAAGACTGGTATGAGGGACGGGAGTGCGACACCAAAAACATGGGGGATGTGGAGCAGACGGCCAGGAGGCTGGGCCAGCTCCACAAGATCATGTACCTCTCGCCCGGGGAGGACGCGGTGCAGGAGCATTATATCGGCGAAGACCTGCGCCTGGAGCTGGAGCGCCGCAACCGGGAACTGCGCAAGGTGTACGCTTTTATGCGCAGGCGCAGACAGAAAAATCCGTTCGAGATCCTGTTTTTGGAATGCTTTTCGGTGTTCTATGAACAGGCGCAGGAGGCGCAGGCGCATCTGGCGCAGTCGGACTATGGCCCGCTGCGGGCGCAGGCTCTGGAAAAGGGGCTTCTGTGCCACGGGAACCTGAATCAGCACAACGTCTGGTTCCTGAGCAGAACGCAGGTGTTTGTGGCAAATTTCGAGAGATGCAGGTATGATGTGCAGTCGGCGGATCTCTATCAGTTCCTGCGCAAGATCATGGAGAAACAGGAGTGGAACTGCAGGAGCGGATATCGGATCCTGGAGCGGTATGACAGGGAGCGGACCTTAGACGAACGCGAGCGCGATCACCTGTACGTGCGCCTGCTCTACCCGGAAAAATTCTGGAAGCTGGCAAACCAGTACTACAACCGCAATAAAGCTTGGGTGCCCATGAAGAGCACCGAAAAACTGCAGACACTGATCCGCCAGCAGGATCTGCGAAATTCTTTCCTGAAAACACTGGAATAATCAGGCAATATCTGTTATGATAAACACAGTATGAAAACCTTATGAAAATACGATGGGAGGTACTGCAATGGACTATAAGAAAATGTATGAGGAATGGCTGAACAACCCCGTTTTCGATGACGCTACCAAAGCGGAGCTCAGGGGGATCGCGGGCGACGACAAGGAGATGAAGGAGCGGTTTTATAAAGATCTGGAGTTCGGCACGGCAGGCCTGCGCGGCGTCATCGGCGCCGGCACGAACCGCATGAACATCTATACAGTGCGCAAGGCCACGCAGGGGCTTGCAAACTACATCCTCTCGGTGGGCGGACAGAGCAGGGGCGTGGCCATCGCCTACGACTCCAGAAGGATGTCGCCGGAATTTGCGGACGAGGCGGCCCTGTGCCTGGCGGCGAACGGCATCAAGGCCTACGTGTTTGAATCCCTGCGGCCCACGCCGGAGCTCTCCTTTGCGGTGCGCACCTTAAACTGCATTGCGGGCATCAACATCACGGCGAGCCACAATCCGCCGGAATACAACGGATATAAGGTCTACTGGGAGGACGGCGCCCAGATCACGCCGCCCCATGACACAGGCATCATGGCGAAGGTGCAGGAAGTGACGGACTACGCCTCCATGAAGACCATGGGCAAGGACGAGGCCGTGAAGGCGGGGCTCTATGAGGTCATCGGGGCGAAGATCGACGACGCCTACATCGCGGAGCTGAAAAAACAGGTCATCCACTGGGACAGCATCAAAGAGCAGCAGAAGAACATCCGCATTGTCTACAGCCCGCTGCACGGCACGGGCAATATCCCCGCGCGGCGCGTGCTCAAAGAGATCGGTTTTGAAAATGTGTATGTAGTCAAAGAGCAGGAGCTGCCGGACGGCGAGTTTCCCACCGTCAGCTACCCGAACCCGGAGGCGAAGGAGGCGTTTGCCCTCGGCCTGAAGCTGGCGAAAGAGGTGGACGCGGACCTGGTGCTCGCTACGGATCCGGACGCGGACCGTCTGGGCTGCTACGTGAAAGATACCGCCAGCGGCGAGTACATCTGCCTGACCGGCAACATGTCCGGCGCGCTTCTGGAGGAGTATGAGCTGAGCCAGACCAAGGCCACGAAGGGGCTTCCGGCGGACGGCGCGGTGGTCAGCACCATCGTCACCTCAAACATGGCCGGAACCATCGCGAGATCCTACGGCATGAGGTTCATAGAGGTCCTCACTGGATTCAAATATATCGGCCAGCAGATCCTGGGCTTCGAGCAGAAGGGCGAGGGCACCTACCTGTTCGGCTTTGAGGAGAGCTACGGCTGCCTGATCGGCACCCACGCGCGCGACAAGGACGCCATCGTGGCCACCATGGCGCTCTGCGAGGCGGCGGCCTACTATAAGAGCCAGGGCAAGACCCTCTGGGATGCCATGATCGATATGTATGAGAAATATGGCTATTACAAGGATGCGATCCAGTCCATCACCCTGAAGGGGATCGAGGGGCTGCAGAAGATTCAGGACATCCTGAACACTCTGCGCGAGAATACGCCGGAGAAGATCGGCGACTACACCGTACTGTCCGCCAGGGACTACAAGCAGGACACCATTAAAAACCTGAAGACGGGCGAAGTGACGCCCACCGGCCTGCCGTCTTCCAACGTGCTCTACTACGACATGAACGACGACGCGTGGCTCTGCGTAAGACCTTCCGGGACCGAGCCGAAGGTAAAATTCTACTACGGCGTGAAGGGTTCTTCCCTGGAGGATGCGGACGCGAAGTCCGAGGAGCTGGGCAGACAGGTTCTGGATATGATCAACCGTATGCTATGAAAAAAGAGTACAGTTTTGAAGATTTCACAGAGATCATAAGAAGGCTGCGCGCGCCCGGCGGCTGCCCCTGGGATCAGGAGCAGACCCACGAGAGCCTGAAGCCGTGTATGATCAACGAGACCGCGGAGGCCATGGCGGCCATCGACGTGTGGCGGCAGACGGGCGACAGCTCCAATTTCTGCGAGGAGCTGGGGGACATGCTCCTGCAGGTGGTCCTGCAGAGCCAGATCGCCGCGGAGGAGGGCCTGTTTGACATTTCGGATGTGGTGCGCGCGGCCAGCGAAAAAATGCTGCGCCGCCATCCGCACGTATTTGGAGGACAGAAGGAACTCCCGGATTGGGAAGAACTAAAGCAGGCGGAGCGGGCCGGGATCTCTGCAAAAGTGGAGTCGGCCAAGCGCGAGGCGCTGTCGAAAGCACAGAATGAGATCGTGCGGCATATAAAAGCGCGGGAAACTGCCCAAAAGCCCTGATTATTGCGGAAAAGCCTTGACAAATGGGGCTTGACGGTATATAAAGGTTATTAGGAATGCACCGGATGTGCAGACCCCGATAAAATCTGACAGATGCTCCATGAGCATGTAAGAGAAATTCTAGAGGAGGAAATATTCCATGAACAAAACAGAATTAGTAGCAGCGATTGCGAAGAAGACAGAGTTGTCGAAAAAAGATGCTGAAAAAGCAGTTAAGGCTTTTACAGACGTAGTTACTGCTGAATTAAAGAAGGGCGAGAAGATCCAGCTGGTTGGATTTGGCACATTTGAGGTATCTAAGAGAGCTGCAAGGACAGGCAGGAACCCGCAGACAGGCGCGACTATGAAGATCAAAGCTTCCAAGACACCGAAGTTCAAAGCTGGCAAAGCTCTGAAGGATGCGGTAAACAAGAAATAAAGAAAATAGAGCAGGCGGGGCGCGATGCCCCGCTTTTTCATACGGGAGAAAACCCTGTGACCGATCCGCGCGCACAGGGCTTCTCGGCGGCAGGAGGAGGGCATGGCATTATGAGATTAGATAAATTTTTGAAGGTTTCCCGTCTGATCAAGCGCAGGACGGTGGCAAACGAGGCCTGTGATGCCGGCAGGGTGCTGGTCAACGGAAAAGTGGCGAAGGCCTCCGTGAACATAAAAGAGGGGGACGTGATCGAGATACAGTTCGGCACAAAGAGCGTGCGCGTGGAGGCAGTGAGCGTGCAGGAGACCGTCCGCAAGGAGGAGGCGCAGGAGATGTACCGCTATCTGTAACGGCGCTTCTTTTGACGCGGCAAGAAATAATTCCGTCTTCCGGCGCATATACTAAAATGAGGATACGCACCGGGGGATAAGTATGGAAGAAAAACAGATGCCAAGGGCACATAAGGTAGTCGTGGTGGGAAGGAAATCCGGTACCGTCAGCGGCATATCGGATGTGCTTTCTTTTGATGAGAATGAGATCGTTCTGGACACCGACATGGGACTGCTGACCATCAAGGGGAAGGAGCTGCATATCAGCCGTCTCACGCTGGAGCTGGGCGAGGCGGATCTGGAAGGGAAAGTGGACAGTTTCGTATACTCTGAGCGCGGCCACAAGAAAAAACAGGAAGGCAGCCTGGTGCGCAGGCTGTTCCGCTAGCATGAGCGCGGTCGTGCGGCAGGAGGCCGTGTTCTTTGGCGCCAGTATCCTCACGGGCATTTTTCTGGTGTGGTCTTATGATCTGTTCCGGATCTTCCGCAGGATCGTTCCGCATCACATGATCGCGGTCAGCGTGGAGGATCTTGTGTACTGGATCGCTGTCTCGCTGGTCATTTTCGGCATGATCTTTGAAAAAAATAACGGGGCCCTGCGGGGATATTCCTTTGTGGGCATCCTGCTGGGAGTCTGGACGCAGTGCTTCGCGGAGTCACTTTTTCGCAAGATGTGGATAAAACTGTTGAAAAAGATGAAAAAAAGGCGTAGAATGTCAGTAAACCAAAGATAGAGAAAGTCTTTGACAGGGGAGAATCCGATCTATGAAAGCAAAAAAGCGGACTAAGGGGCGAAACCGTGGGGAGATGATCTGCATCTCTGCAGTCGTTCTTGTGCTGATGGGTGTAGTGTTTTATAAGAGCAGCGAGCTGGAGAAAAAGAATGCGGGATATGAGATGAAGATCGCCCAGCTCAACGAAGAGATCGCACAGGAGAGCGAGCGCGCACAAGAGCTGGAAGAGCTGAAAGAATATGTAAACACGCCGGAATACGCCGGGGAGGCGGCCATGGAAAAATTGGGCATGGCAGGCGAGGACGAGATCCTTTTCCGTGCGCAGCAGTAGCCTGCAGCGGCGGAAGACGCAAAGGCAGGACAGCGCAGGGCGGTATAATATTTCAAAATTTGGTTGACAATAGAATGGAAACCAGATATAATACTTTCTATGCATCATGTCCGCTTCGCGAACATGATATGACAGAGGACACACGCGCATAAAGATCGCTCTGCGAGCGATGGCGCACTGTGTCTCCGCTCTTTCAGAGCGGGACATATTCGTGCATCATGTCCGCTGCGCGAACATGATATGACAGAGGACACACGCGCATAGGAATCGCTCTGCGAGCGATGGCGCACTGTGTCTCCGCTCTTTCAGAGCGGGACATATTCGTGCATCATGTTCGTTTCACGAACATGATATATGGCGGAATAGCTCAGTTGGCTAGAGCACACGGTTCATACCCGTGGTGTCGAGAGTTCAAATCTCCCTTCCGCTATTTTGGAAAACCTCGAAAGATACTTTTTTGAGAAGTGTCTTCGAGGTTTTTTGCGTGGACGACGGAAAATTCCGGAATTTATCAAAAGTGCACAAAATTTCATAAAAAATTTAGAAAATATTAGGATTCTGTCCCTTGCTTTTTTGGATAATTGTGCTAAAATATGCTCGTATCAAGTGGCAGATGCGCTGATACAGTTTAGAAAGGTTCGAAGATTTGAGGAGGATTAAAAAATGAAAAAGAGAGTAATAGCTTTGGCAGCAGTTCTGGCATTTGCAGGTGCACTTGCGGTTGGCTGCGGCAGCAAGAAGGCAGAGACGGAGGCGGCTCCGGCTACAGAGGCTACCACGGAAGCAACCACAGAAGCTCCGGCTACAGAGGCTGAGGAGACAGAAGCTGCAACCACAGAGGCGGCGGCTACAGAGGCTGAGACCACAGAGGCAGCTACCACAGAAGCGGCGACTGAGTAGATCAGGTTCCGATAGTTTTATAAAGACGAAAGAGGGCGCTGTGCAGATCCTGCACAGCGCTTTTATCGTGGAGAAGATGATCGCGCGTCCTAATATTTGTAACAAAATGCTTGACAAGCCCGATGGTTTATGGTAACATCTAATACCGTAGCGAGCAATCTCGCAGGCTGGTGTGGCACAGGTGGTAGCGCACCTCATTGGTAGTGAGGAGGTCACGGGTCCGAGTCCCGTCACCAGCTTAAAAAAATGGCTTATCAAAGCCATTTTTTTATGCAGATCCAATTTTTATGCTAATTCATCCGCTGCCGCACAATCTCAAACGCCATCACGCCTGCCGCCACCGAGGCATTGAGGGAATCGATGTCCCCTTTCATCGGGATGGAGGCCACATAATCGCACTTCTCTTTTACCAGACGTCCCACGCCTTCGCCCTCGCCGCCGATCACCAGGCCGATGGGGCCCGTGAGGTTCAGCCTGTACATGGTCTCCCCGCCCATATCTGCGCAGACAAACCAGAGTCCTTTTTCTTTTAATTCCTCTATGGTCTTTACAAGATTGGTCACTTTCGCCACCGGCGTGTAATTCAGGGCACCGGCCGACGCTTTTGCCACCGTGGCGGTGAGGCCGGACGCACGGCGTTTCGGAATGATGACCCCGTGGGCACCCGCAAGGTTTGCCGTGCGGATGATGGCTCCCAGGTTGTGGGGATCCTCAATGCCGTCCAGCAGAAACAGGAAGGGATCCTCCCCCCGCTCCCGCGCCAGATGAAGCATATCTTCAATCTCCGCATATTCGTACGCCGCGGCGTACGCGATGACCCCCTGGTGTTTGCCGGTTTCGCTCATCTGGTCTAGGCGCTCCTTTTGCACAAACTGGATCAGGGTGTCCTGCTTTTTCGCCTCGCGGATGATGGTGCGCACCGGGCCGTCCTGGCAGCCGTCCAGCACGAACAGCTTATCGATGGTCCTGCCTGCCCGGAATGCCTCCGCCACAGCATTTCTTCCTTCAATGGTAAATTCTTCGTACCGCATATATGCTCCTCACTGCGCCGGATCGCTTTTTTCTGCGCCTTGGTTCCGTGGGCCCGGCATTTCGGGAAGCCCCGCGAGAGCCGCCTGTATCAGATCGATCATGCGCGCCGTCTCTTTTTTCAGATAAAGGTACCCCATCAGGGCCTCAAAGCCGGTCGCCCGAAGGTAGTCTTCCAGGCTGGCGTTTTTCGCGTGGCTGTATGGCTTTGCGTTCTTTCCGCGCCGGTAGACGGCCTCCTCCTCCGCGCTTAAAAGGGGAAGTAAGATATCCATCATCCCGGACTGCGTCTGGGCCTTTACCAGGGCGCTGGCCCTGTTGTGCAGCTTCCGCACGGCGCAGCTGCCCTGCTCCACCAGCATGGTGCGGATGGCCAGATCGTAGACGGCGTCCCCGATATAGGCCAGCACCAGCGGCGAATATGTGCGCAGATCCGCCTCCGAAAGCTGCATCCGCTCGTTCAGATACGCGAGGAAATCTACGCTCTCTCCCATTTTACACCTTCCCGGGTATCTTTCAGCACAATGCCCTGCTTTAAAAGGATGTCCCGGATCTCGTCGGCGCGGGCAAAATTTTTCGCCTTTCTGGCCGCCTGGCGCTCCTCGATCAGCGCCTCGATCTCGCTGTCCAGCACTTCCTCTTTCTTCTCCACGATCAGCCCCAGGATATCGGCGAGCTCCGTGATCTTGTTCTTTACCGCGTCCGCAAACGCCCGGGAACTCTCGGTCGACACGTTTGTGTTCGCGTATTTTACCAGCTCGAAGATGGCGGAGATGGCGTCGGCCGTGTTGAAGTCGTCGTCCATCGCCTCGTCAAATTTCTTTTCATATTCCGAAAGGGATGCCGTCTCCTGTGTCTCCGCCTCCGTCATTTCCGCGGTCTGCGCGTTTGCGGACAGGAATTTCAGGTTCTCCACCGCGGTGACGATGCGCTCCAGCCCGTTTGCGGAAGCCTCCATCAGCTCGGCGCTGAAATTTAAGGGGCTGCGGTAGTGCGCGCTCAGCATAAAGAAGCGCAGCACCTGCAGATCATAGCGCTCCGCGATCTCCCGCACGGTAAAGAAGTTGCCCAGGGATTTGGACATTTTCCGGTTGTCTATGTTCAAGAATCCGTTGTGCATCCAGTAGCGCGCAAAGATCTTGCCGTTGCAGCACTCGCTCTGGGCGATCTCGTTCTCATGGTGCGGGAAGATGAGGTCCTCGCCGCCCGCGTGAATGTCGATCTCCTCGCCCAGATATTTTTTCGCCATCACGGAGCACTCGATGTGCCAGCCGGGACGGCCCTTGCACCACGGGGACTCCCAGAAGGGTTCGCCCTCTTTTTTCGGCTTCCAGAGCACAAAATCCAGAGGGTCTTCCTTCTGCTCCTCGCCGGTCACCAGAAGGGAGCGGTTCCCGCCCCGCAGATCGTCCAGGTTTTTGTGTGAGAGCTTTCCGTACTCCTTAAATTTCCGGGTGCGGAAATAGACCGTGCCGTCTTCTGCCACATAGGCGAAACCCTTATCGATGAGGGTTTGGATCATCTCGATCATGCCGTCGATCTCCTGCGTGGCCTGCGGATGGGTTGTGGCGGGGCGCACGTTCATGCCCTGCATATCCTTTTTGCACTCCTCGATGTAGCGCTGGGAGATCTCCTCCGCCGTGACGCCCTCCTCCATGGCCTTTTTGATGATCTTGTCGTCCACGTCCGTGAAGTTCGACACATAATTTACCTCGTAGCCCCGGTGCTCCATATAGCGCCGCGCCGTGTCAAACACGATCATGGGGCGGGCGTTGCCGATGTGGATCAGGTTGTACACGGTGGGCCCGCACACATACATACTCACTTTTCCAGGCACCAGGGGCACAAATTCTTCTTTCTGTTTTGTCAGCGTATTGTATATTTTCATAAAAATCTCCACCTGTCTTTCTTTATTCACTTAAGTGTATTGGAAATTTCCGGATTTGTCAACAGGTTCCGGGCCGGATCGCTCTGCCGCAGCCCGGGCAGCCGTCCTGACTGTAAGCGCAGATATCGGGCTGATCCAATAAGGACGTAAGGAGGCATACCGCATGGGAGGCGATCCCCTCGCCGCTTCCCGTAAAGCCGAGGCCTTCCTCCGTGGTGGCCTTGATATTTACCTGGCCCGGCGAGATGCCCAGCGCCTCCGCCACATTCGCCGCCATCTGCGGCATGTGATCCCGCAGTTTCGGCCGCTGTGCGATGATCGTCGCGTCGATATTTTCCACTATATAATTGTGTTCTTCCAAAAGATCCGCCACGCGGCGCAGGAGAGTGATGCTGGATATCCCCTCGTAGGCCGGATCCGTGTCCGGGAAATGCCTGCCAATGTCGCCCAGAGCCGCCGCCCCCAGAAGCGCGTCCATGATGGCATGCACAGCCACATCCGCGTCCGAGTGTCCCAGCAGTCCTTTCTCATAGGGGATCTCCACGCCGCACAGGATCAGCTTCCGGCCTTCCGTCAGCCTGTGCACATCATATCCCATTCCAATTCTCATATCATCCACGCTCCTGTCTTTTTTCTTCACTCTAGCACAGAAACCGTATTCCTGCAAGGGCGGAGGTAAAAAGTGTGGCATGCATCGCAGGGTTTTCGTTTTATGCCGGAAACTCTGGAAAAAAATAAATTAGTATGCTATTCTTAGTCCAAAGGAGAGAAGTCTATGAAGAACCAAACCATGATGCAATACTTTGAGTGGTACCTGCCGCAGGACGGCCGTTTCTGGCAGCAGTGCCGGGCGCAGGCCGAAGAACTGCGAAAAGCCGGCGTGTTCCCTGTAAACGGCGGGTCGGTGTCCGTGTGGGTGCTTGAGAGCACCGCAGAGAAATTATGAAAAGGATCCTGAACTATTCCGTGGGGGAGGATGGCCGGGATCTGTCCGTCGCCGCGTATCTGCGGGGAAAGGGCTATTCCAGGCATATCCTGACACACATCAAAAATACGCCGGACGGGTTTCTGAAAAACGGACGTCCGGCGCGACCGTACGAGCCGCTTACGCCAGGGGATCTGCTCACGGTGCTGGTGCTGGAGGAGGAGTCCTCCGAAAAGATCGAACCGGTTCCTCTGCACTTTGGCGTCGTCTATGAGGACGCGGACATTCTGATCGTGGACAAACCGGCGGATATGCCCATCCATCCGTCTGTGCACAACCACGGCAACACGCTGGCGAACGCCCTGGCGTACTACTACGCGTGCCGGGGCGAGGCGTTCGTCTACCGGTGCATCACGCGGCTGGACCGCGACACCACCGGGCTTCTGGTAATCGCAAAACATATGCTGAGCGCGGCCATCCTGTCCAATATGGCGATCCGGCGCGAGATCCGCCGGGAATATGTGGCCATCGTGGAGGGGGAAACGCCTCCGCAGGGCGTGATAGACGCCCCGATCGCCCGCAAAGAGGGCTCCGTGCTGGAGCGGACGGTAGACTTTGCGCGCGGAGAGAGGGCGGTCACGCATTACCGCACGCTGGCGTGCGAAAACGGATATTCTCTGGTCCGGCTGAGACTGGAGACGGGGCGCACGCACCAGATCCGCGTGCACATGAAGCATATCGGGCACCCCGTCATCGGGGACTTTCTCTACAACCCGGATTTCCGGGCGATGAACCGGCAGGCCCTGCACTCCTGCAGCCTGTCGTTTGCGCACCCCATTACCGGGGAACCCCTGGAATTTACATCCGAGCCGCCGTGGCGATGGCCCTGCGCGTAAACGCAAACCCGATGCCCTGCGTAGAAGCGCAGAGCTGTGATATTTACCCAATCTGGAAGTGTGGAATCGCCGCGGCACTTGCCCTGTGCGTAAAATATAGAAAGGGAGACGCTGCAATGGAAGAAAAGACAAAGAAAGCGAAAGTAGTTGTGGTGCCCTGCAAATCCTATGAGGACGGGGCCGTGTACGCCGCCATGCGGCAGGGGATCGGCCTTTTGGGCGGCCTGGGGCAATTTGTGAAGCCGGACGAGCACATTCTGGTAAAGCCGAATTTTCTGTCCGCCGCCCTGCCGGAGCAGGCCGTCACCACGCATCCGGCCGTCATCCGCGCCATGCTGCGCATCCTGGCGGAGGAGGGATGCACAAATGTGCTGTACGGGGATTCGCCGGGGCATGGATCCAGCGCTGCGGCGGCCGCAAAGCTGGGGCTTGCGCCGGAAAATACTTATGGCGCTGCGGCGGCCGATATGTCGCAGGAGCGCCGCGTGGAATTCCCGGAGGGCCTTACGGCAAAGGAGTTTTATTTTTGCAGGGAAGTGACGGAGGCCGACGCCATTGTCAGCCTCTGCAAGATGAAAACCCATGCGCTGGAGCGCGTCACGGGGGCGGTCAAAAATGTGTACGGCCTGGTCTGCGGGTACCGCAAGGCGGCCGGCCATGTGAAATACCCGAACGCCAGCATCTTTGCCAGAATGCTGGCGGATATTCAGCGCTGTGTGAAGCCGCGGCTCCACATCATGGACGGCATTGTGGCCATGGATGGGAATGGGCCGGGCTCCGGCGATCCCGTGCCCATGAACGTGCTGCTGTTCTCCCAGGATCCGGTGGCTTTGGATACGGTGTTCTGCCGCCTGGTGCATCTGGATCCGGAGCTTGTGCCCACCAATACCCAGGGGGAAGCCGTGGGCATCGGCACCTGCCGCGGGGAGCAGATTGAGGTGCTCATTCCCAGGGACGCGTCCGCGGATGCGGGCCGCGCCATATCCATGGAGGAGCTTGTTGAACGCTTCGGCAACCCCGATTTCAACGTGGACCGCAGGGGGACAAAGAAAACCTTCCTTCTCCGGTATTCCGAACTGATGACCTCCCTCGCGAAGCGCCCGCGCATCCAGAAGGATCTGTGCATCAAGTGCGGCGTCTGCGTGGAGCACTGCCCGGTGCCGGGCAAGGCCGTCCGCTTCCAGAACGGTCGCAAGGAGCCGCCGGTGTATGATTATAAGAAATGCATCCGGTGTTACTGCTGTCAGGAGATGTGTCCGAGACACGCCATCACGGCGGGCCGGAGGCATGACCGGCGCAGGGAAAAAGAAAGCTGAATTTTATAGATTGTTTAGAAAATTTTAGAAACTCTTGATTGCGATTTGCGGTGTAAAGGGCTATACTTATAAAAAACGGTCTGGAGGGAGTCCTTTGAGAAGGTTGAGAGAAAAGCTGTACGAGTGGATGCAGGGCAGAAACGGTGTGGATGAAATGGGGATCTTTTTGATCGGGGCGTCCCTGGTCCTTCTGATCATCAGTTCGCTTTTGAGCGTGTTTTTGCTTTCCCTGATCGCGTTCGGCCTCCTGATCTATTCCTATTTCCGCGTGTTTTCCAGAAATATCGGCGCTCGCAAGGCGGAGAACAACCGGTACCTGGCGGAGCGGGAGCGCCTGCGCTTCAAGCTCCAGAGCCAGAAGGTGCGCTTCGGCCTGCGCAAGACATACAAATACCTGAAATGCAAAAACTGTAAGAAGAAAATGCGCGTGCCGCGCGGCAAGGGGAAGATTGAGGTTACCTGTCCCCACTGCGGCGAAAAATTCATCACAAAATCTTAGCGGACGATGTCCGGCGCAGCACGGCCGGACACGGCAGAAAAACAAAACACAAAAAAAACAAAACACAGAAAAAACACAAAAAAACAAAACACAGAAAACAAGGCCCGCCGCAGAATGGTTTCCGGTTCGATCCCGAAAACGATCCTGCAGCAGGCCGTTTCTTTTTGTCTGTGTGTTCCAAACCGCCGCGCCGCACAGGGCAGACGCCGTGCAAAACCGGCGGCGTGTAAGTTCGATCACGCGTTCAGGGGATAGCGGTCGGTCAGCTCTTTTACGATGGCCCGGGCCTTTTCTTTATTGTCCGCGCTCTGGATCATCAGGGAGATTGCCTCCGCGATCTTCTCCATGTCGGCCTCGTTCATGCCGCGGGAAGTGACGGCAGGCGTTCCCAGGCGGACGCCGCTGGTCACGAACGCGGACTCCGGATCGTTGGGAACCGCATTCTTATTGCAGGTAATGTTCGCATCGTCCAGCAGTTTCTCCATGGCCTTTCCGGTAATGCCCGTGCCGCGCAGATCCACCAGCATCAGATGGTTGTCCGTGCCGCCGGACACAATGTGGATGCCGCGCTTCATCAGGCCGGCACAGAGCGCTTTCGCGTTCTTTACGATGTTTGTCTGGTATTCTTTGTACTCCGGCTGCAGGGCCTCTTTGAAGCACACGGCCTTCGCCGCGATCACATGCATCAGCGGGCCGCCCTGGGTGCCGGGGAAGATAGCCTTGTTGAAATTGAATTTCTGCGCCATCTCGCTGCTGCTCATGATCATGCCGCCGCGGGGCCCGCGCAGGGTCTTGTGCGTGGTCGTGGTGGTAACGTGAGCATAGGGGATGGGGCTGGGATGCAGCCCGGCGGCCACCAGCCCGGCGATGTGGGCGATGTCCACCATCAGGTAGGCCCCCACTTCGTCCGCGATCTCGCGGAAGCGTTTAAAGTCGATGATCCTTGCGTAAGCGCTGGCGCCGGCCACGATCAGTTTGGGCCTGGCCTCCAGGGCGATCTCTCTTACTTTATCATAGTCGATGACACCGTCGTCATTCACGCCATAGGGAACAACATGAAAATAAGCGCCGGAAAAGTTTGCGGGGCTCCCGTGGGAGAGATGTCCGCCGTGCGCCAGGTTCATGCCCATCACAGTGTCCCCCGGTTTTAACATAGCAAAAAAGACTGCCATATTTGCCTGTGCGCCGGAGTGCGGCTGCACATTCACATATTCGCAGCCGAACAGCTCGCATGCGCGTTTTTTGGCAAGCTCCTCCACCACATCCACACATTCGCAGCCGCCGTAGTAGCGTTTTCCCGGATAGCCCTCCGCATATTTGTTGGTAAGGGGGCTGCCCATAGCCGCCATCACGGCCTTGCTCACCCAGTTTTCGGAGGCGATCAGTTCAATGTGGGAATTCTGACGCGCGATCTCCTGTGAGATAGCGTCTGCGATCTCGTTGTCTGTCTTTCGTATTTCCTCGAAAGAATACATAGTTGTTCTCCCTTCTTATTTGTTATGTTTGACGCGTGTATTTCCTAGTATACCATATTTCTCCGAAGTGTCAACCGCAAAAAGACAAATATCCGCAGCAGAGAAACACGAGGGAGGGCTCTTCCGCTGCAGAGGACTCAAAATATATTTGACAACTTTCCACAAACTATTTACAATCAGATTAGCCCAAAAGAGGGCAAACCTGATGCTTTCCGAAAGATCGGCGCTTTTGCGGCGATTTTTCTGTGCGTCAGGAAAATGGGAGGAGAAAAAATTGAGACTGGATCTGACGGACATGCTGCTGGCGCTCTCGGAGGCGCTGGATAAAGTAGAGGAGGACTTGATCGGAGTGGCTACGGGGCACGGCAAGCGCGTGGCTTACCTGTCCTGCCTGATGGCAAAGGAGAGCGGGATGACGGGCGAAGAACTGGAGGATTTTGTGGGCTGCGCCATCCTGCACGACAACGCGCTCACGGAGTTTATCCGCGAGGAGCTCGGAAACAGCGACGATATCAAGGTGCGCGATGTGGGCCGCTTTATGAACAACGGGGGGCACTGCGTCCACGGGGAGGAGAACATGCGCCTCGTCCCCTTCCGGACGGACCTGACGAATATCATTTTGTACCATCATGAGAACGCGGACGGCACGGGTCCCTTTGGAAAGCAAGCGGAGGAGATCCCCTTAAAAGCGCAGATCCTGCACGTGGCGGATCTGGTGGACATGCGGTCGCACCTGGGCAGGATCACAAAAAGAGAGTTTGCCCAGCTTATGCGGCAGATCCGCAAAGAGGCCGGGAGCCTCTTTACGAAGGAGAGTGTGGACCTGTTCCGGAAAGCCATAACCTTTGAAGCCTTAAGCGAGATGCAGCAAAAAGGTGCGGAGCAGCTTTTGCGGGAGATGTTCCCCGCCCGCTTCGAGGAGTACAGCGACGAGGAGATCCACCGCATTGCCGCTCTGTTCGCCAGGATCGTGGACTATAAATCTTCCTTTACCAAAGACCATTCCCTGGGAGTGGCCCAAAAAGCGCAGGTCATGGCAGTATATTACGGCTATCCCCAAGAAAAAGTCACACGCTATTATTTTGCCGCGGCCTTTCACGACATCGGCAAGCTGATCATCGACAATGATATCCTGGAAAAGCCGGGCAGGCTGGACGCGAAGGAGTTTTCCGAGATGAAGAACCACGCGGTGGCCACCTGCCGCATTCTGGGCAGGATCCGGGGGATCGACGACATTGTAAAATGGGCCGGCCACCACCATGAGAAGCTGGACGGGCAGGGCTATCCCTTCGGCCTCGCCGCGGACCAGCTCAGTTTCGAGGAGCGCCTGATGGGATGCGTGGACATCTACCAGGCGCTGGTGGAGACGCGCTCCTACAAAAACGGCCTGAGCCACCGCGAGGCCATCCAGATCATGGACAACATGGTCAAAATGGGAAAGATAGACGGGGACATCGTGCGGGACATCGACAAGGTGTTCGGAGACTGACGTTTCTGCTTAAAGATTGAATTTATGTGTAAATTGTGGTAGATTATTCCTGTATTTCCATATCCTGGAAAAGGCAGGTGTACTACAAATGATAAGAGAATATCTGAAGGAGAACGTCTACGAAGCCCTGCAGAGGCGCCTGAGATTTCTCTTCGAGGAGTTTGACAATATCTATGTGTCCTTTTCGGGCGGGAAGGACAGCGGTCTTCTTCTGAACATGACGCTGGATTTCCAGAAAAAATATTATCCCCACAAAAAGATCGGCGTGTTCCACCAGGATTTTGAGGCACAGTATACCGTCACTTCCGAGTACGTGGAGAAGACCTTCGAGCGGATCAAGGACGACGTGGAGCCGTACTGGGTCTGCCTGCCCATGGCCACGCGGACGGCCCTCAGCAGCTATGAGATGTACTGGTATCCGTGGGACGACAAAAAACAGGATCTCTGGGTGCGCCCCATGCCCATGAAAGAGTATGTCATCAATCTGGAGAACAATCCCATCACCACCTACCGCTACCGGATGCACCAGGAAGATCTGGCAAAACAGTTCGGGCGGTGGTACCGGAAAGCGCACGGCTTTAAAAAGACGGTCTGCCTGCTGGGGATGCGGGCCAGCGAATCCCTGCAGAGATACAGCGGGTTCCTGAACAAAAAATACGGATATAAAGGGAACTGCTGGATCAGCCAGTCCTTCAAGGACGTGTGGTGCGCCTCGCCCATGTACGACTGGACCTCCGAGGATGTGTGGCACGCCAATTATGTGTTCGGCTACGAGTATAACCACCTGTACGACCTCTACTACATGGCGGGTCTGAAGGTGTCCCAGATGCGCGTGGCCTCGCCTTTCAACGACTATTCCAAGGACTCTCTGAATCTGTACCGCGTCATAGACCCGCAGATCTGGGTGAAGCTGGTGGGAAGGGTGCAGGGCGCAAATTTCGCCAGCATCTACGGGAAGACCAAGGCCATGGGCTACCGGAACATCACGCTCCCCAAAGGCCACACCTGGCGCTCTTACACCCTGTTTTTGCTGGACACGCTGCCGGTGCGGCTGCGCAATAATTACACCAAAAAGTTCAACACGTCCATCGAGTTCTGGCACAAGACCGGCGGCGGGCTGGACGAGGAGACCATACAGGAGCTGGAGGAGCACGGCTACCGCATCCGCAGGAACGGCGTGTCCAATTACACTCTGAACAAAAAGACCCGCGTGGTGTTTGTGGGGGAGATCCCGGACGACACGGACGATATCAAGTCCTCCAAAGATATCCCAAGCTGGAAGCGGATGTGCTACTGCATCCTGAAGAACGACCATATCTGCCGCTTCATGGGATTTGGCCTGAACCGCCAGCAGCAGAAGCGGATCGACCTGATCCGGGAAAAATACAAAAGCATAGAGGAGATGAGTCTATGAGTTTCCAGAGCCCGGTCTATCACGTCATGGCTGTGCCGGTGGAGAAGATCAAGCCGAATACCTACAATCCAAACAAAGTGGCTCCGCCGGAGATGAAGCTGCTCTACGAGAGCATCCGGGCGGACGGCTACACCATGCCGATCGTCTGCTATTTTGATAAGAGCCAGGATGTCTATGTCATCGTGGACGGGTTCCACCGCTACCGCGTCATGCTGGAATACCCGGACATCTATGAAAGGGAGAGCGGGCTGCTGCCGGTGTCTGTGATCGACAAGCCCCTGGACCAGCGGATGGCCAGCACCATACGCCACAACCGCGCCCGCGGCAGCCACGATGTGGATCTGATGAGCAACATTGTGCGGGAGCTGCACGAGCTGGGCCGCTCGGACGCCTGGATCTCACGGCACCTGGGGATGGACCGGGACGAGATCCTGCGCCTGAAGCAGATCACGGGCCTCGCCGCGCTGTTCCGGGACACAAAGTTCGGCCAGGCCTGGCGTCCGGTGGAGGAGGAAGATGAGCCGATGTACGACGAGGAGGAGGACTGGGAAGACAGTTATTGACAGGCACTGGCGGCTCCGGGCGGGCAGTTGGTACTTGACTTTTTGCCGGGCAGAGCCGATAATGTACGAAAAAGATACCTAGACTAGAAAAGAAGAAAAGGAGATAAAAAAATGGCAGAAAATCCGATCGTGACGATCACCATGGAAAACGGGGACGTGATGAAGGCAGAGCTCTATCCGCAGATCGCGCCCAACAGTGTCAACAATTTTATCAGCCTGGTGAAGAAGGGCTTTTACGACGGCCTGATCTTTCACCGCGTCATCGAGGGTTTTATGATACAGGGCGGGTGCCCGGAGGGAACCGGCATGGGCGGCCCCGGGTACAGCATCCGCGGCGAGTTTCGCCAGAACGGGTTCGCCAACGATCTGAAGCACACGGAGGGCGTACTCTCCATGGCGCGCGCCATGCACCCGGATTCCGCCGGATCGCAGTTTTTCATCATGCACAAGACGTCGCCCCATCTGGACGGCGCATACGCGGCCTTCGGCAAGATCACTGAGGGCATGGATGTGGTAAACCGCATCGCCGAAGAGGACACCGACTTCCGCGACAGGCCGCTGGATGAGCAGAAGATCAAGTCCATGACAGTGGAGACTTTCGGCGTGGAGTACCCCGAACCGGAGAAATGCTGATCCGGCTGAAAGAGATCAAGAGCGAAGAAGCCCTGCGGGATGCGCTCCTGCACCCGGCGCGTGCCGAGGACGGCGTCTTGTATGTGACGCCGGATGCGCGGACCGCGCGGGCGCTTGCCAAAGCGGATCTGCCGTGCATCTTTTTGGAGGACGGCAGACAGCAGAGTGTGTACGGCGTGGATCTCGTGATCGCGCAGGGGGAAGACGATGGTTTTGGAAAGTGCGGCAGGGCCCGGACGGACGGAGCACCCGAGGGGCAAATGGAGGCGCGGGATATGTGGCGTGCGGACCAGGAGCTTTTGCTGGGCGTCTGGAAGCGCCACTACGGCATCCCCTGGGAGATCGCTTCCACAGAGCGCCTGCTGATCCGGGAGACGGTTTTGGAGGATCTGCCGCGCCTTCTGGCTTTGTACGATCAGGAGCGTGGCAACCCGGACGTGGAACCTTTTTCCGACCATCCCGAGGAGGAGCTCGCGGCCTATATCCAAAACCGCTATCCGTTTTACGGGTACGGCCTGTGGACTGTGGTGGAAAGATCCACGGGGCAGGTGGCGGGACGCATGGGGTTTTCCGAGACCCGCATCCCGGCGGATCACTCGGACGCTTATGGGGGCGCGGAAGAGACCGTTCCCGAGCTCTCCTACCTGATCGCGCGGGAGTGCCGCCGAAAAGGCTACGCGAGGGAGGCGGCAGAGGCGGTTCTTTTCTATGGAAGAAACCGGCTCGGATTTACGCGCGCGGCGCTTCGCACTTCGGCCGGGAATACGGCTTCCCGGCGCCTGGCTGTCAGTCTGGGATTTCGGGAGAAAAAAGATTTTCCTGATTTTTTTGAATTAGACTTGACAAGCCGCTGAATTTTGTATATGATTTTAAATCATATAATTCCTAGTAAAATAATAGGAATAAAACAAAGAGGAGGTAAACATTATGAAAAAATTCACAGCAATCGCAGCAGCGGCAACCCTGACCCTTTCTCTGGCGGCGCCGGCAATGGCGGAGGAGACCACCATCACGGTGGCGGCGTCCCCCACCCCGCACGCGCAGATCCTGGAGGCGGCGGCTCCGCTTCTGGAGGAGAAGGGCTACAAACTGGACGTCGTAGAGTTCACAGACTATGTACAGCCGAATCTGGTGGTGGACAGCGGCGAGATCGACGCAAACTACTTCCAGCACATTCCGTATCTGGAGCAGTTCAACGAGGAGCAGGGCACCCATCTGGTAAACGCGGGCGGCATCCACTACGAGCCGTTCGGCATCTATCCGGGCACCAAGTCTTCCCTGGATGAGATCGCGGAGGGCGACGTCATCGCGGTTCCCAACGACACCACAAACGAGGCGCGCGCACTGCTTCTTCTGCAGGACAACGGCATCATCACGCTGACGGAGGGCGCAGGCCTGACGGCGACCGTGAACGAGATCGAGGAGAACCCGTACAATGTAGAGATCCTGGAGCTGGAGGCCGCGCAGGTTTCCAACTATGTGGAGGAGGCCGCATTTGTAGTATTAAACGGCAACTATGCGCTGGACGCGGGCTTTTCCGTGGCGAAGGACGCCATCGCTTACGAATCCTCCGACTCTGAGGCGGCAAAGACCTATGTGAATGTTATCGCGGTCAAAGAGGGCAACGAGGAGAACGAGGGCATCAAGGCTCTGGTGGAAGTGCTGAAATCCGACGATATCGTGAACTACATCAACGAGACCTTTGACGGCGCGGTCATCCCGTTCGTGGAGAGTGACGCGGAAACACAGACAGAGGCTGCGACGGAGGCCGCAACAGAGGCGTAAGGCGAAAGCCCTGTCCGACAAAATTTCAGATGAAAAAAAGACCAGCCTGTCCGAAGATGAATTTTCAACATTTGTCTGCGGGCGGGCTGTCCGTGTCTTGCCGGGCTGCAGCCGTGCTTTTGCCGGACGAAGGCGCGTTTTGCACTGCGGCGGCCGCGCTTACAGACCGCCGCAATTCTGTCTTGCAACCGGCATGGTTTTGTTATACAATTGATGCCAGGGTCAAAAGCCCGGATCCGCGGTGTGCCGGACGGCCGCCGCGCAGGAGGCTTTCTGGCCGGAACCGGCATCAGTGGCAGTCCAAATAGGGAGGTGCGTATGGAACCGATTATCAAAATAGAGCATCTGTGCAAGGAGTTCAAACTCAAAGAGATGGATGTGCACGCGCTGAACGATGTCAGCCTGGACATCTACAAGGGGGACATCTACGGCATCATCGGCATGTCCGGCGCGGGAAAGAGCACGCTTGTGCGCTGCCTGAATTTTCTGGAGCGCCCCACCAGCGGCAATGTGGTGGTGGACGGCAGGGATCTGGCGCAGCTTTCCGGAAAAGAGCTGCGCGAGGAGCGCAAGAGCATCGGCATGATCTTCCAGCATTTCAATCTGCTCATGCAGAGAAGCGTGGTGGACAATGTCTGCTTCCCCCTGGAGATCGCCGGCATGAAGCGCTCGGAGGCGCGCAAAAAGGCTATGGAATACCTGGAGATCGTGGGGCTTACGGAGAAGGCGAAGGCTTACCCGGTGCAGCTCTCCGGCGGGCAGAAGCAGCGCGTGGCCATCGCCAGGGTGCTGGCGTCCGACCCCAAGATCCTGCTGTGCGACGAGGCCACCAGCGCCCTCGACCCGCAGACCACCAAGTCCATCCTGCAGCTTTTAAAAGAGATCAACCGCAAGTTCGGCATCACCATCGTGGTCATCACGCACGAGATGGCGGTGGTGCAGGAGATCTGCAGCCATGTGGCCATCATCGACCAGGGAAACCTGGTGGAGCACGGGAAGGTGGAGGACATCTTCTCGGCCCCGCAGTCCCGCGAGGCCAAGCGGCTCATCTACCAGGGCTTCGAAAAAGTGGCGGAGATGAAGGGAAAGCGCTGTGTGCGCATTGTCTTCGCGGAAAATTCTTCCTTCGAGCCGGTCATCGGGAACATGGTGCTCACATTTAAGACGCCGGTCAACATCCTGTACGCCAACACCAGGGATCTGGACGGCGTGGCGAAGGGCGAGATGATCCTGCAGCTCCCGGAGGATGCGGAGACGGGCGAGAAGATGATCGCGTACCTGAAAAACGCGAAGCTGTCGGTGGAAGAGATGGAAGACTATGAGAGCGTGCACAGGATCGGCGGCGCGCAGGGCGGCAGAGAGGAGGGCGATGAGGCATGCTGACGGCAAGAGAGGTTTCCATGATCATAGAGGGCATCGGCGGCACGCTTTGGATGGTGCTGATGTCCGTGCTGTTCGGGTACATACTGGGGCTCCCCATGGGCATCCTGCTGACCGTGACCGGAAAAGACGGGATCCGCCCGAACGCCGCAGTCTACAAGGTGTTTGACGTGATCTCCAATATTTTCCGCAGCATCCCGTTTCTGATCCTGCTGCTTCTGGTGCAGCCCCTCACGCGCCTGATCCTGGGCAAGAGCTACGGGGCAACGGCCACCATCGTGCCCCTCACCATCGCGGCGGCGCCCTACATCGCCCGCATGGTGGAGTCCTCCTTAAAAGAGGTGGACCACGGCGTCATTGAGGCGGCGCAGAGCATGGGGGCCAGCAACTGGACCATCATCTTCAAGGTGCTTTTGACGGAGGCGCGCACCTCCCTGATCGTCAACGCCACCATCGCGACCAACACGATCCTGGGCTATTCCGCCATGGCGGGAGCCTGCGGGGGCGGCGGCCTGGGGGACATCGCCGTGCGCTACGGCTACCACAGGTGGCAGCCGGACATCCTGCTCATCACGGTGGTGCTCTTGGTGGTGCTGGCGCAGATCTTCCAGATGACGGGCATGTTCATCTCCCGTCTGGTGGACAGACGACGTGTGGAATAAGCGGGGGAGCGGTGTTTCCCCAAAAATGATATGATGCAGAAGTGTGAGGAATGGAAAGTTGAGAAGAGCAAGCGGTATTTTGCTGCCCATGAGCAGCATCCCGTCGCCTTACGGGATCGGAATGTTTTCAAAGAGCGCGTATAAATTTGTAGATTTTCTGGTGGAGGCGGGCCAGACCTACTGGCAGATCCTGCCCCTGGGGCCCACGAGCTACGGGGACTCCCCCTACCAGTCTTTTTCCACCTTTGCCGGGAACCCTTATTTCATCGACCTGGAAGCGCTGGTGGATGAGGGCGTGCTGACAAAGGCGGAGTGCAAAAAGGCGGACTGCGGGCACGAGCCGCGGTACGTGGACTACGGGATGCTCTACAAAAAGCGCTTCGCCCTGCTCCGAAAGGCGTATGAGAGGAGCGATATTGCCGAAGACGCGGATTTTTTGAAATTTGTGGACGACAACCAGTCCTGGCTGAAGGACTATGCCCTGTTCATGGCGGTAAAGCAGCGCTTTGACGGGGTGTCGTGGCTTGAGTGGGCGGACGACATCCGCCTGCGCTGGGGAAACGCCCTGGACTATTATTACCGGGAGTGCCGGGAGGAGATCGAGTTTTACGAATATCTGCAGTACAAGTTCCGGCAGCACTGGACGAAGCTGAAAAAATACGCCAACGACAGGGGCATCCGCATCATCGGCGACATCCCCATCTACGTCGCCTTAGACAGCGCGGACGTGTGGGCGCACCCGCACCTGTTCCAGCTGGACGAGGACCGCAGACCCACGGCCGTGGCGGGCTGCCCGCCCGACGCCTTCTCGGACGCCGGACAGCTGTGGGGCAATCCGCTCTATAAGTGGGACGTGCACAAAAACCAGAGCTATGACTGGTGGTGCCGCCGCATGGAGCAGTGCTATCAGCTGTACGATGTGGTGCGCATCGACCATTTCCGGGGATTTGACGAGTACTATTCCATTCCCTACGGAGATGAGGACGCCACCGGCGGCCACTGGGAGAAAGGGCCGGGCATAGAGCTGTTCCGCACACTGGAGAGCCGCCTGGGCCACAAGGACGTGATCGCGGAGGACCTGGGGCTGATGACCTGGTCGGTGCGCCAGCTGGTAAAAGACAGCGGCTACCCCAATATGCGCGTGCTGGGCTTCGCCTTCGCGGAGGGCCCCGGCAGCGACTATCTGCCCCACAATTTTGACAAGAACTGCGTGGTCTACACGGGAACCCACGACAACGAGACGCTGATGCAGTGGTACGACGGCCTGGACGACGAGACCTTCGCCTTCGTGCAGGACTATATGAACAACGCGGGCAGGCCCCGCGAAAAGGTGCGCTGGGATTTCATCCGCCTGGCCATGCAGAGCTGCGCGGACACCTGCATCATCCCCATCCAGGATTACCTGGGTCTGGGCAAAGAGGCGCGCATGAATTTCCCGTCCACCCTGGGAGACAACTGGAAATGGCGCATGGCGGAAAAGGACCTTACCGAGGAGCTGAAAGAGGAGATCCTGCACTTAACCTGGCTTTCCAGCCGCATCTCGGACGCGGGCTACCAGATCCTTCAGAAAAGAAAGGAAAAACATGAACATCATCCAGGCAAAAAAACTGACGCATGATTACCGGAAAGTGGGGGACGACGGCGAGACGGAGACGAGCTGCCGCGCCCTGGATAACGTGGATCTGGATGTGGCACCCGGGCAGTTTATCGCCATCCTAGGGCACAACGGCTCCGGGAAATCCACGCTGGCCAAGCACCTGAACGCCATTTTGACGCCCACGGACGGCACGGTCTGGGTGGACGGCATGGACACCAGGGACGCCGAAAAGCTGAACGCCATCCGGCAGACCGCGGGCATGGTGTTCCAGAACCCGGACAACCAGATCATCGGCACCGTGGTGGACGAGGACGTGGCGTTCGGGCCGGAGAACATGGGGATCCCCACCGAGGAGATCTTGGAGCGGGTGGAGAACAGCCTGAAGACGGTGGGCATGTGGGAGTACCGCGACCGCTCCCCGAACCGGCTTTCCGGCGGACAGAAGCAGCGCGTGGCCATCGCGGGCGTGATGGCCATGGAGCCGAAGTGCATCGTGCTGGACGAACCCACGGCCATGCTGGATCCGGTGGGCCGCAGGGAAGTGATCCGGGCGGCGCAGAAGCTGAACCGGGAAAAACAGGTCACCATCCTTCTGATCACACACTACATGGAGGAAGTGACCGAGGCGGACCGGGTGATCGTCATGGATCAGGGAAAGATCCTCATGCAGGGAACGCCCCGGGAGGTGTTCTCGCGCGTGGAAGAATTAAAAGAACACCGGCTGGACGTGCCGCAGGTGACCATGCTTGCGCACGAGCTGCGAAAGAGCGGCCTTCCGGTGCCGGAGGGCGTGCTGACGGTGCAGGAACTCGCGGAGTCCCTGATCGCGGCCAGCCGCCGCGCGGTTTAAAGGGCGATCCGGCCCGTCCCGCGGCATGTTACCGGAAATGGGAACCAGGAGAAGAAAGTTATGCCGATCAGGACAGAACATCTGAACTATATCTACAACCCCGGCACGGCCTACGAAAAACAGGCGCTCTCGGACATTGACCTGGAGCTGCCGGACGGGCAGTTCGTGGGGATCATCGGGCACACGGGCTCCGGGAAATCCACGCTGATCCAGCACCTGAACGGGCTGGTGCGGGCCACCAGCGGGACCGTCTGGTACAACGGGGAGGACATCTACCGGGAAGGCTATTCCATGAAAGAGCTGCGCAGCAAGGTGGGGCTGGTGTTCCAGTACCCCGAGTACCAGCTCTTTGAGGTGGACGTGTTCACGGACGTGTGCTTCGGGCCGAAGAACCTGGGCCTCTCCAAAGAGGAGACGGAAGCGCGCGCCAGCGAGGCGCTGCGCCAGGTGGGCCTGGGGGAAGAATATTACAAGAAATCGCCGTTTGAGCTCTCCGGCGGGCAGAAGCGGCGCGCCGCCATCGCGGGGATCCTCGCCATGCAGCCGGAGGTGCTGATCCTGGATGAGCCGACGGCGGGGCTGGATCCCCACGGGCGGGACGAGATCCTGGACCAGATCCAGAAGCTCCACAGGGAGCGGGGCATCACGGTGGTGCTGGTGTCCCACAGCATGGAGGACATCGCCCGGTATGTGGAGCGCATCATCGTGATGGAAAAAGGCCGGGTGCGGTTTGACGACACGCCGAAAAAGGTGTTCGAGCACTACCGGGAGCTGGAGCAGATCGGCCTTGCCGCGCCGCAGGTGACCTATGTGATGCAGACCCTGCGGGGGGCCGGCATGGACATCGACCTCGCGGCCACCACCGTGGAGGAGGCAAAGGCTTCCATCCTGAATTATTTCCAGAAGAAAGCGCAGGAAGGCTGATCTTATGATCCGAGAGATAACCATAGGACAATATTATCCGGCGGATTCGGTCATTCACCGTCTGGATCCGCGCACAAAGCTGGCGGGCACGCTGGTGTTCATCCTCTCTTTGTTCCTGTTCCGCTCCTACGCGGCCTACCTGGTGGCGACCGTCTTTCTGGCGTGCGTCATACGGGCCTCGAAGGTGCCCTTCCGGTTTATGGTGCGCGGCATGAAGGCCATCGTGGTGCTGCTTATGATCACGGTGCTGTTCAACATGTTCCTGACGCCGGGCGAGCCGCTGGTAAAACTGTGGAAGCTTACGATCACCCGGGAGGGGCTGGAGCTTGCCATCTTTATGGCCATCCGGCTCTCCTACCTGATCATCGGCTCCTCGGTGATGACCCTCACCACCACGCCGAACCAGCTGACGGACGGGCTGGAGAAGGGGCTGCGCCCCTTAAACAAGATCCATGTGCCGGTGCACGACGTGGCTATGATCATGTCCATCGCGCTGCGGTTCATCCCCATCTTATTGGAGGAGACGGACAAGATCATGAAGGCGCAGATGGCGCGCGGCGCGGATTTTGAGAGCGGCGGCGTGGTGCAGAAGGCAAAGAGCATGGTGCCGCTTCTGGTGCCGCTGTTCATCTCGGCGTTCCGCCGGGCCAACGACCTGGCCATGGCCATGGAGGCCCGCGGCTACCACGGGGGCGAAGGGCGCACCAAGATGAGGCCGCTGCAGTACCAGAAGCGCGACCGCATCGCCTACCTGACCCTCGTCGTCTATCTGCTTGCCATGTTTGCGGCAAAGCGCATCGCGGGATTTTAAGCCATGAAGAGAGTGAAACTGACCGTCGCCTACGACGGCACGAACTACTGCGGCTGGCAGGTCCAGCCCAACGGCGTTACCATAGAGAGCGAGCTGAACCGCCATCTGTCGGAGCTCCTCGGGGAGCCCATCCGGGTCATCGGGGCGAGCCGCACGGACGCGGGCGTGCACGCCCTGGGAAATGTGGCGGTGTTTGACACGCAGGCGCGGATGCCCGCGGAAAAGATCTCCTACGCCATGAACACGCGGCTCCCGGCGGATATCCGCATCCAGGATTCCTGCGAGGTGCCGGCGGACTTTCATCCGCGGTTCTGCAAGACCAGGAAGACCTACGAGTACCGCATCTTAAACCGGCGCTTCCCGGATCCGACGAAGCGGCTCTACTCCCTGTTTTACCACTATCCGCTGGACGTGGAAAAAATGCGGGAGGCGGCCTCCTATCTGGTGGGGGAACACGATTTTAAGAGCTTCTGCACTCATAAAGAGGACGTGGAGAACACGGTCCGCACCATCTATGCGGCGGAGGTGGAAAAAGAAGGGGACATGATCTGCATCCGTCTCTGCGGGAACGGATTTTTATACAACATGGTGCGCATCATCGCGGGGACGCTGATCCGTGTGGGGAGTGGGTATTATCAGCCCTCCTATGTGGAGGAGCTGCTCGCGCGGCGCGACCGCCAGTCTGCGGGGGAAACAGCGCCGCCCCAGGGGCTGACGCTGTTAAAGATCGACTACTTTGCTGCGCGGTAGTGGATATACTCGGCGATCTCGTGCTGGACGTCCGGCGCGAGCGCACAGAAGTCTTCCAGAACCTGTTCCGCCCGGCTGGAGCGCCTGCGGACAGCGCCGGAAAATTCCGGCCGCACCAGATAATCGATGTGAATACTGTAAAAATCGGCGATCCGCACAAGATGCTGATAAGAAGGCATCCGTCTGTCATTCTCGTAGTTCGCGTAAGCGGCCCTCTCCAGGTGGAGATGGTCGCTTATCTGTTGCTGGGTGAAATGCCTGCTCCTTCGCAGCATACGCAGCTTTTGCCCTAATGTCTGCTGCATAAAATAAACTCCCCCGAAAATCTTAGATTTTTTGACAGCTCAGAAAGCTGTTGTGATATCTGCCGTCGAAGGTCACATCTTCCCCGAACCAGTCCGGCGGCGTAAAAGACCGAGCGCTCTGCTCATCCGGAAATTCCACTTCCGCGAGCACGAGCGGCGCAAACGGCGGTTCGAAAACATCCAGCTCAATGTGCAGGTTCCCTTCCGCGGGAATGACATAGCGCTTTTTGCGGATGATGTTTCCGTCTGCTTTTGGCCGCAGGTGCCGGTAGGCGTCCCCGTTCAGCGGAAGGTTGTATTCCTCTCGGCTCATCATACCATTTCCCTTGTAGGTGAGGATATACGAATCATCCTGCCGGCGGATACGCACGACCGGTTCGGTGCAGAGATAGCCCTGCTCGATGACATGGCACGGATATGCGTCCAGATCTTCGGGCATCTTTTTAATAAGAAACTTTCGCTCAATCTCCATGAAACATCCCCCTCCTTTCCTCAATATCTTGACGATACCGTATAAATGATATACAATATCTGTGAATAATTGTAACAAAGTGAAAAAACAGTGTCAAGGGCGGAAAGGAGTTATAAAATGAGTAAAGTATACGTATTTTTGGCAGACGGTTTTGAGGAGATCGAGGGACTGACGCCGGTGGATCTGCTGCGCCGCGCGGGAGCGGAGGTGCAGACGGTGTCCATCAGCGATTCCACCACCGTGTGCGGTTCCCATAAGATAAAGGTGGAGGCGGACTCGGTCTTTGCCGGGACAGATTTTTCAGACGCGGACATGCTGGTGCTCCCGGGCGGGATGCCCGGCACAAAGCGGCTCGGCGCGCACGAGGGGCTGGCCGGCCTTTTGAAAAAGACCAATGAGGCAAAGGGCGGCATCGCTGCCATCTGCGCGGCTCCCTCCGTGCTGGGGGACCTGGGGCTTTTGAAGGGGAAAAAGGCCGTGTGCTACCCGGGCTTTGAGGAGCATCTCGCCGGCGCAAAGGTGTGCGGCTGCAGCGTGGTCACGGACGGCAACATCACCACCAGCCGCGGCATGGGCACGGCGGTGGATTTCGGACTGGAGCTCGTAAAGCGCCTTCTCGGGGCGGATGCGGCCGACGCGCTGGCCAAAAAGATCGTTTATCGCTAAATACCACAGATTCCTGCCAAAAAAGACTAGCTATTTTTACAAAGTTGTGTTATAGTAGTAAAACGATTGTGGACGAATTGGAGCAAAGGCCCATTTGAATTTAGAAGGAGGAGCAGTCCAAGATGAGTTTGAAGGTAGAGAACTTAGAGCACAATATGGTCAAGCTGACCATCGAGGTGAGCGCCGAGGAGTTTGAAAAAGCCATGCAGAGCGCCTACTTAAAGAACAGAAACAAGATCAACGCGCCGGGGTTCCGCAAGGGCAGGGTGCCGCGCCAGATCATTGAAAAAATGTACGGCCCGGCCATCTTTTATGAGGACGCGGCAAACGAGATCATTCCGGATGCTTATGAGAAAGAGACGGCTGACTGCGGACTGGAGCTGGTTTCCCAGCCTAAGATCGACGTGGAGCAGATCGAGAAGGGAAAGTCCTTCATCTTTACGGCCGAGGTGGCGGTAAAGCCGGAGGTGACCCTGGGCGAGTACAAAGGGCTTGAGGTTCCAAAGACAGAGATCAGCGTGACCGATGAGGACATCGACGCGGAGATCAACAAGGAGCGCGAGAAGAACGCCAGAATGCTGGATGTGGACGACCGCCCCGTGGAGAACGGCGACATCATCAAGCTGGATTTTGACGGCTCCGTGGACGGCGTGCCCTTCGAGGGCGGCAAGGCGGAGAACCACGAGCTGACGGTGGGAAGCGGCAGCTTCATCCCCGGTTTCGAGGAGCAGCTGGTGGGCGCGAAGATTGGCGAGGAGCTGGATGTGAACGTCACCTTCCCGGAGGATTACCACGCGAAAGAGCTGGCCGGAAAGGCGGCTGTGTTCAAGTGCAGAGTAAATGAGATCCGCGTGAAAGAGCTGCCGGAGATGGACGACGATCTGGCCCAGTCTGTATCCGAGTTCGACACCCTGGCGGAGTACCGCGAGGATGTGAAAAAGACACTGACCGAGCGCAAAGAGAACGAGGCGAAGCAGAGCCGCGAGGCGGCTGCCATCGAGAAGGCCGTGGAGAATGCGTCCATCGACATCCCGGAGGCGATGATCGACAATCAGGTGCGCCAGCTCGCGGACGATTTTGCCAGAAGGATCCAGGCCCAGGGCCTCAACATGGAGCAGTATCTGCAGTTTACCGGCATGACGGCGGACAAATTCCTGGAGCAGATGCGCCCGGAGGCGAAAAAGCGCATTCAGAATACACTGACCCTGGAGGCCATCGCGAAGGCGGAGGACATTCAGGTCGGCGACGAAGAAGTAGAAGAAGAGATCAAAAAGATGGCGGAGATGTACCAGATGGAGGCCGACAATGTGAGATCCATGCTGGGCGAGCAGGGCACAAAGCAGATCAGAGACGACCTTGCCATCCAGAAAGCCGTGGAACTTTTGGGGAACTCCGCCAGGGAAGTTTAAGAGTTCAGGGGAGGCAGGACTATGAGTTTTGTACCTTATGTGATCGAGCAGACCAGCAGGGGCGAGCGCTCCTACGACATCTACTCCAGGCTTCTGAAAGACCGCATCATTTTTCTGGGCGAGGAAGTGACGGATCTGAGCGCGAACCTGATCGTGGCGCAGCTTCTGTTCCTGGAGTCGGAGGATCCGGGAAAGGATATCCAGCTCTACATCAACAGCCCGGGAGGGTCCGTGAGCGCGGGCCTTGCGATCTACGATACCATGCAGTATATCAAGTGTGACGTGTCGACCATCTGCATCGGCATGGCGGCCAGCATGGGCGCGTTCCTGCTGGCGGGCGGAAAGAAGGGCAAGCGCTTCGCGCTTCCCAACGCGCAGGTCATGATCCACCAGCCGTCCGGCGGCGCGAGAGGCCAGGCGACGGAGATCAGGATCGTGGCGGAGGAGATCTTAAAGACCAGAAAACGTCTCAACGAGTGTCTGGCGGCCAACACCGGCCAGCCCATCGACGTGATCGAGGCGGATACAGAGCGCGATAACTACATGACCGCCGAGGAGGCGAAGGCCTACGGGCTCATCGATTCGGTTATCGCCAGCAGATAAGAAGGATTCCAAGAAATAAGACTCCTGCCGAAAGTGGGAGTCTTATCGTGTAGTGCTGCATTTTTGTATGTGAGAGGTGGTAGTATGGCAGGCAGAATCGGGGAGCAGAAGGTAAGGTGTTCGTTCTGCAATAAGATCGAAGACCAGGTGAGAAAACTGATCGCGGGTCCGGGCAACGTCTATATCTGTGACGAGTGCGTGGAGATCTGCGGCGAGATCATCGCGGAGGAGCTGGCGGAGGAGTACCGCCAGGACGGCGTGGAGGAGATCAACCTCCTGAAACCGGAGGAGATCAAGGCGGTGCTGGACGACTATGTCATCGGGCAGGAAAACGCAAAGAAGGCTCTGGCGGTGGCGGTATACAATCATTACAAGAGGATCCTGGCCGGAAAAGACCTGGAGGTGGAGCTGCAAAAGAGCAATATCCTGATGCTGGGGCCCACCGGGTCCGGGAAGACGTACCTGGCCCAGACGTTGGCAAAACTCCTCAACGTGCCGTTCGCCATCGCGGACGCCACGACGCTGACAGAGGCCGGCTATGTGGGCGAGGATGTGGAAAACATCCTGCTGAAGATCATCCAGGCGGCGGATTACGACATCGAGCGCGCCCAGCATGGCATCATCTATATCGACGAGATCGACAAGATCACGCGGAAGTCGGAGAACGCCTCCATCACCCGGGACGTGTCCGGCGAGGGCGTGCAGCAGGCGCTTTTAAAGATCCTGGAGGGAACCATCGCAAGCGTTCCGCCCCAGGGCGGCAGGAAGCATCCGCAGCAGGAGCTGATCCAGATCGACACCACAAATATCCTGTTCATCTGCGGCGGCGCCTTCGAGGGGATCGACAAGATCATCGAGGCCCGCATGGACACCAAGGCCATCGGCTTTGGACGCTCCCTCTCCGAGAAGGCGGAGCGGAACGTGGGCGAGGTGCTCAAGGAAGTGGTGCCTCAGGATTTTGTGAAATACGGCATGATCCCGGAGTTTATCGGCCGCGTGCCGGTGGTGGTATCTCTGGACGCGTTAGACGAGGAGGCGCTGGTGCGCATCCTGCGCGACCCGAAGAACGCCATCACAAAGCAGTATCAGAAACTGTTCGAGCTGGACGGCGTGAACCTGCAGTTTGAGGAGGACGCCATTGCGGCCATCGCCAAAAAGTCCATGGAGCGCAAGACGGGCGCCCGGGGGCTGCGCGCGGTGATGGAGCGGACCATGCAGGATCTGATGTACACGGTGCCCTCGGATGAGACCATCACAGAGTGCACCATCACAAAAGACATGGTGGAGGGCACAGGCGGGCCGAAGCTCGTACACAGCGAGGAGCGCCTGATCCCCGTGCACAATACGCGAAGAAAAGTGGTAATGACAGAATCCGCATAGCGGGCGGGATCTGAGAGGGATCATACATGACAGATATCATAAAGAACATCCCGGCGGTGGCACTGCGCGGGGTCACTATCCTTCCGGCGATGATCGTGCACTTCGACATCAGCCGGAAGAAGTCTATAAAAGCGGTGGAACAGGCCATGCTGCGGGACCAGCGGCTTTTTGTGGTCACACAGAGATCCGCCCAGGTGGCGGACCCGGTGATGGAAGATCTGTACCGGGTGGGCACCATCGTGCACATCCGTCAGGTGGTAAAGATGCCCAAAGACATCATACGCGTCCTGGCGGAAGGGGTCGAGCGGGCGGAGATGACGGACCTTTTAGAGGAGACCGGTTATCTGGAGGCCGAGGTGGCCCTGTTCCGGGAGGAAGAGCAGCCGGATGAGACCATGAAAGAGGCGCTGCTGCGCTCCTTAAAGGAATCCTTCGAGCTCTACTGCCGCGTCAACGGAAAGATGAGCAAAGAACTGATCCACCAGATCGCTGAGATCCCGGATCTGGAAAAAGCCGCCGGGCAGATCGCCATGAACCTGCCGCTGCACTTTGAGCAGAGACAGAGCATCCTGGAAGCCGGCGGCCTGCAGGAGCGCTGCGAGCTCCTTCTCACCATCATGGGAAGAGAGATCGACATCCTGCAGCTTCGGCAGGAGCTCTTAGAGAAGGTCAAGGAGCGCATCGACAAAAATCAGCGCGAGTACTATATGCGGGAGCAGTTAAAGCTCATCCGGGAAGAACTGAAAGAGGACAACGTCAACGAGGCGGATCTGTTCGAGGAGGAACTGTCCAAACTGCAGGCCTCTGCTTCCGTGAAAGAGAAGATCAAAAAAGAGATCGGCAGGTACCGCAGCGTGGGGGCAAACACCGGGGAGACCGGCGTGATGCGCGGCTACATCGAGACCCTGCTGGAGATGCCCTGGGATAAGGCGTCGAAGGACAGCAAAGACCTCGCAAAAGCGAAGGAGATCCTGGAGGCGGACCACTACGGCCTGGAGAAGGTCAAGGAGCGCATCCTGGAATTTCTGGCCGTGCGCATCCTCACGAAAAAGGGCGACAGCCCCATCCTGTGTCTGGTGGGACCGCCCGGAACGGGCAAGACGTCCGTCGCGAAATCCATCGCCAGGGCGCTGAACAAAAAATACGTGCGCATCAGCCTGGGCGGCGTGCGGGACGAGGCCGAGATCCGAGGGCACCGCAGGACCTACATCGGCGCCATGCCGGGGCGCATCGCCAACGGGCTGAAGATGGCGGGGGTAAAAAACCCGCTGATGCTGCTGGACGAGATCGACAAGCTGAGCAGCGATTATAAAGGAGACACCGCATCGGCCATGCTGGAGGTGTTGGACGCGGAGCAGAACAGCAGGTTCCGCGACCACTATGTGGAGATCCCGCTGGATCTGTCCGAGGTGCTCTTCATCGCCACGGCCAACGACGTGCAGACCATCCCGCGGCCGCTTCTGGACCGCATGGAGATCATCGAGATCACCAGTTACACGGAAAACGAGAAATTCCACATCGCGAAGGAGCATCTGTGGAAAAAGCAGGTGGAGCACAACGGCCTGACTCTGGACCAGATCTCTCTGACGGACGGCGCCTTAAAGAAGATCATCTCCGGCTACACGCGGGAGGCCGGCGTGCGCTCCCTGGAGCGGAAGCTGGGCGAGATCTGCCGCAAGAGCGCCCGGGAGATCTTGGAGAACAAAAAGAAAAGCATCCGGGTGACCGAGGAGAGTCTGACGAAATTTCTGGGCAAGGTGCGCTACACCGTCAAAGAGCGCAACGACAGCAACGAGGTGGGCATCGTGCGCGGGCTGGCCTGGACCAGCGTGGGCGGCGACACCCTTCAGATCGAGGTAAACACCATGCCGGGCAAGGGCGAGTTCCTTTTGACCGGCCAGCTGGGGGATGTGATGAAAGAGTCGGCGCAGGCGGGCATCAGCTACATCCGCTCCGTCAGCGCAAAATACCACATTCCGGAAGAATTCTTCCGCAAGCACGACATCCACATCCACATCCCGGAGGGAGCGGTGCCCAAAGACGGCCCCTCCGCCGGCGTGACCATGGCCACGGCCATGATCTCGGCCATCACGGGGATCCCCGTGCGCGCGGATGTGGCGATGACGGGGGAGATCACCCTGCGCGGCCGCGTGCTTCCCATAGGGGGACTGAAGGAGAAGCTGCTGGCGGCGAAAAACGCGGGCATCCGCACGGTCTATGTGCCGGAGGACAACCGCGCGGACGTGGAGGAGATCTCCAAAGAGATCAAAAAAGGGCTGGATATCCGTTTCGCGAAGTATATGGAGGACATCCTGCCGGGCACACTGACGGACGGGCTGCTGGCAAAAACGCCCGGAAGAAAACATAAAAGCAAAGAAAGATAGATCACACAGAAAATAGATCACACGGGAAACAGAGCACACACAGAAAAGACGGGCAGGGAGGTGCGGGGATGGTCATAAAAAGCGCAGAGCTGGAGCGGGTGTGCGGCCTGGTGGGCCAGCTGCCGAAAAACCAGATGCCGGAAGCGGCGTTTGCGGGAAAGTCAAACGTGGGGAAATCCTCGCTGATCAATGCGCTGATGAACCGCAAATCCCTGGCGCGCACCAGCGGACAGCCGGGAAAGACACAGACGATCAATTTCTATAAAGTAAACGGCGAGTTCTACCTGGTAGATCTGCCCGGCTACGGCTACGCGAAAGTGTCGCAGGCCGACCGGCAGAAATGGGGAGCGCTCATCGAGCGCTATCTGTACGGATCGAAGGTGCTCAGGGGCGTTTTTCTGCTGGTGGACATCCGGCACGATCCCGGGGAGAACGACAAGCTCATGTACGACTGGATCGTAAGCGCAGGCTATAAGCCTGTGGTCATCGCCACCAAACTGGATAAGATCAAGCGCAGCCAGCTTGCGGGGCAGCTTGCGGCCATCCGGGCCAGGCTTGGCATGGACAAAGACGGCGTGATCATCCCATTTTCCGCCCAGACCGGTCAGGGCCGGGACGATATATGGAAAATTATCGAAATATGGCAGGAACCGCAAAAAATAATGTAAAAATTAACTGTTTACAAAAAGTGATGAAATATGTATAATAGACCTGAAAGAAAAGACAAGACAGGTGAAGCTATGGATGGAATTTGGGATACCCATTGTCACCTCCTGCCGGGAGTGGACGATGGGCCGGAAACCATGGAAGATACGCTGAACACGCTGAGAGAGGCAGAGCGTCAGCATATAGAGGGGATCATCGTCACGCCGCATTTTCATCCGGGACGCTATATGGTATACGCGTCTCAGATCTATAGTTTACTGGAATCCGTCCGCGGGGAGTGCCGGCGAAACAACATACATATCACGCTCTATCCCGGCCAGGAGTGCTATTACTATTCCGGCCTGGTCGAACAGCTGAACAGCAAGAAGGTCCTCACGCTGGCAGATTCGCGGTATGTGCTGGTGGAATTTGAGCCGGACTGCCCCTATAGCCAGATGCAGTTTGGCGTGCGGGAGCTGCAGAGTAACGGGTACCATCCGATCCTGGCGCATTTCGAGCGCTACCGCTGCCTTTATGACAAAGACAAACTGTATGAGATGAAACAGAGAGGCGCCCTGCTGCAAATGAATTTTGACACGCTGCTGAAGCACGAGGGCCTGTTCCGGAAGCTTCCCTGGAAGGACATGGTGCAGCAGGGGCTGGTCGATTATTTCGGAAGCGACTGCCACGGGATGGATTTCCGTCCCCTTCGGGCGGACAAAGCCGTGAAATGGATGCGGGAGGAACTCCCCAAAGGGCTTTTCGGCAAAATGCTCCATACAAATGTTCAGCTATTATTAAATAACGATTAACAGGAGAATATATGGAAAATATACGCGAATTGGAACAACAGCCTCTGAACGTGCCGGTACAGGACGATGAAGTGGAGATTGATTTAAGAGAGATCTTTTATCTTCTCATGGGAAACATACGCGCCATCTTTCTGGCCATGCTGGTGGGCGCGGTGATCTTAGGCGTTTATCACACCTTTCTGGTAAAGCCGTCCTACCGGGCGGACGCGGAAATATACATAACAAACACAGATTCCATGATCACCTTTTCCGATCTGCAGCTGAGCGCCGCGCTGACGGACGACTACGCGCAGATCATCCGCAGCCGCACGGTGCTGAACCAGGTGATCCGGCAACTGCAGCTGGATCTGGATTACGAGCAGCTCCGCAAGCTGGTGGAAGTCAACAATCCGGATTCCACCCACATCATACAGATCTATGTCACCTGTGATGACCTGGAGCTGAGCAGAAATATCGCAAACGCGCTGCTGAACATCAGTGTCCGTCAGATCTACCAGATCATCGGCAGCAGCGAACCTACCGTGATCGACTACTCCGAAGCCAAGGCGGTGGAGAACGTCACCCCCAGCATTCTGAAATATATGCTGATCGGCGCGGTGATCGGTGCGTTCCTGGTATGTGCTATGCTGATCATACGCATGCTCATGAACACCACAATGAAGACCGAGGAAGATATCGATAAGTACCTGAGCCTTCCGGTTCTGGCCGCGATACCCTATTACCGTGATTCTCAGAAATAACAGAAAGCGAGAGGGAAAACGATGGAACAACAGCAAGTATGGCAGCCCAGAACGGCAGCTGCTTACAATATCAGAAGAGTGAAGCCGCAGATCGAGGAACTCCCGTTCCAGGTCAGAGAGGCCATCAACGTGCTGCGAGGCAACATCCAGCTGAGCGGCTACAATCTGAAGACCATTGCGGTTACCAGCGCGCTGGCTCACGAGGGCAAATCCTCCGTGGCCTTCCGCCTGGCGAAGAGCCTGGCATCCATGGATAAAAAGACGGTGTTCCTGGACTGCGACATCCGCAACTCCACAACGCTGTCCCGCTACAACATTCAGCAGAAGACGGCCGGCCTGAGCGAGTATCTGTGCGGGCGTGTGCCGCTTCTGGATACCATTTACAAGACAGATGATCCCTATATGGACATCATTTTCACCGGCGCTGTGGCGCCGAACCCCAGCGAGCTGATCTCCGGACCGATGTTCGAAAAGCTGCTGGAGCATCTGAGAGGGAATTATGACTACGTGATCGCAGACACGCCGCCCATCAATCCCGTCATCGACGGCACCTTGATCGCGAAACAGTGCGACGGCACCATCCTGGTGGTGGAGTGCGGCATCACAGAGCGCGAGCAGGCCATCCGCGCGAAGCGCCAGCTGGAGTACGCCAACATCAAGATCCTCGGCGCGGTCATCAATAAAGTTGGCTTCCGGGGAAGCGGCTACGGCTATGGATATGGCTACGGTTATGGTTACGGCTACGGTTACGGCTATGGATATGGCTACGGCTACGGGGAAGACAGATCTTCCGACAAGGACAAGCACCAGAAGAAGAAAAAGAAATCTGCCCAGAAGAGCGACACGTAGCAGGAAAAGAGGGAAAGCCGCATGAGTGCAGATAGAAACAAACATCATATGCGCGGTTTTCACAGAGTGAAGCGGTGGATCCGGCACAATCAGAAAACCCTGGCAGTGGGAACAGTGCTCGGGGTGATCGTTGCGGCCGTTTTGGGGGTCTGGCTCTACCAGACGCTGCAGGAACAGCGGGAACGCCATATCACGGCGGATAATTCCGTGAACATGGGCAGCGGCTACCGCAATCTTACCTATAAGGGAAAACGCTACCAGTACAATTCCCTGATCACGACCGTCCTCTATGCGGGCCTGGACTCGGAAGGAGAGATGACGGTCAACGACGCCTACGGCATAGCGCCCCGTGCGGACAGCATCCAATTGGCTGTGCTGGATAAGAAAAATAAGAAAATGACGGTTCTGGCCATCAACCGCGATACCATGACGGAGATACGCCGGTATTCCATGAACGGGCGCGACCGCGGCATGGCGGTGAACCATTTGTGTATGGCCTATGTATACGGAGACGGAGGCAAAAAGAGCTGCGAGCTCCTGCGCGAAGCCGTTTCCAATCTGCTGGGAGGGATTCCCATTACCGAGTATGTGGTGTCGAACCGCACCTCCCTTCCGTATATCAACGATCTGGTGGGAGGCGTCACGGTGACGGTGCCGAACGACGACCTGGTTGATAAAGACCCGCGCTTTGAAAAGGGCGCCACGGTGACGCTGGACGCGAGCAACATCGAAATGTATGTGCGGTTCCGCGACTTAAGCCGTCACTTCGCGAACGAGGAGCGCATGGAGCGTCAGAAGAGCTACATTACCGCATACGTCAGCAAACTGCAGGATCTGCTGAGACGGGAGCCGGAGGCGGCCTGGAAGCAGATCGACAGCATGGACACCCATCTGCAGACCAGCATTACCAAAAACAAGTATTTGGATCTGGTCAATCTTTTGAACTCGGTCAACTTTGCGGACAGCGACTACTGTGTCCTGGAGGGTGAGGATCAGGCCGGAGAGTTCCACGATGAGTTTTACGTGGATGAGGAAGCGCTTCAGGAAAAGATCATAGAGCTTTTCTATGAAGAAGTTTAAATTTGGTTTGAACTCCGCAAGGGGTTTGAACATAGATTGGTTTCACTAGTGAGATCAAACCAAAATATGTGAGGAAAGGAGGATGAAGACAATGAGAAAGTTTACTGCAGTACTGTGTGCGGCGGCAATGGCATTTTCCATGGCTGCTACTGCAATGGCTACCGACAGCAAGACCAGCGATGGCTTCGAGGGCGTGACGATCACTGATGAGGTGAAGGAAGCTCTTGGAGGAAAGGTGCTTAAAGCATCAGCCGATATCGATCTCGACAAGATCGAGAACGAGACGGTTAAGACTTTCGCTGAGGATTACAAGGCGGGTAAGATCAAGACTGGCGAAGATGTGATCGCAAGCCTGGGTCTGAAGATTGATTCCGAAGAGGACGTAAAAGTTCCGGAAGAATGCAAATTTACCGCTGAGGATTTCGTGAAGGGCGATGTTATCGTTCCGCCTTCAGAGGTTGTGATCGGTGACGAAGGCAGCGAGGATGCGGATTCGTACGATGCGGATTACTTTGAGAAGAATCCGGATGCAACGGTAGACGCTACTCTGCAGGCTGACGGTTTGAAAGGGGCTGACGTGGAGAAACTCATCCCGGCTCTGATCGACACAAAGACAGGAAAGGTTACTCTTCTTGTCGTAGACGAGAAGAAGAGCGACATGGAAAAAGGCGAGCTTGCTCTTGCACTTTCCGGACTTGGCCTGGTGGTTACCGTTGAGGCTGCATAGTTGCAGGACTGTTATCACGCAGTACGCGCAACAAAATGAGGACTCAAAGCAGGCGGAAAACTACAGCTTGAAACTGGATTTTCCGCCTGTACCCTCAAAAAAATGGCGAGAGGACATTAAAATATGTCGAAAAGATCGAAAGTGAAGAAAGAAAAAAACTTATTTAATAAGATCATATATATGGTGCTGGTCATTGCCCTTCTGGGCTGTATCTTCCTGCTGCTCTTGAACGCAAAGTACCGCAGCGGTCTGTATGAGCAGGAAGTGGAGCGCGTGGCGGTGGGCGAATCGGAGTACACCGTGGAAGAGTGGGAGAGCACCGAGGAGGACACAGAGACAGAGTCTGAGACAGAAGAGCCGCAGACAGAGGCGCCGGCCACAGAGCCGGTCACCGCGGCTGCGACGAACTATAACGCTTCCATCCTGGTGCTGAACGGCACGCGCAGGCCGGGTGTGGCCGGTTTCTGGAAGGAGCGCATAGAGAATATGGGCTATGCCAACATTATGACAGCAACCTACACCGGTTCCGTGAGCAGTGAGACCGTGATCTACGCCTCCAGCACGGAGTTGGGGGAGCCGCTCAAGGCGGAGTTCCCGGAGGGAACCGTGCAGGTGGGGAGCATCACCGAAGGGATCGAGCCAAATTCCGGTGAGACCCTGCCGGACAAGTTTGACATCTACGTGGTGGTGGGCAATAACGACGCCGACACCACATCGCAGACCGAGACCCAGCAGACGGAAACACAGCAGACCGAGACAGAGACTTCTGCGCCGGCAGGCGGGGCAAACCCATCGCCGTCGCCGTCCGCATCCCCGTCGTCTTCTGCGAACAGCACAGTTACGGGCGTATAATAAATTTTTGCGATTATCTTTCGGGCATCCGGGTTATGTCCATGTGAGCAAAAAGATAGTCGCAATTTTTTGGAAAAATAAAATATAACTATTGGATATTTAATATAAAATATAAATCACATGGAGACGAAAAGATGAGCCGCAAGGATCCGGAAACACAATTTATAAAGCCGCTGCAGCACTGGCAGATGATCTCGGTATACCTTACCGTCTACGACGTCCTTGCAGTGAACCTTGCGTACTTTCTCTCGCTGTGGTTCCGCTTTGACTGCAGGTACAGCGCCATCCCGGGAGACTACCTGCAGGTGTATCTGACATTCATCCCGATTTACTCCGTCCTGTGCGTGGGTCTGTTCCGGTGGCTGCGGCTCTACAAGAGCATCTGGCGCTTCGCCAGCTTCAGCGAGCTGATCCGGGTGACGGTCTCCACCGCGGTCAGCACTCTGTTCCAGATCGTGGGGACGGTGGCGCTCTGCCAAAGATTTTATCACGTTCCCTCGGGACGCATGCCGATCTCCTACTATGTGTTCGGCATGGTCATCCAGTTCATCCTCATCCTGGCCGTGCGCTTTTCCTACCGCCTGGTGCTGCTGGAGCGGGACCGCCGGGCCGTGACGGGCAAACGGAAAAAGACCGGGCGCGTGCTGCTGGTGGGAGCGGGCTCGGCCGGGCGCATGATCCTGCGGGATCTGAACAGCGCCAAAGAGATCGAGGACAGGGTCGTCTGCATTGTGGATGATAATCCAAACAAGTGGAACCGATACATAGACGGCATCCCCGTAGTGGGAGGCAGAGAAGATATCCCGAAATTCGTGGAGAAGTACAGGATCAACAAGATCTATCTGGCCATCCCCAGCGCCACGGCGCGGGAAAAGCGCGATATCCTGGATATCTGCAAGGAGACCGGGTGCGAGCTGAAAAACATGCCCGGCATGTACCAGTTTGCCACCGGGGAAGTGACGGTGAGCGCCATGAGAGAAGTGGCCATCGAGGATCTGCTCGGGCGCGAGCCGGTGCAGGTGGACTTGGGAGAGGTGTTTGATTTCCTCTCCGGGAAAGTCATTTTGGTGACCGGGGGCGGAGGCTCCATCGGGTCGGAGCTGTGCAGGCAGATCGCGTCCCACGGGCCAAAGCAATTGATCATCTTTGATGTGTACGAAAACAACGCCTACGATATCCAGCTGGAGCTGCGGGACCGCTATCCGGATCTGGACCTGCAGGTGCTGGTGGGTTCCGTGCGCGACAGCCGCCGCGTGAACCAGGTGTTTGAAAAATACCGCCCGCAGGTGGTGTACCACGCGGCCGCGCACAAGCATGTGCCTCTGATGGAGGACAGTCCGGCCGAGGCGGTGAAAAATAACGCCGTGGGCACTTACAAAACGGCCTACGCGGCCATGCTGAACGGGTGCGAGCGGTTCGTGCTGATCAGCACGGACAAGGCGGTAAACCCCACCAACATTATGGGCGCCAGCAAGCGCCTGTGCGAGATGGTCATCCAGTCCTTCGACCGCAAGGTGAAGGAGGGAAAAGCGGACGAGCTGCCGCGCCTGTACACCCATGAGACGGTCAGCGGACCGGAGGATGCCAAAGCCGAGGCAGCCAGACAAAAAGCGCTGCAGAATGCGCACACCGAATTTGTGGCCGTGCGCTTCGGCAATGTGCTGGGCAGCAACGGCAGCGTGATCCCGGTCTTCAAGCGGCAGATTGAAAAGGGCGGCCCGGTGACCGTGACCCACCCGGACATCATCCGCTATTTTATGACCATTCCGGAGGCGGTCAGCCTGGTGCTTCTGGCGGGCACCTACGCGAAGGGCGGCGAGATCTTTGTGCTGGATATGGGCGAGCCGGTGAAGATCGACACCCTGGCGCGCAATCTGATCAAGCTGGCGGGCTACAAGCCGGATGAGGACATCCGGATCGAATACACGGGGCTGCGCCCGGGCGAAAAGCTGTATGAGGAAAAGCTGATGACAGAGGAAGGTTTGAAGACAACGGCCAACCGCCTGATCTACATCGGCTGCCCGGTAAAGTTTGACGTGGACTTGTTTTTGAGACAGTTGGAAAGCCTGATGAACGCCTGCTACGAGCGGGAGGAAGACGTGCGCGGGCTGGTGGCGGAGATCGTGCCGACCTATCAGGGCGCGGGATGAAGGAATGACGAGACATGAACAGAGACGAAGTGTTATCAGATCCCCGTTTTGCGGGAATCGTTCCCTTTGAAAATAAGATATGGCTCTCTTCGCCGACCATGCACGGCGAGGAGCTGGCGTTTGTCAGGGAAGCCATCGAGACCAACTGGGTGAGCACCGTTGGGGAGAATATCAACGAGCTGGAAAAAATGACCGCAGAGTATCTCGGCATGGACTTTGCAGTGGGCCTGTCCTGCGGGACAGCGGCCCTGCATATGTGCATGAAGCTGGCGGCGGAGCGCATCAATCCAGGCGCAGAGCCGGGGAACAGCCTGGCCGGGCAGAGGGTGTTCTGTTCGGACATGACGTTTGACGCCAGTGTGAACCCCATCGTATACGAGGGCGGCGAACCGGTGTTTATCGATACGGAAGCCGACACCTGGAACATGGATCCCGAGGCGCTTAAGAAGGCATTCGAGATGTACCCGGATGTGAAGCTGGTCGTGCTGGCTCATCTTTATGGAGTTCCCGCAAAGATGGACGAGATCGTAAAGATCTGCCGGGAGCACGGCGCGCTGATCGTGGAGGATGCCGCGGAAGCCTTGGGAGCGCGGTACGACGGACAGAACGTGTCCGGCATGTGCGGAAGCTTTGGGGACTTCAATGCGATCAGCTTTAACGGGAACAAGATCGTGACCGGCAGCGCTGGCGGGATGTTTGTGACCAACAGCAAGGCAGACGCGGACAAGGTGCGCAAGTGGAGCACCCAGAGCCGGGAGGCGGCGCCCTGGTACCAGCATGAGGAATTGGGATATAACTACCGGATGAGCAACATCATTGCCGGGGTTGTGAGAGGCAATCTGCTCCACATCGAGGAGCACATCGCGCAGAAGAAAGCGATCTATGAGCGGTATAGAGAAGGCCTCAAGGATCTGCCTGTTGTGGTAAACCCGTTTGAGGATAAAGCCAGGCCGAACTACTGGCTTTCCTGCCTGCTGATCAATGAGGACGCCATGTGCAGGCAAGTGCGGGGAGAGAAGGATTACCTGTATATAAGCGAACCAGGAAAGAGCTGCCCGATGGAGATCCTGGATGTGCTGGCAGCATTTAATGCGGAGGGAAGACCGATCTGGAAGCCGATGCATCTGCAGCCGATTTATCGGATGAATGGGTTTGTGACAAGAGAAGGAAATGGCAGAGCCAGGACGAATGCCTACATTGAAGGCGGATGTGCGGATGTAGGAGCGGATATCTTTGCAAGAGGGGTATGCCTGCCGAGTGATAACAAGATGACGGCGGGGGAACAGGATACTGTCATCGAATTGGTACACAGGTGCTTTCAATAAACGTATAGGAGAATCTATATGCTAACTATTAACACAGTTACTGTAATCGGTACGACTGGGACTATGGGCGCTAATATCGCGGGCATTTTTGCCTCTTTTGGTGATGCGAAGGTATATTGTGCCGGCCGTGATATTGAGAAAGTAAAGAAAACCATCCCGCATATCGTCGGATCTGTGCGTGCGGACGCCATCGCAGATAAGCTGGTCCCTGCAGATTTCTCGTCCCTCGAATCCTGTGTCGCTAACTCGGATCTGATTTTTGAGAGCTCTGCTGAGGATATGGAACTTAAGTCCGCTATCGCCCATCGGGTGGGCAAAGCCCTGAAGAAAGACGCCATCTCCTGCACAGGTACGTCTGGCTTGTCCATCACAGCGCTGGCAAAATGCTATCCAGAAGATACCCGAAGCCGTTTTTTTGGGGTTCATATGTTTAATCCTCCATACAATATGCCTTTGTGCGAATTGATTCCAACGGTGTACTCTGATCGTGTGTTGCTGAATGAGTTAAAACAATATCTAAGTGAGACTCTTTTCCGCTCTGTGGTGGAAGTCAAGGACTCTCCTGCATTCCTTGGAAATCGGATCGGGTTTCAGTTTATGAATGAGACGCTTCAGTACGCGGAGAAATATAAGGACAGCGGCGGTATTGATTATATCGACGCGATACTTGGCCCATTTACGGGCCGGGTTATGGCACCGCTTGCAACATCAGATTTTGTCGGCCTCGATGTGCATAAGGCTATCGTCGATAATGTCTATAAGAATACAAGCGATTTTGCGCATGAAACCTTTGCACTGCCGGATTTTGTCCAAAATCTAATCGATGAAGAAAAGCTCGGCAGGAAATCTGGAGTGGGGTTGTATAAACTGATCCGCTACGACAATGGCTTGAAACGCCAGACAGTCTACGATATTGCTACTGGGACTTACCGTGATGTGATCCAATATGTATTCCCATTTGCCAATGAGATGAAAAGGTTCCTCTCAGAAGGAGACTATGCGAAAGCTTTCGAACGGTTAGTTAACAACCAGTCCCAGGAAGCGGGAATTTGTCTGTCATTCCTGCTGAAATACATAGTCTATTCGCTCTATACCGCACAGGAGGTGGGGGACACCATCGAGGCGGCGGATGATGTGATGGCGGCAGGATTTAACTGGTGTCCACCGCTGGCGATGTGTCAGGCACTTTCAACTGTGTCGAATGTGTCTACCCTGATCCGTGAACGTTTGCCAGAGATTTGCACCAAAGTAGATGTTGGCCATTTGCTGACGGGTGTCAGACCTTCAAAGTATGATTATCGAATGTATTTCAAGTCTGAGAGGTAACTGAATGAACAAAGTATATATACTCGGTGGCGCCCAGACGGATTTTGAACGGAACTGGACGAAGGAAGGCAAGACGATGCTTGCCCTTCTAAAGGAGGCCACAGAGGACGGGATTGTCGGTGCTGGGCTGTCATTTGATGATATCCAGGAATTGAACAAAGACAATAGAGTGGCCTGCTTTGTGGGCAACTTTATAGCTGAAAAATATACAGAGCAGGGGCATCTTGGTGCATTCCTCACAGAAGTGGATCCTGCGTTCTATGGTGTTCCTTCTGCAAGATATGAGGCGGCCTGTGCGTCCGGCTCTGTGGCCATTGACGCGGCACAGACAAAAATTCGGGCTGGGGACTATGACGTGGCCGTCGTGATTGGTTGGGAGTTAATGAAGACCGTCGACTCCAAGGCCGGAGGTGACTTCCTGGGTCGTGCGGCGTTCTATGACAAGGAAAGCAAGGGTATTGACCTCCCATTTCCGAAGCTGTTCGGACGGTTGGCTGATGAGACAATCAAAAAATATAGACTGGATGAAACAAGATATATGGACTCTCTGGCGCAGATCGCCGTCAACAACTATGCCAATGCCAAGCGTAATCCTTTGGCGCAAACACGGAAATGGTTTATGAGCAAGGAACAGGCGAAGTTGCGGGGGACGGAGACGAACCCATACGTCGGCGGGCGGTTAGCAGTTTCAGACTGTTCACAGGTGACAGATGGAGCGGCGGTAGTAGTATTGGCATCGGAAAAGTTTGTCATGGAGAGACAGATCAAGGATAAGCCAATCTTGAAAGGGTACGGACACCGAATAGCTCCCATGCTGTTTGATAAGAAGATGCAAGAGTCGCAAAATTCGGCGTACATTCTTCCGTGGACAAGGCAGACGGTTCTAGATGCTTACCACAGAAGCGGACTGTCGGTTGAAGATATAGATGTATTTGAGACCCACGATTGTTTCACATCGAGCGAGTACGCTGCAATATCGGCTTTCGGACTGACGGAGCCAGGTAGGGAATATGAGGCGACGGAGAGTGGCTTAATTGCGTTTGACGGAAAGAAGCCCATCAATCCGAGTGGCGGACTGATCGGTTGCGGGCATCCCGTGGGCGCGTCTGGCGTGAGGATGTTCCTAGATTTGTACAAGCAGGTTATGGGCATGGCGGGCAAATATCAGGTGTCGAATGTACAAAATGCATTGATGCTCAATATTGGAGGAAGTGCAACGACGAATTATGTTTATATAGTAAGCCAGGGTTCGTAAATGATAACGAGTCGTATTAAAATAGCATAATAAATTGAGGGAAAATATTATGAATTTCTATAGATTATGGCAGATGTTTAAATTGAATTTCCACATGACGGCATCTAGTCGCGGATCGTGGCTTAAAAAGAAAGGTATATTTGCAGAATGCGGTGAGCCTGTTCGTTATCAGATCCATTCAATACCCTTGTGCCCGGAACTTATTAAGATTGGAAATAATGTTAACATCAGTTCTGGGGCCAGTTTGATTGTTCATGATGCAACGCACCTGATTTACAACTGTCTGCCTGGGAAAAAGCAGAAATTAAAAGAATATGTAAACCCTATTCAAATCGGGGACAATGTATTTGTTGGGGCTAAGGCTGTTATTATGGGTGGGGTCAAAGTTGGCTCAAACGTTATTATTGCCGCAGGAGCAGTTGTGACTAAAGACCTAGAAGACGGGGGTATCTATGGCGGGATCCCGGCAAGAAGGATTGGCGATACAGAAAAGTTCTGGGAGAAGCGTGAAGCTGGCAAGTTGCCGACGATTAATTCCAATGCACATTTATCTAGAGAAGAAATTGACAATGCATGGAGTTTTTTTGAAAACCAAAGAAAATAGAAATAATACAGATGGTAGAGATTCTTTGTTCTAAAATATTAGAGTGTTTCAAACTTATGGCGCCCCGCTAAGATGGATGAGATTGTAAAGGTCCGCCGGGAGCATGGCGCGCTGATCGTGGAGGATGCCGCGGAACCCCTAGGAGCCATATGAGGGACACTTTGTCTCCGGTATGTGCGGCAGCTTTGGGAACTTCAATGCGATCAGCTTTAACGGGAACAAGATCGTGACTGGCAGCGCTGGCGAGATGCTTGTGACCAACAGCAAGGCGGATACGGACAAGGTACGGAAGTGGAGCACTTAGAACCGGGAGGAGGCACCTTGGTACGAGTATGACGAGTTTGGTTATAACTATTGCATGAGTAATATGAAGAGAAAAGCAGTCCGAATTACTGGCTTTCCTGCCTGCTGATCAATGAGAATGTTATGTGCAGGCAGGTGCGGGGAGAAAAGGATTAATTATATATCAGTGGATCCGGAAATAGCTGTCCGATGGAGATTCTTGGATGCGTTGGAAGACTGATTTGGAAGCCGATGCATTGACAACTGTATACCAAATGAATGGGTAATCACCAAGGACGGATACAGGCATGCGTACAGCAATGCGTGTACCTAAAGCAAGAACCTGGCAGACATTGGAACGGATATATTTAACCGAGGGCTATGTGTGTCAAGCGACAATAAGATGACGTCAAAGTAGCGAGATATGATTATTGATATCATCTATAGGTGTTTTAGAAGATGTCAGCAAAATACAAATACAAAATCAAATTAAACAATATTTACGACGATATAATGTGATTAGACACATATATTGAAATCAGAAGAATATGAACGTGAAGATATATTAATATTTTTATATGTGCATGAGGGATTAGATAATAATAAAACATAGCGAGGATAAAAATATGAATGTTGCCATTATTTTTGCTGGTGGAACAGGCCAGCGAATGAATTCGAAAACAAAGCCAAAACAATTTTTGGAACTTCATGGAAAGCCCATCATTATCTATACTTTGGAGCATTTTGACGACCACGAATTAATAGATGGGATTATTGTTGTTTGTGTGCGAGAGTGGATTGATTATTGCAAAGGAATAATCAATAAGTTCCATTTAGAAAAAGTCAAGGCAGTCATTCCAGGCGGGCAGACAGGTATGCTATCAAGGTTTGAGGGGATAAAGAAAGCAGCAGAGTTATATCCGGAAGACACTATATGTCTAATGCATGACGGAGTGAGACCCATGATTGACCACGACATCATTAGTAAAAATATAAAACTAGTAGAGAAGGCAGGCTCTGCTATTACAGTGGCTCCGGCAATTGAAACAATCGCAGTACGAGGAACTGATGATAAGGTTGGTCAGATTATTGACCGAAGAAATTGCCAAATGGCAAAAGCTCCGCAGTCTTTTCGATTAGGTGAATTGTTGAAAGTTCATCAAGAAGCAATAGAATCCGGTATGTATGATTGCATTGATACCGCTTATCTTATGCAAATTAACGGACGCGATGTGTATATGGTGGAGGGATCGGCAGAAAATATTAAAATTACTACACCAACAGATTTTTATACATTCAGGGCTTTAATGGATATTAGGGAAAATTCGCAGATATTTGGTGTTTGAGAATGAACAGAATACAGATAGAGGATTATAAAAATATAGGTGAACTGAGCTTTATCGATTGGTCTCAGTTTAAAGGCAGAACATTCATTATAACGGGCGCAACGGGATTAATAGGGTCTAATTTAGTTAATGCACTTGCTTATAACAATCAGGAGAAAAAGCTAAATATTAAGCTTATACTTCCAGTTCGAAATGTGTCTGTTACAAAGGAACTCTTTAGATGGACTGAAGTCAAAATTAATTTTTATGAACTTGGAACGAAGTTAGAAATAGACGAACCTGTGGATTATATCGTTCATCTTGCAAGCCCAACCAGTTCAAAGTTTTTTACAGAAAAACCAGCAGATACAATACTGTCCAATATTGAAGGTTATAGAGCACTCTTGGACTGGACAGTAACACATCCCGTAAAGAAATTCGTGGGATTGTCAACAATGGAAGTTTACGGTTTTCCAAAGAAAGGTCACATGGTAAAGGAAGATGAGCTTGGAGCTTTTGAGACCATGAATTCTCGAAATAGCTACCCACTTGCAAAGATTGCTTGTGAAGCATTATGCAACAGCTATTACACACAGTATGGAATTCCGATAGTAGTTCTTCGTGCGACACAGACATTTGGACCTGGTGTTAAATACGACGATGGGAGAGTATTTGCTCAGTTTATGAGGTGCGCAATTGAGAAGAAAGATATAGTATTGAAGACACCTGGATTAACGGAACGTCCTTATTTGTATACAGCGGATGCAGTATCTGCAATACTTTTAGCTATTTTAAATGCAGATCCGGGACAGGCATATACTATTGCTAATTCAGACACATACTGTTCAATTAAAGATATGGCTCAATTGGTGGCAGATGAAATCGCCAGTGGTGAGATAAAGGTGCTTTTCGATTTGACGGATGATATTGAGAAACTAGGATATAGTAAAACAATATATATGAATTTGGACACAACAAAAATGATGAAAATGGGATGGAAAGCTGAAGTTGGTCTTAAAGAAATGTATAAAAGGATGATTAATGGAATTAGTTCAGAAGACTGATTTTATGGATCGAATAGAATCAAGACTATATAATTTGAAAGGCATTAAGAACTATGAGAACTACTCATGAACCTTATGGTCCATATGAAAAGTTCATAAAAGCGCCTTTGGACTGCTTCTTAGCCACATGTGCGGTTATTGTTCTTTTCCCGGTACTTGGTATTATCGCATTGCTTGTCCGTAGGAAACTTGGATGTCCCGTCTTGTTTTCTCAGGATCGACCTGGTAAAAATGAGAAAATCTTCAAGCTTCTTAAGTTCCGGACGATGACTGATGAGAAGGATGAAAACGGTGAGTTATTACCTGATGAAGTTAGGCTTACGCCTTTTGGGAAAAAACTACGTTCAACTTCGCTTGATGAACTTCCTGAATTATTAAACATCATCAAGGGAGATATGGCAATAGTGGGACCGAGACCTCTCTTGGTAAAGTATCTTCCTTATTATACAGTGGAACAACATTATCGGCATGATATACGTCCTGGTCTTACTGGATATGCGCAGGTGCATGGGAGAAACAAAGTAAGCTGGGACGATAAGCTTCAGATGGATTTGGACTATGCATCCCATATCACATTTTTGGGAGATTTGAAAATTGTCCTTGAAACAATTGTTAAGGTACTCATGCGAGAAGGTATAAGCTCAGAGACTTCGGCAACAATGGAGGATTTTCGGGATTACTGTGCTATTGTTGGGAGAGCACCAGAGGAAGCAGGAAGGAAATAAACGGAGTAGGGGATGAACATGGAGAAGCCATTGATAAGTGTAGTAGTGCCGATTTACATGATTGACCGTTATGTAGGCATATGCATAGAAAGTATTATTAATCAAACATATCAAAACCTTGAAATTATTCTTGTAGATGATGGAGGAAAGGATAGATGCCCAAAGATTTGTGATTTATATGCTGCCAAGGATAGTCGAATCAAGGTAATCCATAAACAAAATGGTGGACTTGTATCAGCCCGTAAGGCAGGTCTTCGACAATCAAATGGTACCTATGTCAGCTACGTTGATGGAGATGACTGGATAGAGCCTGGATTTATTGAAGGGCTTTATACTGCGGCAGAATCAAGTGACGCCGATATAGTTTGCGCAGGGTTTACCCGTGATTTGTTCTGCAAGTCAGAGTATTTCACAAATTCTATCTCTTTCGGAATCTATAAAGGAGAGATGTTGAAGTGGCTTTGGCAGAACATGATTTCCTATGGCTCCTACTATCGTCCTGGGATCTCATCTTATGTATGGAACAAACTTTTTAAGGTAGAGGTTTTGCTAGCTTCTCAGTTAACTGTAGATAACAGAATTAGCATAGGAGAGGATGGAGCGGTTACCTATCCGGCTTTGCTGAATTGTTCCCGTGTTGCTGTGATTGAGAACGTAGCTTACCACTATCGGCAGCGGGAGGATTCAATGTTAAAGCAAAGTGCTGGTTATAGCTTTGAGGCACAGAAATTACTATACCTGTACAACTACATGATGAGGTGGGCGTCAAATACAAAGACTGATCTTAAAATACAATCGCAGGTTATTAACTATGTCCTCTCTATTGCTATAATGAGATCTGGAGGGAGACTTCCACAGCATCATTTTTCCATTTTTGATACTGTTTATTATGGTAAAGACGTAGTTATCTACAGTGCTGGAACTTTTGGACAGCAGTTGGTTAATAGATTTAGAGAGACTGAGCATTGCAATGTTGTTGCCTGGATCGATGATGATTATTGGGAATATCGACGGTGCTGCCTTAATGTTGATCCGGTTCAATCTGTTTCATCTCTTTCCTTTGACTATATCCTGATAGCTGCTATAGACGAATTAGTTGCAATGAAGGTTGAGAAAAGACTTATAAATTTGGGTGTAAGTCAGAAAAAAATACTGAAACCGAATGTATTAGAAGAAAGAGAAGAATTATTAAACCGTTTTCTTGATGTGGATGCAATTAAAGCAGAGGAAGCAAAAAGAAAGAGAGGCATTAGTTTTCATGGTTGACTTTGCAACAAAAGTACTAACAACTCCTGCACCGTGTTTATTCGCAACTGGACAGGCCGGATTTATTGTTAAGAGTTCATCTGGGCAACTTTTGGCGATAGATTTTTACTTATCTAACTGTGTAGAGCGACTGGAAGGACATAAAGGTTTCAAGCGCTTGCTTCCACAGATTCTTGATCCCTACACATTGATATTCGATTATGTCATTTGTACACACTCACATCTGGATCATTTTGATATTGATGCTGTGCCTGAGATGGTAAGTAATGGTAGCAAACTGTTTTGTTCCGTGGACTGTGAAAAACTTATCCATCAACTTCAGATGGAGTACTATAGTTCATCCATCACGTATGTTGCCCCCGGAGATCATTATATTGCTGGAGATTTTGATATCACTTTTGTACACTGCGATCATGGGGCTAGTGTTACAGATGCGGTTGGAGTGGTGGTAAAGGTTGATGGGAAGACAATCTATGAAGTCGGAGACAGTTGTTTACGACTTGACAGGATTGGGGAAATTCCACAGCCACTGGATGTTCTTATTTCCCCCATAAACGGAATGTATGGCAATATGAATTCCGATGATACTGCTAGACTCGCCGAAAACCTTAAACCCACCATTACTATCCCTTGCCATTATGGAATGTTTGCATCACACGGTGGGGATATAAAGCGATTCTATGAGGTGATGACAGAAAAGAAACTTCCAATGCTAATGATGCATCAGGGTGAAGAGTATAGGTTTTGAGGACAACGCAAGGGCGTTAGAAAGGATAGAAAAATGAAGAGCAAATTTGAAGATAAGAAATTATTGATCCTTGGCGGAAACCCTGAGACTATCCCGTTGGTTGATATTGCCAATAGCTGGGGTATTAAGACTATAGTTGCTTCTGCCCGTGATACTGATCCGGCAAAAGCACATGCATGGAAGGCCTATACATATGAAGGGCTGGATACCGGTGCAGTTATCAAAATTGCTACAGAAGAAAAAGTTGACGGTGTACTTGTAGGTGTCGCTGACATACTTGTTCCAATGTACTGTAAGGTATGTGAGGCTCTTAATCTTCCTTGTTATGCTACACAAGAAATCGTTGATGTTTTTGCTTTCAAGGATGTGTTCAAGGCCACATGTGAGCGTTATGGCGTTCACGGAATTCCAGAGTTCTATCTTGATGCAGAGATGAAGCGAGAGGATTTAGACAAGATTGTATACCCTGTAATGGTAAAACCTGTTGACAATGGCGGCGGTGTCGGTATGACAGTCGCTCATAACGAAGAAGAGCTTCGAAAAGGTGTAAAAGTTGCTCTCGAGAATAGCCATTCTAAACGGTTCATTGTTGAACGTTATATGCAGTGTGATGACATGGGTATGTATTATACTTTCAAGGATGGATATTGCTCTGCTTCCTGCATCTACGATCGTTATACGACTGATGAGCAGATGGGATTTTCCCGTGTTTGTCTTGGCGGTACGTATCCTTCCAAACATTTGGACGAGTACTTTGAACGCATGCATCCGAATGCGTTGAGAATGTTTAAAGAGATTGGAATTAAAAATGGTGTCTTGATGCTCTCCGGTTTCTATGAGAATGGTGAGTTCTATGTATATGATACAGGTTTCCGTCTCCAAGGTGAGGCTCCTCATCTTCTTATGAAAGCCATCCATGATTTTGACCAGCGAGAGATGTTGATTTGTTATGCTCTAACTGGCTCTGAGGGTGATATTGACCTTAAGACTAAAGATGATACTAAACTCCGTGGTAAGTGGGCAGCCACACTTTGGTTTTTGTTGAAAGAGGGTAAGATTGCTAAGATTATCGGTCTTGATGAACTGGATAAGGATAAAAGAGTAGTAGCAAACATTCAAAGACTCTACGAAGGAGATGTGGTAATACCTGAGTGGATTGGGAATGAGAAGCAGGTGCTGACGAGAATGTATTTTGTCTGCAATAGCAAGATGGAATTGGCAGATGCGCTGAAATACTACATGAATACAGTCAAAGTGTTAGATGAAAATGGGAAAAACATGCTCCTAAAGGGATTTGATGTGAACAAGGCTTTGGAACTCCGGTGACCTCATTTGTGACTTATTGAAAGGAAGGGTATGAGGATGGAATACGAGCGGTTAAAAGACAAGGTCATTGTTATATCAGGTGGTACTAAGGGGGTAGGCCGTGCTTTCGCTGAGGTGGCTGGTCGTGAAGGTGCTAAGGTAGTTATCGGCGGCCGTGATGAAAAGGCCGGCAAAGAAGCAGTTAGGAATATAAAGATATTTGGTTCTGAAGGACTCTTTGTTCATACTGATCTTCTGAAGGTTGAGGACTGTAAGCATCTGTTCGATGCTGGTTTCGAAAAGTTCGGGAAAATCGATGGCTTCTTTAATTATGCTGGTGTGACACCAATAAGTCCGCTGGATACCTGTGATGAGGAGACATTCGACTGGGTTACGAATGTAAATTATAAAGCAGCATTCTTCTGCTGTCAAGTTGCTGTTAAATACATGCGAATGAATGGTGGGGGAAGCATTGTCCTTACTGGTTCTGCACATGCTTGGGGAGGTCAGAAGGATAGAGCGGCTTATGCGATGACAAAGGGTGTTTTGCGCATCTTAAATGAGCACATAGCCCATCAATACGCCACTGAACAGATTAGATGCAATTATTTGACTCTCGGGTGGACGCCAACAGAAGGCGAGGTAAGTTTGAGATTCAGCCAGGGTGAGAGCGAAGCTGAGTTAAGAAAACGTGCTGCAGATATTCTTCCAATGGGCCGTATGTGTGAACGAAATGATTATATGGAAGCGTTGATTTATTTGATGTCTGATGCTTCGGCAATGATGACAGGATCGACATTTAAACTGACGGCCGGGGAGTATATTTGAGGAATATATATAAATTGGAAAAAGCTGTTTCAAACCGTTGCGTTGAATTTGAGGGGAATTGCCCCGCAGCATGCTGCATACTTTTAGGAAAACAAAATATTTGGATTGATGGGCTAGAAGATATTCGATTCTCTTCGTAAGATTCCTTCATATCCAAATTTGATTCGTATACATAACAATGTGAGTCTTGCTATGGGAGTTTAGTACACATGATATTTCAGATAATGTGATTAATGAATATCTTAGGTCTGGTGGACGAAGGAAAAGAGTTTCAGAGAAGATTGATTGTATGGAGATTATAGATAACGTTTTTATTGGAACAAACACAGTTATTCTTTATGATGTGAGAATAGGAGAAAATTGCATTATTGGTACAGAAAGTCTTGTGAACAAGGACATTCCGCCTAATTCAGTAGCCGTTTGTGTTTCTCACAAAGTTATTGGTGAATTTGAATATTTCGCAGGAAAGCGTCTGAAAATTGCAGGGGAGGAGCATAGATTTCCAGCCTCCTATACGTGGCGTAAGTGTACCAATGAAAATTGCTAAATGGTATTGACAAGGTTCTTTAAAAGAGGTGAGGATAAAAGGTCCATGGGATTTATATATGATGTTTATAAAAAATTTTCAGTTGATACAGTTGCTCATAACTACCTTAAAAAGCATGTAGATGAATATATAGAATTGGACGATGAAGGAATACGAGCATTACAAGCATGCCTTCTCGAAATGCTAAAGGATATTGATATAGCATGTCGAAAGAGCAATATTAATTATGCTCTTACAGGAGGCAATGTCTTGGGGAAGATAAGACACAATGGTTTTATCCCATGGGATGATGATATAGATTTAGTAATGATGAGGGAGGATTATGACAGATTTAAAAATGAATTTTATAAATCAGGATTAAGTGAGAAGTATCTATTGCGTGGACCCGGTTGTAAAGAAGGTGCTGATTATCGCTGCATGAAAATTTATAAAATGGATTCAGTAATGGAACAAGCATTCCCCAAAAATACTGTCCAAAAGAAGATTTTTATTGACGTTATGCCGTTTGACTATGTTCCTGATAATATTTTTCATCGAAAGTTAAAGAACCTATGGTGTACTTTTATAATTGTAGCATTAGGAAGTATTGATTTTAAAGAAAATTTTAGCAGCGAACTCAAAAATGAAATGAAAAAAACCTTTATAGGACGTGTAAATATTTTTCTTCGAGCGATTATAGGAACATTATTTAGTATTATTCCACTACAAACTTGGTATAAATTGTATGATCGGGCACCGATATATAAGAAAAAAACAGAATATGGGACTGTGTATAATGGAAAATTATTATATTTTGATGAGATTGTTCCTGTAGATTATTACTATCCTTTTATGGATTGTGATTATTGTGGGGTTGAAACAAAAATTATACACAAACCAAAAAGTTATCTTGCATTTAGATATGGAGATTATATGAAAGTTCCTGACAAATCCAATCGAGAAACACATATAGTAAAGCGAATAGAAGTTGGAAATTGATTAGTAATACATAAATGATGTAGTAAATAAGGAAGAATAGAAATTATAACAACTAAAAATATAATGTGTGTGATATCATATGGAAGATGATAGATGATTGTGTTAAAAAATCAATTACAATATCTAATGTCAAGAAATAATAGATTATCTATAAAGAGTGGAATAGACATGCAAGAAAAAGTTAAATTGCCGAAAGTGGCGGTGTTAATGAGTACCTATAATGGAGAAAAATATATAAAAGAGCAACTTGACAGTATTTTTTCTCAAGTAGATGTTTTGCTTGATTTATATATAAGAGATGATGGATCGACTGATACAACAATGGATATAATTCATTCGTATATAGAAAGAGGAAAAACTATCATTAACTTAACAGATGGGAAAAGACTGGGCTCTGGACAAAGTTTTATGTCTCTTTTGTACTACGTGAGTAAAAGAGAATATCAATATTATGCATTTGCTGATCAAGACGACATTTGGTTATCTGAGAAATTAATTAAAGCAATATCATTTATTGAAAATGATGTAAGTCCGGTATTATACTGTTCAAATCAAATAATATATGAAAATGGAGTTCAAAAAGGATTACGTTTTTCTGATACACCGGATTTATCTTTTGAGGGGCATATTACAATGAATTTACTATCCGGATGCACAATGGTATTTAATGGGGCGTTAGCAAAATACTTGACTTCGGGTCAATTCCCCCCAAAAGATATAATTGAGCATAGACTTCACGATTCATGGGTGTTTATTATATGCATGTTGCAAGGTCGTGTGGTCTATGACTCTAATTCATACATACTTTACAGAATACATGAAAAAAATGTAGTAGGATTAAAGAAAATAGGAATTCCGGAGAGAGTGAAAAGGATTTTTGCCAGTGTAGATGGAAAATCAAAAATTAAAAATCTTAGAAGCAGAACTTGTAAATATATATTAAATAACTACTCAAATATATGCTTAGATAAGGAAATCATACTTCAAAGGATTGCTAACTACAAAGAGAGTTTACAAGGGAAGATTGAGCTTATTAAATTTAAAGATATATGCAGAGCTACTGGAGAAAATAGATTGTTGTTTATTCTGAAAGTACTTACAAATTACGTTTAAGAAAAAAATTTTTGAGGTGAGATTAATAATGAATTTAACAGGAATCAAATACAGTGTGATAGATATGGCAAAAATGAATAAATTTTTGCTTCCAATATATCGAAAAATTAAAACTCTTGAGACCAAGAGGTCGTTTAAAATTGACAAAATTCCTATTCCAGACGGATGCGTAGACAAAAACAAGAAAATAAGAATAAATTTAGTACTCCCAACTTTACGGAGAACAAAAGTTTTTGCAGGAATTAATACAGCTATTAGAATATTCACTAAATTATATGGTGAAAGATTCGATGCTAGGATTATAATTGTAAGTCAAGAAACAAACGATCCAAGATTTATCTATAAGATTGAAGAAAATGGAGAAAATGAAATAGAAGAAGTATTTCTTAGTCAATCAATAGTTTTACCAATAAGAATCAATGATTTCTTTGTGATGACTAGTTGGAAAACTGCGTACGCTATTCAAGATATATGCAAATGGCAGAAACAGACATTCAAATTAAATGACAGAAGGTTTTTTTATCTAATACAAGACTTTGAACCAGGTTTCTTTCCGTGGACAACAGAATATGCACTAGCAGAAATGACATATAAAATATATAGTTCTTCGATTGCAGTTTTCAATTCGCATGAATTACATCAATATTTTGTCAAGCATGGTTATCGTTTTGATAAAGAGTATGAATTTACACCAGTTTTGAATCCTGTGTTGAAGGATTGTCTGCTAAAAAATGAGATAAATAAAAATCGCAAAAAGAGGATTCTTATATATGGAAGACCAAGTGAACCACGTAATGCATTTGAATTAATTAGATATGCATTGGTAATTTGGTCGAAGGAATATTCAAAAGCAAAGGAGTGGAGCATAATCTCATTAGGAGAGGAATTTGAGGATATCAAATTACCAAATAATATAATTAAGTCTAAAGGGAAAGTGACATTAGAAGATTACGCTAATTATATGAGTACCTCATACGTTGGTATATCATTGATGATTTCTCCACATCCTTCATACCCGCCTTTAGAGATGTCTACTTTTGGAGTAAAAACAATTACCAATACATTTGAAAATAAAGATTTGTCGAATTTTAATGGAAATATAATATCCTTATCAGATTACTCCCCATCTAATATAGCCAAAACATTAGAAAATATATGTGAAAAGTTCCCAGAAGAATCCGAAATAGAGGTCAATGAAAACTATTTGAAAGAAGATGGCATAGATGTTTTATGCCATAGTTTAATTCAGCTTATTGATGAAATATGTAAATAATGAATAATGGAAACTTTTATAGAAAGTATATTATTTTGAGCTTATAGGTATTTGGCAAAAAAATAAGATAATATACTTAATAATTTAAGAAATACGTACTACTAATAATGAAATGGGAGAGTGTTTGTGAAACTAAAAAAGTTAGATGTCAGAATGATTATCAATATATTGATAGTGTTTTTCTACTTATTTCAACCAGCAATTTTTAAAATATCTACGGTTTTGATACTTGATTGCGTGATATTAGTTTTTATACTGGCAAAAGTGATTTCTAGAGGGAAATTAATAATCCACAGGAATAGAAAAATCAAAAATATATTATTATCATTTGTCCCATTTATTATATATTATATATTATCACAGTTGTGCAGAACGATATATATACAGACGATGTCCGAAATATTTGTTTCTAACATAGTGCGCCTATTATTTATAATGTTACGAGTGATTATAGCTGTGGCATATTTTTATTATCTACGGGTAGATTTGAACTATAGTTCATATAGTATTAATAAGTTGTTTTTTGGGGCTGGCTATTTGCAGCTACTTTGTGTGATTTTGGCTATTACATTCCCACAAATTCGACTATACTTTAATAATATGACTTTAAAGAACACTGATAGTAAATACATATATATTGCACTTACACAATATTCATATCGTAGCTATGGGTTCGCTGGAAATCTTTTCGATGGTCTTGGGTATATTATGGCGCTTATAATATGTATAGTATTTTCATATGGTATGTTCAAAAATAGGATAACCTACATAATATCGTCATTCGCTTTACTGTTTATAGTATTGTATAATACAAGGTCAGGATTGCTATTGGGAATCACAGCAATTATTATGAGCATTCTACCTTATATAAAGATAGATTATTTTAAGAGAATATTGAAGATTATTGTAATCATAACAGTTGTAGTGTTGATTGCTTCTATAGTTATGAATTCATTGCCTAAGGAGACTAGACAGTGGGTTATAAATGGATATAATTCAATCACTCTTTTGTTCAAGGGTGAAAAGGCGGGTACTTTCGCTAAAATTTTGGATCAAAACTTTATTTGGCCCGAAGATGTTCTATTCGGGGCGGGAGGAAGTGCAGAACAAATTATCGATTTTGGGATTGAATCAGGTTATGTAGGATGCATATGGGAGTATGGCATTATTGGTACAATCTTATTGTTTTGGGGTTATTTGAATTTATTCATCACATGTTACAGAAGTTCAAATGAAAAATTAAACAAGAGCATTGCAATAGGTTTTATAACTGTATTCTTTCTTTACATGTTTAAGCTTCTTCCAGTTACAAATACAGGGGCTAATTTTATCATATTTGGATATGTTGCAACCATGCTATTTGATGATAGTGTTCACAATAAAAAAAGATTGGAGTCGTAAGTTGATACACCATTCATTGTATGTTTGTTTCTACATAAATTACTATGATTTTCGGAAATAAAGATGGAGATACATATAATTGCAACCATTAACTTTAATTTGTATTACAACATATAATAGATGTGAGTATTTACAAAAATCAATTGAGACTATAGTTATTCAAAATGAGTTTAAAGCTGGAAAAATTGAGATAATTATATCAGATCATGCATCAACAGATATAACCAAAGAGAAATGTGAAAAATATGCTCGTAGATATGAAAATATACATTATTTTAGAAATATAGAGAATATTTTAACAAGAATTTTCCGGTTTACATATCACGTGCTAGTGGAATTTTAAGAATATTGAGTAATGATACATATCGAAGTTGTAAAGACGACAGCAGGTAAACAGATACAGGATTTTGTAAATGTAAAAAACGTGGCTAAAGCAGTTATTACTCTGACAGAGGCGAACTATACGCTATATGAGATTTATAATATTTGTTCGTACAATCCTGTAAGTGTCAGAGATTTTATACTTGAGAATATTAATATTTACAATTTCAATCACTCTTTCATTGATTTGGGCGGAATTTTGTACAGAGATAACGAAGCAATGGTATTTGTGTGTAACAATGAAAAGTTGCAAAATGCTATAAATTACCCTTTTTCTAAAAATCATAAGAGCGACGCATTAGACATTTATACGCTTTTGTACTCTTAAAAAAGAACACTAATAAGTAAATCTATAAAACACTATTTTTTGTTTGAAAATATAAATTATTTGAAAATTAATATAAATAATAATACTGTAAAACTGGCCAGGTTGAAATAAAAAATACGATTTTTAATATTATAAGGACAAAGCCATTGATTTTATTAATTATTTTCCCCTATGTTTCAGAATAAGTGAGGTCATAAGTGATGTTTGTAGTTAAATTTTGGCAAGGATTAGGAAATCAAATGTTTGAATATGCTTTATTAAAACAGCTTGAAAAACATTATCCAGCGAACATTATAAGAGGGTATATTGCAAATGCGCCATCAAAAAAATATGACTTTGTAGATTATTGTCTGGAAAATGCATTCAACATCCATGTTAAAGAATGCACCTGGAAAACAGTGATGGGGTTATCTGATTTATATCCTGAGAATGGTCCATTATATTCTTTTTTTTCCCCTTTATCTAAAATTGTTAACTATGTTCGTGGTCATAAAAGCACATATATTTTACAGGACGATTTTACACACTTTTATCCTGAAATATATAATTTGAGTACTCTGAGTAATTATTATTTTGAAGGTGTATGGGCAAATTACGAGTATCTTGTCGGTATTGAAGATATATTGATTCGGGACTTTGAATTTAGAGATGGTATGAGTGAAAAAAACTTAGAATATCTTAAAAGAATATTAGATAGTAATTCGGTAAGCATTCATGTGCGACGAGGGGACTATGTAAAACTAGGGTATTTACTGACAACTGATAATTACTACATAAAAGCAATAGACATAATTAACAAAAAAGTAAACTATCCAAAATTTTTTGTTTTTTCTAATGATTATGATTATTGCCGAAAGTTATTTGATGGCAAGATAAATTATGAAATAGTAGAGGGCAATGAAGGACAGGACAGCTTTAGGGATATGCAACTTATGAGTAATTGCAAGAACAATATTATATCAAACAGCACGTTTTCTTTCTGGGGTGCATTCTTAAACAGAACGCCTGAAAAGATAGTAATAGCGCCTAACATTGGGGTGTTAGAGGGCAGCATTCCATTCGCTTGTCCTGAATGGATCAAAATAGATGTATAAGGTTGAAGTCATATGAGTTCATTCAAAACCCTTAAAAATGGTGTAATTTCGGTCATCGGTCAGATTCTGACGCTTCTGTTTCAGTTTATTAACCGACGTGTATTTGTGATGTTTTTAGATATCGAATACCTCGGTTATCAGAGCGTCTTCGGGAACATATTTTCGATTCTTTCGGTTGCGGAATTAGGCATTAGTGGAATTATTTCGTTCCATCTTTACCGTGAAATCGTAACAGACAATAAACAGGAAATCGGTAAACTAATGTACTTATACAAATGGGTATATCGTATCATTGCGGTAGTTGTGACCGTTATGGGGTTTGTTGCTTGCATTTTTGTTCCGTATATTGTCAAGGATTCGAATCGCAGCATAGGTTATCTCTACATCGTATATTTTTTGCAACTAGCAAGCATTATAGCGGGATATTTTTTATCATACAGGCGCACAATTTATGCTGCTGATCAAAAGGAATATGTGACAGTTGAGATAGATCTGTTTGCGAATATAATCGTACAAATAATCCAACTTGGACTGCTTGTAATCTTCAAAAATTATCTGTTATACCTCGTGATTCAGCTTTCCATTACGTTTTTCGCGAACGTCCTTATAATGCTGAAATCAAATAAAGATTACCCATATCTGAAGAAAAAGTACAAGATAACTCGAGAGGATATTCAAAAGCGCAACATGATTCCCGATATCAGGAACTTCTTGGTGCACAAGATTTCTTACGCAGTCTATGGCGGCACGGATAATATCGTAATTTCTGCAATCTGTGGGATAAAATATGTTGCATTATATGGAAACTATTTTATTTTACAAAGGGGTGTCTTAAATATTTTGTTTTATCGATTGCTGAATCCAGTTCAGGCAGCAATCGGTAATATCGTCTATAGTGATCGTAACAAGGAAGATCTGTGGAAACAGTTCGAGATGTTCGATGTTTTTAGTTTCTTTTTTGCAAGTTATATTAGTGTTGGTTTCCTCGTATTCTTCCAACCTGCTATTCAGGTCTGGCTCGGCAATACGAAGTATCTCCTGCCGTATTCCTTTGTTATGGCGTATTCTCTGACGATCTATTTATTATCCGTCTGGGAAATTGTATACAAATATCGAAGTGTTTTCGGTAATTATAGGCAAGATAGAAACTGTATGCTTTTGTCGGCGATTTTAAATATTATTGTTTCCATAGCACTTGCAAAGCCCCTTGGTGTGACTGGCGTTCAGATTGGTACATTGGTAGCTTTCCTCCCTATCGCCTATGGTAGAATCAGGTTTGTAGTAGGTGGTTTTTTCGGACAATCAGTTAAAAAGTACTTTCTGAAACATGCAGGACTTTTTGGGGTTGTACTTTTTGAGGGAGTAACGGTGTACATGTTAACAAGAAGTATGCCGGTAACATTTATCGGTATTCTACTCAGATTTTCGATATGGGGAATAATTCCGCTTGCAATTAACCTGCTTATATATTTCCGCAATCCGCATTTTAAGGATATGTGTGAGTATTTCAAAAATCTGTTTAGGATTGTTGAGGATAAAATAAAACGAGGGAAGTGAGGTCTCAACCTATGAAAAAGGCATTAATTACCGGCATTACCGGCCAGGACGGCAGCTACCTTGCCGAATTTTTACTTGAAAAAGATTATGAGGTACATGGCATCACACGCCGCGTATCTATCTCGAACACCAGCCGAATCGATCACATCAAGGGCAGGCTCAAACTCCATGACGGCGACCTGGCGGACAGTTCATCGCTAATCCGCATAATCGGCGAGGTACGACCGGACGAAATCTACAACCTAGCTGCGCAGTCTCATGTTCAGGTGTCCTTTGATGTCCCAGAATATTCCGGAGACGTTGATGCACTCGGCACACTGCGTATTCTTGAGTCCGTTCGGATACTTGGCCTCACAAAGAAAACGAAAGTCTATCAGGCTTCGACTTCCGAACTCTATGGCAGAGTGGAGGAGGTTCCACAGTCAGAAACAACACCGTTTCACCCATATAGTCCTTATGCCGTCGCAAAGCAATATGGCTTCTGGATCACGAAGGAGTACCGCGAGGCTTATGGAATGTTCGCCTGTAACGGGATCCTTTTCAACCATGAATCTGAACGCCGCGGGGAGAATTTTGTAACCCGGAAGATTACGATTGCGGCAGGGCGGATCGCAGAGGGCCTGCAGGATCATCTGGAACTCGGGAACCTCGACAGCCTTAGGGATTGGGGTTATGCGAAAGACTATGTCGAATGCATGTGGCTGATCCTGCAGCAGGACAAGCCGGATGATTTTGTCATCGCGACCGGCATTCAGCATACAGTTCGTGATTTTACTGAGAAAGCGTTTGACGCAAATGGCATACATATCCGTTGGGAGGGGAGCGGTCTTGACGAAAAAGGTTATGATGACAAGACCGGCAAAATGCTTGTCTGCGTGAACCCTGCATGGTTCAGGCCGACTGATGTGGACAACCTTTTGGGCAACCCGGCTAAGGCGAAGACGATACTGGGATGGAATCCGCAGAAGACAAGCTATGAGGAGCTTATCAGGATTATGTCTGAACATGACAGGGAGCTCGCAAAGTGTGAGAAAGCCATTTTAGATTCGAAAAAGCAGAATTGAAGGGGGAAGAACAAAATGGATAAAATCGGGGTGGGCTATGCTTCCGTTACAGAAATTGAAAAGAAATATGTGATGGATGCTCTTGACAGCCAGAGACTTTCACAAGGGAAATATGTAGCAAAGTTTGAAAAAATGTTTGCAAATATGCATGGGCACAAGTATGGGGTAATGTGCAACAGCGGCACAAGCGCCCTGCATCTTGCCATACTTGCCCTCAAAGAGAAGTATGAGTGGGAGGAGGATGCCGAGATACTTGTTCCCGCAATTACTTTCATTGCGACATCAAACTCGGTTCTCCATGCTGGATTGAAACCTGTGTTCGTGGATGTGGACATCAAATCCTACAACATGGATCCGGATGAGATTGAAAAGCATATCACGGACAAGACAAGGTGCATTATTCCCGTTCACTGTTTCGGTATGCCATGCGAGATGGATAGAATCAGCGAGATTGCAAAGAGGCATGGCCTTAGGATCATTGAGGACTGTGCAGAGGCTCATTTTGCGAGAATCAACGGCAAAACTGTTGGCAGCTTCAGCGACATCATGGCCTGCAGCACCTACGTTGCGCACACCTTAACGACCGGCGTCGGCGGGGTTATGTGTACAAACGACCCGGAACTGTCCGAGATACTGCGCTCACTTGTCGCCCATGGGAGGGCATGCACCTGTGAGAGGTGCATAGCCTCCGATGCAAACCAGGTTTGCCCGAAGCGCCTTAAAACGGATATGGACAGAAGATTTACTTTTGTGCGCCTTGGATACAGTTACCGTGTCGGCGAACTTGAGGGCGCGCTTGGGCTTGGCCAGCTTGAAAGGGTTGACGAGATTATGGGGGCAAGACATAAAAACGCGGATTATCTCATCAAGGGCCTTGAACCGGTTGAGAAATACATACAGCTTCCAAGACACCCGGAAAACATTGAGCACACATACATGATGTTCCCGATTCTTGTGAAGCCTGAAAGTCCGAAGCACAAGGATGAGATCATAAAATACCTTGAGTCAAAGAACATTGAGACAAGGCCGATGCTGCCGCTTCTGAACCAGCCTATTTATAAGGAAATTTTTGGCGACATTGAAAAAGATTATCCAAACGCCGAGTATATAGACAACAACGGTTTTTACATCGGCTGCCACCATGGGCTCAAAAAAGAGGAGCTTGATTACGAGATTAACACTTTATTGGAACTTTTTAAATAATTGTGTGGGGAAAAGAATATGCAGAAAAATTCAAAAATCTATGTCGCAGGACACCGTGGAATGGTCGGCTCTGCAATAGTCAGGGAGCTTGAAAAACAGGGTTATACAAACATTATCACAAGAACCCATGCGGAGCTTGACCTTTGCAGGCAAGCAGACGTTGAAAGGTTCTTTGAGGATGAAAAGCCGGAGTATGTATTTTTAGCAGCAGCAAAAGTCGGTGGAATAGGCACAAATTCAATTCACCCAGCTGATTTTATGTATGACAATATACTTCTTGAATTTAATGTAATTAATGCTGCGTGGAAAAATGGAGTAAAAAAGATTGAGTTCATAGGGTCATCCTGCATTTACCCGAGACTTTCCAGTCAGCCAATGAAAGAAGAATATCTTTTAACTGGTTCGCTTGAACCTACGAATGAAGCATACGCTTTAGCAAAGATTGCGGGATTAAGATACTGTGAATACCTTAACCGTCAGTATGGTACGGGATATATTTCAATTATGCCATGCAATATCTATGGAATAAACGATAACTATAGCAAAGAAACATCCCATGTCATGCCGGCAATGATACGGCGGTTTCATGAGGCAAAAAAGAATAATTACGGTGAAGTAACGTGTTGGGGAGACGGTTCTGCATATAGAGAGTTTTTATATGCTGATGATTTGGCAGATGCCAGCGTATATTTCATGAATCATTATGATGGAAGCGAGACAGTTAATATAGGATCAGGCAGGGATGTCACAATAAAAGAACTTACTGAATTGGTTGCTGGAATTGTTGGATATAACGGAAAAATTAGTTGGGATACATCTAAACCAAATGGAATGCCTAAGAAACTTTTAGATGTTAGCAAAGCAGCTAATCTTGGCTGGACATACAAAACCGAGCTTGAGGATGGGATCCAGCTTGCGTATGAAGATTTTTTGCATAATTCTATGGGGAATTGAAATATGGACGAAGCATTGACAACTAGTCATCGGAAAAAATACATTGACGCGGTAAAGGGCTTTTGTATGATTCTGGTGTTATTTGGCCACGGTGGGGGTATTCCTTACATCGGAAGAGTTTTCTTTTCTTGTTATATGCAAGTTTATTTTGTAACCGCCGGAATTACTTATAACGAAAGAAGAATGAAGTTTGAAACATAGAGGTAACGGATAGAGAAAAAGTAAATTGTATGGCAAACAAGCCATCACTGGGGTGGCTAAAAAAATAAATATTGACACGACACCTAATCATGTAATGGGAACAACC
>CANRIR010000006.1 GCA_947630735.1 uncultured Marvinbryantia sp.
GAAGCTCTAGCGAATTGCCTGGTAAATGCAGATTTTTATGTGCCGAGAGGCGTTGTGATTAAAAAGGAGCAGGATTCCATTATAATGGAAAATCCGGGGTATGTCAGAACCGGGAAACGACAGATGCTGAAAGGCGGGATTTCTGATCCAAGGAATAAGGCACTGATGAAAATGTTTAACCTGATCGGAATTGGCGAGAGAGCGGGGAGCGGTGTGCCGGATATTTTCGCTGTCTGGGAGCAGGAAGGCTGGAAGGAACCGGAGGTTGAGGAACAGTATGGACCGGATCGGACAATATTGACTTTATCGCTACAAAAAAAAGTAGCGATAAGCAGCGATAAAGTAGCGATAAGTGTTGATGGAACATTTACCGAGCATGAGGAAAAAATAATAGAATACTTGAACGAGAAAAAAGAGATATCGAATTCTGGGGCAAGAGAAGTGACGGGCTTGTCAGCAGCAGGAGTGAGGAAAGTGCTGAAGAAGATGGTAGAAAAAGAAATTTTATCCGAGTCTGGGAAAAACAGAAACAGAAAATATTTTCTTAAGCAACAATCAAAATAAGTTTGCATTCGATTATTTGTATTTTATTAAGAAAATATACGAAATGGAGAAACTATGGCAAAAAAAAGTATTGCATGATAAATCAGGAAAAAACATTTCATGGCTAGAGGCGACTGTTGAGGCTTTAAAGATAATCGGCCATCCGGCAAGTGTAAAAGAAATATATGAAGTAATGCAGAAAGATGTAATTATAGAAGTGCCCAAGTCTGCAAAGACACCGATTCAAACAATATATCGTGAGATATATAACAATTCGCATGATTCCAAGGTTGGTATAGAAAACGAACATATTTTTTATTTTACAGGGAAGAGAGGCGTTTGTGGATTAGTTGATAATAAGCTTTCAGGTATTGTTGAAAGTATGAGTGATGATGATGCTGGATTTCCTGAAGGAAAAGCAATTCTTGAAAAGCACTTGCATAGAGAGAGGAATAGTGATCTCATAAAAAGAGCAAAGAAAAGATTTGAAAAAGATCATAATAATCGTTTGTGAGGCATGTGGATTTGATTTCGGTAAAGTATATGGAGATGTTGGTAGAAACTTTATAGAAGCTCATCATATGAAACCGGTATCTGAAATGAAAGAAGGAGATAAAACACAAATAGAGGATATGGCAATGCTATGTTCTAATTGCCACAGAATGGTTCATAGGATCAGGCCGTGGATATTTGATAAAAATGAATTGAAAAGTATAATAAGAGTTAATTACACAGCAGTTCAGAAAGAAGAATGAGACTATGAATTTTAAACTACACAGCGAATACCAGCCCACCGGCGACCAGTCGCAGGCCATCGAAAAGCTGGTCATAGGCTTCAAGGAAGGCAACCAGTGCCAGACTTTGCTGGGCGTGACGGGCTCCGGCAAGACGTTCACAATGGCGAACGTGATCCAGGCATTGACTAAGCCGACTTTGGTACTTGCGCACACGAGCGAGACACGTTGCGCGTGTTTTTCTCGTTATCGCGGGCGCGTTTGGTCAGCTCATATAAATATGGCTTCCCTCCCTTTGCTTTTGCGTAAATAAGACGCTCGCGGCGTAGCTGTACGGAGTTCAAGGAGTTCTTCTTAGAGAACGCGGTGGAGTATTATGGGAGCTACTAGGGGCGACGGCCTTCGGGTGTGCTATTTCGTGCTGTTTATACCAGATATTGTGGACTAGATGGATGATTGTGTGGACATAGTAATACTGTATGAATTGAATGAGTTTAGTGACCTTCATGCGCAGAAGGAAGACTAATTTATTTTATAAAGATTTGAGGAAGTAATAAAATGCAGAAAAATGAAATAATAGATTTAGGTCGAATAGATAAACATCAAATTACTCGAAAAAGTCAAAAGCATGTGCCATCTCGTATCCAACCAGATACTTTATTTACGTTCACTACAGAATTAAGATGGCTTTTAAAAAGTCTTCAATATAAAATGCTCTCTCCAAGATATTGTGAAGAGGATATAAGTTATCTTAAAATCAGCAATATAAAACGCATTGCTTATCCAATGAAATGTTTTTGCGACATTAATCTTCATAAATTGGCGTATCATATGGAATGGTATGGTGATTATGGGATTGCTTTTGAAAAAAACTGGGGAATGAAAAAGAATATTCAACCGGTTCATTATCTAAATGAGCAAGCAAATCTTAGAAAGGATATCTCGGAAACATTTAGATCGGTATTGCAAGAAAATGTTGAGAATGAGAGTAAAAGCCATCAGAAATTGAAAAATTATTTATTACATGAATTAATGTATTATAAACCATATCAAGGAAAATTTCGAAATAGAAAAACAGGTAAAACTGCAAAGAAATGCTTTGCAGACGAATGTGAATGGAGATATATACCGGATGTCTCTAAAATTGATTTTCCATTTGTTATTGCGGAAGAAGATATTCTAAATGCAGGATTGTTGATTAATTATAGTAATGCAATGGATAGAAATATTGAGGTATCAATTTCATTTACATATTCTGAAATCAAGTATATTATCTTAAAGACACCTGAAGATCTTCGAGAATTGATACGCGCAATAGACGACTGGGGATTAGGAGACGAAAAATATGTACTGTTGTCTAAAGTATTAATTTGGGAACAGTCAAAGGGGGATTTTTAATGTTTACAAGTTTTGATGATGCATTTAAGGGAAAACCATTATCTGAGAGAAGAGTTTCTGATGTAATGCTGAATTATTTAAGTAAAGATCTTCCAGAAGGAGTAAAATATATCTCAGATGATCAGGGTAATCTGATTATAGCGTCAGAAAATAAAAGTATCCAATTTGGAGGCTTTAGATTAATTGTAACAGATGAGATTAAGAAAGTACTTGGTTCAAATTGCACCCAAAATGCTGTTATGCAATATGCTTATAATGCTCAAAAAGAAATTGCATTGGAACTCGAAAAAGATGGATTTATAAAAATAAATGGAGAAGACGTAGCCATAGAAAAAATACACAATAATTTTTTTCGGCCGGTTAAATACACAGATTATAAATGGTATGTAAAACCACAAGATTTTCCGCCGCCATTTGAAGTAACAGTTTCTTCGGATGAATATACGCGTAAGTTATGTGTTCATAGAATTCCACATGAGAGTTTAAATGTGTATGCATTTGAAACTGAGAAAGAAGTTCCATTGAAAATCAAATTTTATATGAACACTGAAGATAAAACAGTGCAGATGGCGATATCATTTGATTTAAAATATGCAGTAACTGTAAAGGATATGGTAGAATCGATTTTTATTTACAATGCTTTTGTTGATGGAAAAGGAAAATTTCTTGATTCTACAATTAGAGTACCACATTTAAATAGAGATAAAAAATTTAATGAGCAAAGTGCGGAATTTTGGAAAAAAGTGCTTTTAATAGAGCAAAAATTGCACTTGAAGTTTATTCCTCCGGAAGGAGATGTAGAATTTGCAATTATACTTGAGGTTGAAAAATTGTATCAGAATTTGATTAAACATCGAGCAATACGGGAAAATCAGATTATTAAATCCATTACTGCAAATTTGAATATGATGGAGGGGAAAACAATAGATTCTTCTATTGGGAAGAGTATATATTTTCAATATACGGCAGATTTGGGATTTGATTTGTTTGGTGAGGTATTTTCATTACCAGCCATATTAGGGATATTTGACTGCCATATCGCATCTATAGAAAAAAAGAAGAAAAAAACGAAATTGATATTTGCAGATGAAACTGATGGCAAAAAAGCATACACGTCAGTATTATGTTTCGCAAATAATGAAGAAATGGAAAATTTCAAAAAAACAGTAACCGAGAATTACATGAAAAAATTATCAGATGCAAAATTGCCGCAAGAATATCTCAATATTTAAAGTAAATTTAAGCGAGTTAGAAATCGAGAGTGTTGTTTACATTATTTTGGATTTATTAATATTGCATGAGCTGAGCGAGTTGGATGACTCGTACTCATAGAATGAAATGATATGCTAGAGAAAATCAAAAGTTAATAAACAAGAGAAGTAAGAAAGATAAGAAGATGTTATAAAAACGATTTTAACTAAATTCGTTGAAGCACTCTAAGTAGTCTGCAAATAGAAAAATTAAAGAGAAGAGTAACGGAAATTTGTGCGATGCTGATAAAAATTAAAAAGTGTAGTGAAGATTTATTAATTTTTAGCTATACTCAAAGTTAGTTCTAAGGTGCCGGAAAGGAGAGGGCAACATGACGAGAGCAGATAGAAACTTATTAGATTACATTGTTGTTTGTATCAGTGAATTTGCAAACCGGTATGAGATGCATATGAGAGATGCGTACGTATATTTAAACTGTTATAAAGGAATTGAGTTTTTAAAAGAATTCTATGATGTGGAACATACCCTCTCATTTGAAGACGCATTGGACGATCTGGCTGCAATATGCAGGAAAAACGGAGGTGCGGCTTAGTGAGACTTTTTCATGGATCTAATATGGAAATCGATAAAGTAGATTTATCAAAATGCATGCCTAATAAAGATTTTGGGTGTGGATTTTATACCACGTTGTTGGAAGAACAGGCATGGAGAATGGCACAGCGCAGGGCAAGAATAGATGGCGGGAGCCCAACGGTAACTGTGTATGAAGTACCGGATGATCTGACAGAAAGATCTGACCTGAATTGCCGTATATTTGATGATAAACCTACGATTGAATGGGCGATATTCATAAAGAACAATCGAGATAGAAAATTTACGGATTTTAGTAGTATGGAATGTAATCTTGACTGTAAATATGATGTGGTGATCGGGCCTGTGGCGAATGATACGGTAGGTCTTTTGATCCGGCAGTTTAGCCGTGGTACGATAGACGCAGAGTATCTTAAGAAGGAGTTTGATTTTGGGAGACTCACAAATCAATATACGTTTCATACTGAGAAGGCTCTGCAATACTTGAAGAAGGCAGGTGTAATGCATGACAAATCAGCAGCAGGAAATGATTGAGTACACCACACAGGAAGTGATCGGTTATCTTATGGAAGATAATGGAATTACAATGGAACAGGCCATGGAGCAGTTTTATATGTCAGATACTTTTGAAAAGTTAAGTGATGTGGAGACGGGCCTTTATCTGGATGGATCTGCATATGTATATGAGATGTTGAAAAGAGAGAAGATTCGGCATCAGATCATTGTTTGATTCTCCTGGAATTGAATATACGAGGAGAGAAAGGCTTGGCGAGGGATTCGGCCCCATCAACCCCATCGGCCGAAATTGGGCAGTAACACTCAAAATTACTGGAATTATATTTTCAAGAAGGATGAAAAGCGCAGAACGTTTTTTAAGAGGAAATTGTTATGGAATTTAAACTACACAGCGAATACCAGCCCACCGGCGATCAGCCCCAGGCCATCGAGGCGCTGGTCCGCGGGTTCCGCGAGGGCAACCAGTGCGAGACCTTACTGGGCGTCACGGGGTCGGGCAAGACGTTCACGATGGCGAACGTCATCCAGCAGCTGAATAAGCCCACCCTGGTCATCGCGCACAACAAGACGCTCGCGGCGCAGCTCTACGGGGAGTTCAAGGAGTTCTTCCCGGAGAACGCGGTGGAGTATTTTGTGAGCTACTACGATTACTACCAGCCGGAGGCGTATGTGCCCTCGTCGGATACCTACATCGCGAAGGATTCCTCCATCAACGACGAGATCGACAAGCTGCGCTTGTCGGCCACCTCGGCGCTCGCGGAGCGGAACGACGTGATCATTGTGGCGTCCGTCTCCTGTATCTACGGGCTGGGCAGCCCGGTGGATTACAAAAATATGGTGGTCTCCCTGCGGCCCGGCATGGAAAGGGACCGGGACGAGGTGGTGCGGAAGCTCATCGACATGCAGTACGACCGCAGTGACCTGGAGTTTAAGCGCGGCACGTTCCGGGTGCACGGCGATGTGCTGGAGATCTTTCCGGCGGACGCCACGGACACGGCGGTGCGCGTGGAGTTTTTCGGCGATGAGGTGGACCGCATCACGCAGATCGATTCGCTCACGGGGGAGATCAAGAGCCGCCTGGAGCATATCGCCATTTTCCCGGCCTCCCACTATGTGGTGCCCATGGAAAAGATCCTGCGGGCGGCCGACGCCATCGAGGCGGAACTGGCCGAGCGGGTGGCCTATTTTAAGAGTGAGGACAAGCTGATCGAGGCGCAGCGCATCGCCGAGCGGACCAATTTTGACATTGAGATGCTCAAAGAGACGGGGTTCTGCGCCGGGATCGAGAACTATTCCCGCCATCTGGCGGGCCTGGGGCCCGGGGTGCCGCCCTACACTCTCATCGATTATTTTCCGGACGATTTTCTGATCATCATAGACGAGTCCCACAAGACCGTCCCCCAGATCCGAGCCATGTACGTGGGGGATCAATCGCGCAAGACCACGCTGGTGGATTACGGGTTCCGGCTCCCGTCGGCGAAGGACAACCGGCCGCTGAATTTTGAGGAATTTGAGAGCAAGATAGACCAGATCATGTTTGTCTCCGCGACGCCCGGCGAATATGAGGAACAGCACGAGCTGCTGCGCGCGGAGCAGATCATCCGGCCCACGGGGCTGCTGGACCCGAAGGTGGAAGTGCGCCCGGTGGAGGGGCAGATCGACGACCTTGTGGGCGAGGTAAACAAAGAGACGGCCAAAAAGAATAAGGTGCTGATCACCACGCTTACCAAGCGCATGGCGGAGGATCTGACAGACTATATGCGCGAGGTGGGCATCCGCGTCAGGTATCTGCACTCCGATGTGGACACCCTGGAGCGCACGGAGATCATCCGCGACATGCGCCTGGACGTGTTCGACGTGCTGGTGGGCATCAATCTGCTGCGGGAGGGCCTGGACATCCCGGAGATCACGCTGGTGGCGATCCTGGACGCGGACAAAGAAGGCTTTCTGCGCTCCACCACGTCCCTCATCCAGACCATCGGCCGCGCCGCGCGGAACGCGGACGGCCATGTGATCATGTATGCGGACGTAATGACGGATTCCATGCGGGAGGCCATCGAGGAGACCAACCGCCGCCGCCAGGTGCAGGAGGCCTACAACGAGGCCCACGGCATCACGCCGCAGACCATACGCAAGTCGGTGCGGGATCTGATCAGCATTTCCAAAGAAGTGGCGAAAGAGGAGAAAAAGCTGGCGGTGGATCCGGAGTCCATGAGCAAAAAGGAACTGGAGAAGCTGATCGCGGAGGTGCAGAAGCAGATGAAGAAGGCGGCCGCGGAGCTGAATTTCGAGGCGGCTGCAGAGCTGCGGGACCAGATGATAGAACTGAAGAAGCACCTGAACAGCATCGGGCGGTAAACAGCATCGAGCGGGCCGGTAAAGAAGGAGAACACATGATTGATTTTATCATATGGGCGCTGATGGGATGCCTGGTTATCGGAAAAGGGATACAATGTCTCCGAAGCGGGGAAACAGTTGGATTTTATAAATATAGAAGATGGCAGACCCAAAAGACGTTTGAAGTAACTGATGTGCGGGGGTACAACCTTGCGACAGGAAAGTTATTCTGTGTTTGCGGGGTTCTCTTTGTTTTGCTTGGGATCCCTCTGCTGGATGAGCAAACTTCTCAGCTTGATCTTATTCCGGTGGTAGGAGTCCTTCCATGGGGAATTCTATGGGAGATCATATATGAACTGGTAATCTGCAGAAAGTATCAAAAGAAGTAAGATGTTAAAGTAATAGCAGAAGTGCGGATCAGAAGACAGACGAAGGAATGGAAGATCATATGAATACAAAAATGGATATGAAGCAATACATCCGCATCCGCGGGGCAAACGAGCACAATCTGAAGAATATCGACCTGGACATACCCAGAAATCAATTTGTGGTGCTTACCGGGCTTTCCGGTTCCGGAAAGTCGTCCCTGGCGTTCGACACCATCTACGCGGAGGGACAGAGGCGGTATATGGAGTCCCTGTCGTCCTATGCGAGGCAGTTCCTGGGGCAGATGGAAAAGCCGGACGTGGAGAGCATCGAGGGCCTTCCGCCCGCCATCTCCATCGACCAGAAATCCACCAACCGCAACCCGCGGTCCACGGTGGGCACCGTCACGGAGATCTACGATTATTTCCGGCTGCTCTACGCCCGCATTGGCGTTCCCCACTGCCCAAACTGCGGGCGGGAGATCAGGAAGCAGACGGTGGATCAGATGGTGGATCAGCTGATGGCCCTGCCGGAGCGCACGAAGATCCAGCTCCTCGCGCCCACGGTGCGCGGCAGGAAGGGACAGCACGAGAAGCTGTTTGAGCGCGCGAAGCGCAGCGGCTATGTGCGCGTGATCGTGGACGGAAACATGTATGAGCTGTCCGAGGAGATCAAGCTGGACAAAAATAAAAAGCACAACATCGAGATCGTGGTGGACCGCCTGGTCATTAAGCCGGGCATCGAGAAGCGGCTCACAGATTCCCTGGAAAATGTGCTGCAGCTCTCCGACGGGCTGGCGGTGGTGGATGTGGATGGGCAGGAGCCCATGGAGTTCAGCCAGAATTTTGCCTGCCCGGAGTGCGGCATCAGCGTGAACGAGATCGAGCCGCGCAGCTTTTCGTTCAACAACCCGTTCGGGGCCTGCCCGGAGTGCTACGGGCTGGGCTATAAGATGGAGTTCGACGAGGACCTGATGATCCCGGACAAATCCGTCAGCATCGCGGACGGGGCCATCGCGGTGCTGGGCTGGCAGTCCTGCACCACCAAGGGCAGCTTTACCAGGGCCATCCTGGACGCGCTGGCAAAGGAATATCATTTCAATCTGAGCACGCCCTTTGAGCAGCTGCCCAAGGAGGTGCACGACATCCTCATCTACGGCACCGGCGGCCATTCTGTGAAGGTGCACTACACCGGCATGCGGGGCACCGGCGTCTACGACGTGGCCTTCGAGGGCCTGATCCGCAATGTGGAGCGGCGCTACCGGGAGACGGCGTCGGAGACCTCCAAGCAGGAGTACGAGCAGTTTATGCGCATCACGCCCTGCAAGGCGTGCAGAGGGCAGCGCCTGAAAAAGGAGGCGCTGGCGGTGACGGTGCAGGATAAAAATATTTATGAGGTTACTTCCATGCCCATCGACCGGCTGCAGAAATTTCTGGCGGAGCTGAAGCTCACGGCGCAGCAGGAGCTCATCGGGCACCAGATCCTGAAAGAGATCCGCGCGCGTGTGCAGTTCCTGGTGGACGTGGGACTTCACTACCTGACGCTGGCCCGCGCCACGGGAAGCCTGTCCGGCGGGGAGGCGCAGCGCATCCGTCTGGCCACTCAGATCGGCTCCGGACTGGTGGGCGTGGCCTACATTCTGGACGAGCCCAGCATCGGGCTCCACCAGAGCGATAACGACAAACTGCTGCACACCCTGTGCCAGCTGCGGGATCTGGGCAACACCCTGATCGTGGTGGAGCACGATGAGGACACCATGCGCGCGGCGGATTTTGTGGTGGACATCGGCCCGGGGGCGGGCGAGCACGGCGGCGAGGTCATCGCCGCGGGCACGGCGGAGGACATCATGAAATGTGAGAACTCCATCACCGGCGACTACTTGAGCGGCAGAAAGCGGATCCCCGTCCCGGACGTGCGCAGGAAGCCCACGGGCTATCTGAAGGTAAAGGGTGCCAGACAGAACAACCTGAAAAACATCGACGTGGAGATCCCCCTGGGGATCATGACCTGTGTGACCGGCGTGTCCGGTTCGGGCAAGAGCTCCCTGATCAATGAGATCTTGTACAAGAGCCTGGCGAGAAAGCTCAACCGGGCGCACACCATCGCGGGGGATCACGACGGCATCGAGGGCGTGGAGCAGCTGGACAAGGTCATCAATATCGACCAGTCGCCCATCGGCAGGACGCCGCGCTCCAACCCGGCCACCTACACGGGCGTGTTCGACCAGATCCGCGATCTGTTTGCCGCGACGGCGGACGCGAAGGCGCGGGGCTACAAAAAGGGGCGCTTCAGCTTCAACGTGAAGGGCGGGCGCTGCGAGGCGTGCAGCGGCGACGGCATTTTGAAGATCGAGATGAACTTCCTGCCGGACGTGTATGTGCCCTGCGAGGTGTGTCAGGGAAAGCGCTACAACCGGGAGACGCTGGAAGTGAAATATAAGGGCAAGAGCATTTTTGACGTGCTGGATATGACGGTGGAGGAGGCGCTGAAGTTTTTTGAGCACCTTCCGTCCATCCGCAGGAAGATTGAGACGCTCAACGACGTGGGGCTTTCCTATATCCGTCTGGGCCAGCCGTCCACCACGCTGTCCGGCGGGGAGGCGCAGCGCATCAAGCTGGCCACGGAGCTGAGCAGAAGGAGCACCGGAAGGACCATCTATATTCTGGACGAACCCACCACGGGCCTGCATTTCGCGGATGTCCACAAGCTCATCGAGATCCTGCGGCGTCTGGCCGAGGGCGGCAACACGGTGGTGGTCATCGAGCACAATCTGGACGTCATCAAGACGGCGGACTATCTCATCGACATGGGGCCGGAGGGCGGAGACGGCGGCGGCACGGTCATCGCCCGGGGCACGCCGGAGGAAGTGGCGAAGGTAAAAAGCTCCTACACGGGGCAGTATGTGAAAAAATATCTGGAACTGCCGGGGGCAAAAGCCTGAAGCAGAACGACGTGAAAAGGCTGTGCCGGGTGGCACAGCCTTTTCAGGAAAGAGAAAAAATTAAATATTTTGAGGGAGTACTTCGCAGCGTGTGGGAGCTGCGAAGTGTGAGTTATGAAATATATTAGCTCTTTGCTAATACAACGTGAGTATAACCTACAAATGTGTTTAAATTATGGTATTAATCTAAAGAAATTATGAACTTTCTGAAAAACCACTTTAAAATTTCAATGGTCTGTTTTATACTAAATCTGTGTGAAAAGAATTTTGCGCACAGCGCAGATCCGGCTACATACAGACAGAAAAAGGGGGATATCAGATGAACGTTTCGGATATCGGGATCGATCTGGGGACAGCCAGTATATTGATCTATGTGAGGGGAAAAGGAATCGTTTTAAAAGAGCCGTCTGTGGCGGCGTTCGACCGTGATGCGAACAAGATCAAGGCCATCGGCGAGGAGGCGCGCATGATGCTGAACCGCAGCACGGGAAATATCGTGGCTATCCGGCCGCTCAAAAACGGGATCATTTCGGATTATGCCGTCACGGAACAGATGCTCAAATATTTTATACAGAAAGCCAGCGGGAAATTATCGTTCAAGAAGCCGCGCATCAGCATCAATCTGCCGGGCACGGTCACGGAGGTGGAGCGAAAGGCGATCGAGGACGCTACATATCAGGCGGGGGCCCGGGAAGTGACGCTGGTGCCGGAGCCCATCGCCGCAGCCATCGGCGCCGAGATCGACATTTCCAAGCCCTGCGGCAAAATGATCGTGGATATCGGGGCGGGAACCTGCAGCGCGGCCATTCTCTCCCTGGACGGGGTGGTGGTGGAAATGACCATTAAAACGGCGGGGGATGAGTTTGACGACGCGATCATCCGCTATGCGCACGCGAATCACGGGCTGATCATCGGGGAACGCCTGGCAGAGGATATCAAGATCCACGTGGGGACGGTGATGGAGCGTTCCCAGAAAAAATTGATGGAAGTAAAAGGGCGGGACCTTCAGACCGGACTGCCCAAGACGGTGCGCATCAGCTCGGAGGAGATCCGGGAGGCGCTGAAAGATCCCATCGCGCAGGTGATGGACACCATACACAGCGTGCTGGAGAAGACGCCGCCGGAGCTGGCAGCCGACATTATGGAGCGCGGCATTGTCCTTACGGGAGGGAGCTCCCTGCTGGATGGAATGGAAGAACTGATCGAGGAGAAGACAGGCATCAATACCGTGACGGCGGAAAATCCCATTGCGGCGGTCGCCATCGGGGTGGGACGCTATCTGGAGACCGTGTCCGCCTAGCGCCAGAGAGCGATCTCAAAAGGAGAACGCTTCTTCGGCCGGCTGCAGGGACAGGCAGCCGGGCGGCAAAAAACGCGGGAGCTGTGCGGTCACGCGGGATGCGGCGGATAAACAATGGAAAAAATAACGGGATATGTGGATCATATCATTTTTCGCAATGAGGATAACGGCTATACCGTGCTGGAGCTGATCAGCGGCGGCAGGGAGATCACCTGCGTGGGGACCATGCAGTATATCAGTGAGGGCGAGGCTCTGGAAGCGGAGGGCTCCTACACGGAGCACAGCACCTATGGGCGCCAGTTTCAGATCTCTTCCTATACGTTTAAGACACCGGAGGACGAGATCTCCATCGAGCGCTATCTGGGCTCGGGCGCGGTAAAAGGGATCGGCATGGCGCTGGCGGCGAGGATCGTGCGCCGTTTCGGAAAGGACACGTTCCGCATCATTGAGGAGGAGCCGGAGCGGCTGGCGGAGATCAAAGGGATCAGTCAGCGCAAAGCGCAGGAGATCGCCGAGCAGATGGCGGAAAAGCGCGACCTGCGAAAGGCCATGCTGTTTTTGCAGCAGTATGGGATCTCCACGGCACTCTCCATTAAGATATACAACACATACGGGCCGGCGCTTTACCAGATCGTGCGGGAGAATCCCTATAAGCTGGCGGATGATATCACCGGCGTGGGTTTCCGCATCGCGGATGAGATCGCCGCGAGAGTCGGCATCCTGACGGATTCGGATTTCCGCATCCGCAGCGGAGTGCTCTATATCCTTGCACAGGCAATGGCGGAGGGCCATGTGTTCCTGCCTTTGACGGAACTGACGGCAAGAGCCGGGGAACTTCTCGGGACAGACCCGGAGCGCGCGGAGGCGCAGCTTGCGGAGCTGGCTGTCGAGCGCAGGATCGTGATCAAAGAGATCCCGGCGCAGAACGATGAGCCGGCGGACGCCGCTTTGGAAAAGGAAGACGGCAAAACGCCGGGGATCTACCTTGCGTCCAATTATTATATGGAGCTGAATACGGCAAAGATGCTGCACGATCTGAACCTGTCGGCACAGATATCTCCCGGGGTGATACAGCAGCGGCTGGATCAGATCGAGGAGGAGACGGGGACGAAGCTGGAAGAACTGCAGCGTGTGGCCGTGATGGAGGCTGTTGCGAACGGGCTTTTGGTGATCACCGGGGGGCCGGGCACCGGGAAGACGACCACCATCAATGCGCTGATCCGCTATTTTGAGGCGGAGGGGCTGGAGATCCTTTTGGCCGCGCCCACGGGGAGAGCGGCGAAGCGCATGACGGAGGCGACCGGATGCGCCGCGCAGACCATCCACCGTCTGCTGGAAGTGTCCGGCGCGCCGGAGGAGACCGGTGCGCGCACGCATTTTGAGCGCAATATGCAGAATCCGCTGGAGGCGGATGTGATCATTATAGACGAGATGTCCATGGTGGACATTTTTCTCATGCACGCGCTGCTCTGCGCGGTCACGCCGGGCACCCGCCTGATCATGGTGGGGGACGTCAACCAGCTGCCGTCCGTAGGCCCGGGCTGTGTGCTGAAGGATATCATAGGATCCGGAAGATTTCCGGTGGTGCGCCTGACAAAGATCTTCCGCCAGGCCAGTGAGAGTGACATTGTGGTGAATGCGCATAAGATCAACCGGGGAGAGCATGTGGTGCTGGACAACAAGAGCAGAGATTTTTTCTTTCTGCAGCGGGATGATGCCAATGTGATCATCCGCGTGATCCTAACCCTTGTGCAGCAGAAACTGCCCCGGTACGTGGAGGCTTCGCCCTATGAGATCCAGGTGCTGACTCCCATGCGGAAGGGTCTGCTGGGCGTGGAGCGGCTGAACGGGATCCTGCAGCAGTTTTTGAACCCGCCCGCGGCGGATAAACAGGAAAAAGAATACGCGGGAGGCATTTTCCGCGAGGGCGATAAAGTGATGCAGATCAAAAATAATTATCAGGCGGAATGGGAAGTGCGCGGAAGACACGGCATCGCGGTGGAACGGGGTGCGGGCGTGTTCAACGGGGACATGGGGATCGTGCGGCAGATCAACCCGTTTGCGGAACTGATGACGGTGGAGTTTGACGAAAACCGGTATGTGGACTATACGTTTAAACAGCTGGATGAGCTGGAACTCGCCTACGCCATTACGATCCATAAGTCCCAGGGAAGCGAATATCCCGCGGTGGTGATGCCTTTGCTGGCAGGACCGAAGATGCTCATGACGCGAAATCTGCTGTACACGGCGGTGACGAGGGCAAAAAGATGTGTGACGATCGTGGGTTCCGCCCAGGTGTTCGGGCAGATGATCGACAACCGGTATGAGCAGAAGCGATATTCTGCGCTCGGGGAAAGGATAAGGGAGTGGAACATTTAGGAAGGAGATTGCTGGACCTTCTGTTTCCGCCCAGGTGCCCTCTGTGCGGAAAGATAGCGGACGGGGTCTGTGAAGAGTGCCAAAGGCGGCTCCCCTATGTGCGGCAGCCCATGTGCTTTCACTGCGGGAGGCCCCTGCAAAATGAGGAAGAAGAATACTGCGCGTCCTGCCGGAAGAGAGAGTCTGACTGGACGGAGGGAAGGGCGCTCTACACCTATACCGGTCCCATCCGCAGTTCTCTTCACGCGGTAAAATACCAGAACAGGAGAGAGTATCTGGATTTTTTTGCCAGAGATATGGCGGAGCACCTCGGCAGGGACATCCGACGCTGGCGCCCGCAGGCCATTGTCCCGGTTCCCATGCATCCTTCGGCAAAGCGCAGAAGGGGCTACAATCAGGCGGAGATCCTGGCAAAGCGTCTGTCCGGGGAGCTGCATATCCCGGTGTGCGCCGCTCTGCGGAAGGTAAAAAAGACAGCTGACCAGAAGGAACTGGATCACCGGGCCCGGCGGCAGAATCTGAAGGGGGCGTTTGCGGCGGATCCTAAATATTTTTGCGGGGAAGACGGGCTTATCGGGAAGCGCATCCTCCTGGTGGACGATGTCTACACAACGGGCAGCACGGTGCAGGAGGCGGCGGGGACCCTGGCACGCGCAGGGGCGGCTGAGATCTATTTCGCGGTGCTGTGCACAGTGCCGGAAAACATGTAGATCACAACAGTATATGGGTTTTCAAAACAGGTATTTTGTGCTATGATGGGAATGGGGACAGGAGTATAAAATGTTGGATGAAAAACGTATCTATCTGATGACGCAGCTGGCGCTTTTTGAGGAGCACCACAAAGACCAGCTGGACGGGGTCAGCACGTATTTCCGCGGCGATTACATCGGGAGACATATGATAAAAAACGGCCTCCGCATTACATTGGCGTATCTGCTGGTGCTGGCGGGATGGGGGCTGTACCATGCGGAAACTTTGATCGTGGATATCACGAAGATCGATGTGATGGCTCTCGGAGCCAGGATTTTGTTTTTCTATGCCGTCAGTATGTGTGTGTGCCTGGTGCTTACCTATGCGATACAGACCGTCCGCTATTCCAGGGCGGAGCGGGACCTGTACGAATACCGGGAGCTGCTGGAACAGCTGGAGCACGCGTACCGGCAGGAGGATGTCCGCAGGATGAATGCCCGCAGGAGGGGAAATGAATGAAACAATTGCTTGCCGTCAGAGATTCCTTAAGCAGATTTTACGGGAAATATGATACGCCCGTCAGGCTGTTTCTCAAGTTTGCGGCAGCATTTGTCACGTTCCTGTCCATCTGTGCGGCGCTGAGCCAGGCGAACGCGGCGGATCATCCGCTCATCCTGCTGGGCCTTGCGGCGGCATGCGCGTTTTTGCCGTCCAATGCAGTGATCCTTGCCGGGGCGGCGCTTATCCTGATATACTTTTACGGGATATCCCTGGAGGCGGCCGTTGTGGGCGGCGGCATCCTGGTGGTCGCCCTGCTCCTGTATTTCAGCATGGCGCCCAGGTCGGCCTGGCCGCTGGTGTTTACAGCTCTGGCGCTCGGGGTGGATATGGGCTGCGTGCCGGCGGTGCTGTTTGGGCTGGTGGGAGGCCCGCTTCAGGCGATGGGGGCTGCCTTTGGGGCCCTGATCTATTATCTGACGGATATCGCAAAGCAGTATGGAGGGAGTCTGCAGGCCACCGCCACGGAGCCGATGGAGGCTATGCTGCAGAAAATGGCGGAGCTGATACAGGCCGTGATCTCCCATCGGGAGATGCCGGTCATGATGGCCGCGCTGGCGGCTGCGCTGGTGACGGTATATCTTCTGCGCGGCCTTGCGGTAAAATATGCCTGGATAATGGCAGCGGCGGCCGGCTGTGCGGTATACGCGGCCGTGCGGGTGTGCGGCCTGCTCTTGATGCGGGCGGAACTGCGGCCGGTCCCGCTCGCGGCGGAGATCGCTGTGTCGCTGGCTGCGGCCTGGCTGGCGCAGACCATGCTGTTCTGTCTGGATTATAAAAAAACGGAAAGCGTCCGGTTTGAGGACGATGAATATTACTATTATGTGAAAGCTGTGCCGAAGAAAAAAATATGCAGAAAGAAGAGAAAGCGCAGGGCGGAAGGGAGATAGAAGTGGATACGGTCAGACTGTGGATCAGCAATCATCTGCCATGGCTGAAGATGCCGGCAATCACAATTGAATATACGGATATCATAGAGATCATCATTCTGTCTTTCCTGGTATACAGTGTGCTTGTATGGATCAAGAGGAGCAGAGCATGGACGCTGCTCAAGGGAATGCTCCTGGTGGGCTTTTTCATTGCGGTCATTTATCTGCTGGATATGGACACGCTCACCTTTATCATCAGCCGTGGACTGAACCTGATCTTTATCGCCGCCATTATCATTTTCCAGCCGGAGCTGAGAAGAGTGCTGGAGCAGCTGGGGGAGACGGAGCTGATCTCCAACATTCTCCCGACCAGCGGGGCGAAAGAGTTTGAGCAGCGGTTCAGCGACCACACATTAGATGAGATCGTGCGCGCGACGCTGGCTATGGCGGAAGTGAAAACGGGTGCTCTGATGGTGCTGGAGCAGAACGAATCCTTAGGGAGCTATGAGCGGACGGGGATCACGCTGGACGCGGTGGTGTCCAGCCAGCTTCTGATCAATATTTTTGAGCACAATACGCCGCTGCACGACGGGGCGGTGCTGATCCGCGGCGACAAGGTGGTGTCGGCCACCTGTTATCTGCCGCTCTCGGACAACCAGACCCTGGGAAAAGACCTGGGCACCAGGCACCGGGCTGCGGTTGGCATCAGTGAGGCAACGGACTCCCTGACGATCGTGGTCTCGGAGGAAACCGGGAAGATCTCGATCGCGCGCAAGGGGGTACTTACCAGAAACGTGTCGGAGGAGGCGCTGCGCGTGCATCTGAAAAATGCGCAGAATAAGGTGGTGTCAGTCCGGAAACGCATCGGCGGCAGGAAGCTGTTTTTCGGAAATAAAGAAAAGACAGAGTCCGGGAAAGGAACTGTGGAATGAAGCACAAACTGACATATAAATTGACGCACAATCTTGGGCTGAAACTGATCTCCGTCCTGATCGCGTGCCTGATCTGGCTGATCGTGGCGGACAGCAATGATCCGGAGGATACACAGCTCTACCGGGGGATCCCGGTAACGATCGTCAATCAGGATACCATTACAAATGCGAATAAGACGTTCACCGTGGTGGACGGGACCGACCGCATCAATGTCTATGTGACGGCACGGCGTTCCGTGAGATCCCGTCTGTCCAGCAGCTCCAGCTTCACCGTGCGGGCGGATATGGAAAACTACAATGAGGCGATCGGCTCGGTTCCGCTGGAGGTATATTGTTCTGACCCGGCGGTCACCTCGGAGGACATGCGGATCCAGCCCGCGTCCCTGAAGATCAATATGGAGGACAAGATTGAGGAGAGCTTCGGGATCGTGGCCACCGTGACCGGGAAGACGGCCAGAGGATATGAGCTCGGCAGGGCAGTGCTGCTTACGGGAGATACGATCCGGGTCGCGGGGCCCCAGTCTCTGATCCGCATCATCGGAAAGGTGACGGTCCCGGTGGACGTTTCCTCCAAGAGCGACGATATCACGCAGACCTACGCGATCCGCATCGAGGATAAGAACGGCGCTGCCTTTACAGAAGGGCAGATGGCGCAGCTGGAGCTGAAAAACGCGGACGGGGTGCTCATTCAGGATAACCGCGCTGAAGTGGCGGTGGAGATCTGGCAGGTTTACAGCGATATCGCGCTGGAAGCGCTTGTGACCGGACAGCCGAAGGAAGGGTATAAAGTCACAGAGATCGCGCTGTCTCCCAGGACGGTCAATCTGACGGCAACCGACAAGGCGATCCAGGAGATCGGCAGAAAACTGACGCTCGCGGATACGTTTGACATTTCGGGTGCGTCGGAAAACAAGGAATTTGTGGTGGATCTGAACGATACGCTGCAGCAGTACGGGGATGTCCGTCTGGAGGCGGATGTTTCCTCCGCCGTGACGGTGACGGTGCGGGTGGATGTGGTAGGCAGCAGGACGATAGATCTTCCGGTCTCCGAACTGGTCCTGGAAAATGCGCCGGCGGGCAAGAATTTTATCTTCTCGCCCACAGATAAGCTGTCCGTGAACATCCGCTCCACGGACGAGCGCCTGGGAAAGATCAGCTATGAGGATATTCAGGCAAAGATAGATATGTCTAAATGCACAGACAATGGAAGCTACACCCTTCCGGTAGATATTGTCCTTCCGGCGGATTGTGAGCTTGGCAGCAAGGTCTCCATTGTGGTAAATGTGGACGACGAGGAGCAGGAAGCGGAGGTTGAGCTTCCCACGGAGGAATAGCCTATGGTAAGTCAGACATTTGTGATCCGAAATAATGCGGGCCTGCATCTGAAGCCCGCGGCGATGCTCTGCACAGAAGCCATCAAATATAAATCGTCCATCACGCTGTCTTTCGGAAATACCGTTACCAACGCCAAGAGTGTGCTGAACGTGCTGAGCGCCTGTGTGAAGTGCAATGATTCCATTACGCTGACCTGTGAGGGGGAGGATGAGCAGGAGGCGCTGGAAGGCCTGTCAAAGGTGGTAGAGAGCGGACTGGGAGAGTAAGGACGCGACCGCGCGGATCCGGGCACGATCCGGGCGCGTGTGATAGGACACAGAAGATAAGATGGAAAGTAAGACGAAAAAGGGATGCCGCAAAAATCCAACACAGGACTTTTCGCGGCATCCCTTTTCTATACAATGCTGACTTCGGATCCTGATTTCAGATAAAACCAAACTCCGGATAAGTGCTAACTCCAGATATCCGTGGGATCCTTGCCGTATCCCGCCGGCATTTTCAGGGTGGCGGGTTTGCCGAGGGGCATGGGCTCCCCGTCGGAGATGACTACGGTCGCGCCGATGGGAACATTATCACAGATCCATTTTGCGTCCGCCACGCACAGACGGATGCATCCGCCTGACGCCGGGTAGCCGAGATTGTTATAGTCCACGGAGTTTACGTGGTACGGATCTTTTTTCGTTCCGTACATGGGTACGGAGTGGAACAGGTACGACGGAAGGAAATTGCTGCAGTACTGTCCGTAGGAAGGTCCGTTCAGCTCATGCCAGCGATAGTGGGACTGGATCATAAAAGTACCCGTCGGCGTGGGGGTGGCGGGAGCGCCCACCGAACACGTCATGGCCTTGAAAGGAAGGCTCCCGTTGTACACGGTGACCACACAGTTTGCACGGTTGACACGCAGGATCACGTTGTTGTAGGGGGAGTAAGATACATAGCCCTCTGTCCCGAAATCGTACGTAGTGCCGTCGATGGTCTTTTTGCCGTATGTTCTGGCGCCGTTGTCATTCGGATCGAGATAATAGTGGTGCCCGTTTATCATCACCCATCCGGTCAGACGCTGGCCTTCACTGTTGAAGTAGTAGACCTTCTCGCTGATCCGGTAGAAGCCTCCTGTCAGGGCGCGGTAGTTGTCGTTCTTGTTGAAATAATAGGTCTTTCCGTTGATGGTCTGCCAGCCGGACAGGCTCTTGCCGGTGTTCTTGTCAAAGGCATAATAGTGGTCTCCCACTTTGCGGAAACCGCTGATGCGCAGACCGGAAGCAGTGAAACAATAGCAGGAGTCGCCGATCTTGTAGATCCCGTTCCGGCAGGCCTGCCCGTTGGAGCGGAAATAGAAATAATAATTTCCGATCTTCCTCCAGCTGTTGGTGACGGCGCGGCCGTTCAGGGCTTCGTCAAAATACATTACGCCATATGTGCGGTGGTTCATCAGGCCGGTCTTCAGGTAACCCAGGGCGCTGCCGCAGAACCAGGAGCTGCTCTTGCCGATCTGCACCCTGCCGAGTGTGGACTGCAGATGGCCGTCGCTCAGGCTCATGTATATTTTTCCGTTCATCCTGGTGTAATGGTTCGTGATCAGGCGTCCCTTTGCGTCGAACAGATAGAGGGCGGGCTTTCCGTCCGTGTAGCTCTTTATGCGCCAGGGCCCTCCGGTCACCGCCTGACTGTTGCCGCGGTAATAGTACCAGTAGTTACCGCTTTTTACCCACTGGTTCCTGTATGCCGAAGCCGCGGAAGGCATTGCGGCCAGCAGGCAGAGCAGGACCAGCAGTGAGAAAAACAATTTTTTCCTTTTCATGCTGATACTCCTTTAATATTAAGTAAATTTATGCAATTATTTTAACATAATCTGGATGGAGTTACAAGATTGCTCTATGAGAAAAATATGATAAAATCCTTAATTAAATATTAGGATTGGGATTCAAGTTGTTTTTTTACAGAAAATGTTGTAAAATATATAACAATGCTGAAAAATCAAGATTATGCATCCGGCAGAGGGGTAAAAATGGGAAAAAGAGAACAATACAAAAGAATCATCATGTTTTTATCTTCTGTGCTGATCCTGGCCCTGGAAACCGGTATATTTGCGTTTGTGTGGTACCGCTGCTATGCGAGCACAGAGGTCATATGGAGAGGGTTTGTGAGAGGAAACCATGTGATCATCGGCCTGTATATGCTGATGCTGTATCTTTTTTACCGCGTTTACGGCGGCTTTAAGGTGGGATATCTGCGCATCTTCGAGGTGCTGTTCTCCCAGATCCTTTCCGTCGTCTGTGTAAACATCATCACCTATCTTCAGATGGCGCTGATCGGGCGCTGGAAATTCGGGACCAATCTTATGCCCATGCTCTATATGACGGCTGTAGATCTTGTGATCGTGGCCGTGTGGGTGGTGGGCATGCGGTGGGTCTATGAGCGCATCTATCCGCCCAGAAAGATGCTGCTTGTGTACGGAGCGCGCAATCCACGGGACCTGATCGGCAAAATATCTTCCCGGGAAGACAAGTTTATCATCTGCGAGCGCGTGCACCTGTCCCGCGGGGAAGAATGCATCAAACAGAAGATCGATCAGTACCCGGCGGTCATTCTGGCCGATATCCCGGCTCACGAGCGCAATCTGTATCTCAAGTACTGTTTTGAGAAGGACATCCGCTGCTACTGCATCCCGAAGCTCTCGGACATCATGCTGCGCAGCGCGGACAACATCCATTTGTTTGACACAACGCTCCTCTTGTCCCGGAACCGCAGGCTGACGGCGGAGCAGCTTTTTCTAAAGCGCGCCATGGACATTCTGTTTTCCCTGGCCGGACTGATCCTCGCCTCTCCGTTCATGCTGGTCATCGCGGTCTGCATCAAGGCCTATGACGGAGGGCCTGTTCTGTATAAGCAGCCGAGGCTCACAAAAGACAAACGGGTGTTCCAGATCCTCAAGTTCCGCAGCATGCGGACAGGATCGGAAAAAAACGGCGCCAGGCTTGCGTCCAAGGGAGACGACCGCGTCACCCCGGTGGGCAGGATCATACGGAATATTCATTTTGACGAGCTGCCGCAGCTCTTTAATATTTTAAAGGGCGACATGTCTCTGGTCGGGCCGCGCCCGGAGCGTCCCCAGATCGCTGAGGTCTATGCCAGGGAGCTGCCGGAATTTGATTACCGGCTGAAGGTAAAGGCAGGTCTTACCGGGTACGCCCAGGTGTATGGAAAATACAATACCACGCCCTATGACAAGCTGAAGCTGGACCTGACCTATATCGAGACCTACTCGGTCATGCTGGATCTGCGCCTGCTGATGCTCACGTTTAAGATCCTGTTCCAGAAGGAGAATACGGAGGGGGTAGAGCCGTGGCAGGTGACGGCCGCTGCCGGGGAAAAGCAGGAACAGCACAGAAAGTGAGCAAAGCCTGGGAGGATGTTATGGAAAAACCACTGGTCTCTGTCGTGATACCGGCCTACAACTGTGCCGCCACCATCGGCCGTGCGATCGGATCTGTGCTGGAGCAGGGCGTGGATCTGGAAATTTTGGTGATCGACGACTGCTCGGGGGATGACACCGCACGGGTGGCGGAGTCCTATGGGGATCATCCTGAAGTGTTCTGTTACAGAAATGAAAAAAATGAGGGAGCCGCGAAGAGCAGGAACCGGGGCGTTCAGCTGGCACGGGGCAGATATGTGGCCTTTCTGGACGCAGACGACTGGTGGGAGAGCGGCAAGCTGAAAAAGCAGCTCGCGATGCTTGAACGGACAGGCTGTGTGCTCTGCTGCACGGCAAGAGAGCTGGCACGGCCGAACGGCGCTCTCACGGGCCGGGTGATCCCGGTGCAGGAGCACATTACCTACCGGATGCTTCTTCGGCACAACTGCATCAACTGCTCGTCCGTGCTGGTGTGTACGGACGTGATGCACCGGTTCCCCATGGAACATGAGGATGCCCATGAAGACTATATCGCCTGGCTGCGCATCCTGCGGGAGTGCGGGGCGGCGTGCGGGGTCAATGAGCCGCTTTTAAAATACCAGCTGAGCAGTACGGGAAAATCCGGGAGCAAACTGAGATCCGCCAAAATGACGTTTCGGGTGTACCGCTATATGGGGTTCGGCTTTCTGAAGTCCGCCCTGTGCTTTGTGAGCTATGCGGTTCACGGGATATTAAAATACCGGGGCATACCGCGCGGATAGGAGAAAGGCGCTCGGCTCCGGAGGGCTATGGGAAGGAAATATTATGCGCGATCTGATCAAATGGGGCTATACCGTTTTTCTCACTGTTTTGCTGGCCCCGCTGCGCCTGCTGCCGCTGCGGCCGGACAGGCTGGTGTTCGCGGGCCTTACCGGCGGAACAGCCTATGAATATACCTGCAATCCCAAATATATCTGTGAGTACATCTGCAGCCGGATGCCGGACAGATTTCAGATCATCTGGCTGGTCTCCAGGCCGGAGGATTACATCGGGAGGGAGCGCCCCCAGATCCTGTTCCTGCGGCACTACAGCCTGCGGTCTTTTTATTATCTGCTGACGGCCAGGGTGATCGTGACCAGCGCATCCTACGCGCCCTGGTTCCCGTTCCGGAAGGAACAGTATGTGATCAATACCTGGCATGGCGGCGGCGCGTATAAGAAGCTGAAGGATAATTACGATGAGGCGGACCGGGCCAGCCGCAGAAAGCTGGAATTTACCGCGGCAAACATCAGCCTGTTCCTGTCCAGCTGCCGGAAGGCGACGGAGCTTCTGATCCGGGGGGCCTTCCACTATGGCGGAGAAGTGATGGAGGCGGGCACTCCCAGAAATGACTGCCTGGTCCGGGGAGATACGAAAGATGCGGCGGACAGGGTGCGCGCATATTTTCAGATCCCTGCGGGGGATAAGATCCTGCTGTATGCCCCTACATACAGAACACCCTCCGGGCGTGTGGTGCTGGAGGGGGACCCGCTTTTAGAACTGCTGGAAAAAGACGGATCAAACTGGCACCTTCTGGCGCGCGCCCACCGGTTCCAGGAGGACAAAGAGAGGCTTTGCGCAGAGGGGAGCCGCATTGCGGACGCGGGGGACTACCCGGACATGCAGGAGCTTCTCATGGCGGCGGATATGATGATCACGGACTATTCCTCGTCCGTGTGGGACTATACGTTTCTGGGAAGGCCCTGTTATCTGTATGTGCCGGATCTGGAGGAATACGAGAGAACCGTGGGATTTTACGTGGATATCCGCTCCTGGCCTTACCCCATGGCGCAGAGCATGGAGGAGCTGCTGGAGCTGATCCGGTGTGAGGACGACGACAAAAGGGCGGAGGCGATCCGGCGGCACCATGAGATGATGGGAAGCTTTGAGAGCGGCCATGCGTGTGAGGCCGTGGTGCAGCGGATCCTGGAGATCTGCGGATAAGAGAATGGAGAGTGAGATATGGGTACGAACGTATACGGAGTGATCCTGGCCGGCGGCAGCGGCAGCCGTATGGGAAATGTGGAAAAGCCAAAGCAGTTTATGGAGATCGGGCAAAAGCCCATCCTCATCCACACGGCAGAAAAATTTGCGGTCAATCAGGAATTCGAGCGGATCATCGTTCTGGCGCCAAGACAGTGGATCCCTTATACCCAGGATATCATCCGCAGATATGTCCCGCTTTGGGAGCGGATCGATGTGATCGAGGGCGGGGAGACCAGAAATGAGACGATCATGAATTCCATCAGCCACATCGAGAAGAACTATGGGCTGGACGATGAGACGGTGATCGTGACCCACGATTCCGTGCGCCCGTTTGTGACCCACCGGATCCTGGAGGATAATATCCGCACCGCGCGGGAGAAGGGAGCCTGCGACACGGTGATCCCGGCTTCCGACACCATCGTGGAGAGCGCGGATAAAGACTGTATCGCTTCCATTCCAGACCGCTCCAGGATGTTCCAGGGGCAGACGCCCCAGAGCTTCCGCGCGAAAAAGCTGCGGGAGGTCTATCAGTCCCTCACCCCGCAGGAGAAGGACATCCTCACAGATGCCTGCAAGATCCTGGTGCTGAAGGGAGAAAAGGTGTATCTGGTGGCCGGGGAAGTCTTTAATATCAAGATCACATATCCCCATGACCTGCGCGTGGCGGAGTCCCTGCTGGGAGGAGAGAAGGAATGCTAAACACGGTTTACCGGCTGAAAGCTGCGAGGCAGTTTGAAGTGGTGTTCAGGGAACTTGAGCTGGATCGGGAGCACGTGCTGGTGCGCCCCACGTATCTCTCCATCTGCCATGCCGATCAGCGCTATTACCAGGGAACGCGGCCGGAGGAGATCCTGCGCGCCAAGCTCCCCATGGCGCTCATCCACGAGGGGATCGGACGGGTAGTCTTTGACCCCACCGGCACCTACCGGGCGGGGGAGGAAGTGGTGATGATCCCGAACCAGCCCCGTGAACAGGACAGCATCATTGCGGAAAACTACCTGTGTTCCAGCAGATTCTGCGGAAGCACAGCGGACGGGTTCATGCAGGAGTATGTGCAGCTCGCGCCGGACCGCATGGTCCGCCTCCCGGAGGGGATCGACAGGGTGACGGCGGCGTTTACGGAGATCGTCACAGTGAGTTATCACGCAGTCACGCGGATGCTGGATTTTTCCCACGGCAGACGGGAGCGCATCGGCGTGTGGGGCGATGGGAACCTGGGCTATATCACATCCCTTCTGCTCAAAAAACTGCTGCCCGCCTCTGCGGTGTATGTCTTCGGGGTCAGCCGGCAGAAGCTGAGCGGCTTTTCCTTTGCGGACGATGTTTTTGCGGTGCCGGATGTCCCGGATGATCTGTGGGTGGACCACGCGTTTGAGTGCGTCGGGAGCAGCGCGTCGGCGAAGGCCATCGATCAGATGATCGGCCATATCCGGCCCGAGGGCACCATAAGCCTTCTGGGAGTCAGCGAAGATCCGGTGCCCGTCAACACGCGCATGATCCTGGAGAAGGGGCTTCGCCTCTTTGGCAGCAGCCGCAGCGGCAGAAAGGATTATGAGGGGCTGATGGAGCTCTACGCCCGGTGCCCGGACATTCCGGCTTATCTGGAAAATCTTGTGGGAGCCCGGATGCGCGTGCGGGATATCCGGGACATGGCCGCTGCATTTGAGGCGGATATCCACAAAATGACGGGAAAGACGGTAATGGTCTGGGATGAGTAAAGGGAAGGGATTTATGGATCAGACGACAAAAGCGGCAAGGACAATCCGGTTCTTGAAAAAAATACCGGCCATTCTGTATAAGACGGCCACGCAAAAGATCCTGTTTCCGTCGGTCTACACGCTGGAAGCCGGAAGAAAGCCTTTAAAGGAAAAAAAGGCCGTGTTTTTGGAAATGCGCATGCAGGACCTGACCGACAGTCTCCGGCCCATCTATGGGGAGCTGGAGCGGCGGGGAGGATATGAACTGCAGGTATGCAGCATCGGCCAGGAGATGGTGTCTCTTTTCCGGCAGTTCCGGAACAGTATCGCGGCCCTGCGGAAAATGGCCGACGCAAACTATATTTTTCTGGACGATTCTTCGGCCCTCATCAGCTGCATCCGGCCCCGCAGAGGCGTGAAGATCTTTCAGACCTGGCATGCCTGCGGGGCCTTTAAAAAGTTTGGCTTCAGCACGGCGGACAAACAGTTTGGCGGCACGTACTGGGATCTTCTGCATTTTCCCATGCACAAAAATTTTACCTACGTGACGGTCAGCAGTCCGGAGGTGGTCTGGGCCTATGCCGAGGCTTTCCACATGGAGGACCGGCGGGAGGCCATCGTGCCCGTGGGCGTAAGCCGCACGGATATCTTTTATGATCCCGGCGCGGTCGGCGCGGCCTGTGAAAAAATACGCCGTCTGCTGCCGCAGGCAGCTTCCCGAAAGATCATTCTTTACGCGCCCACCTTCCGGGGACGGGTCACTGAGGCGGCCTCTCCGGACGAGATGGATCTCGCTGCGATGAAGGAGGCTTTGGGGGACGCCTATGTGCTTGTCTGCAAGCACCATCCGTTCGTGAAAAACCGGCCGGTCATTCCGGCGGATCTCGCGGATTTTGCCGTGGATCTGACGGAGGAGATGACGATAGAAGAGCTCCTGATGGCGAGCGATATCTGTATTTCCGATTACTCCTCCCTGGTTTTTGAGTACTCCCTGTTTGAGCGGCCCATGATCTTCTTTTCTTATGATCTGGAGGAATACTATGACTGGCGGGGCTTTTACTATGATTATGAGGCGATGACCCCGGGACCTACGTGCAGGACTACGGAGGAGATCATCGATTATATCCGGGACATCGATGCGCGCTTTGACCGGCAGCGGGTGGCCGAGTTCCGCAGCACCTTTATGAGCGCCTGCGACGGGCACGCCACAGAGCGGATACTCGCGCTGATGGATGCTTAAGAGCGCAGGGCGCGCGGCAGAAGAAGATCGGGCGGGAAAACGGGCGCCGGAGGATGGAGGATGCTATGACACAGACGGAAAAAAAAGACAGATATCAGTGGATCGACCTGGCGAGGACTGCGGCTATCCTTCTGGTCGTGCTCTCGCACTGCACCAGCAGGGTATATCCGTTTCACCTGGACGGCATTGAGACATACGATCTCGTCTCCCAGATGACGGCCTTTTCCATCATCACGGTCACCAAGATCAGCGTGCCGTTCTTTCTGCTGATCACCGGCTATCTGCTCCTGGACAGGGAGTATGACGCAGAGGGGTGCCGGCGCTTCTGGATCCGCAGCTGCCTGCACCTGTGGATCTGCACGGTTCTGTGGTGGATCGTGTATGATCTCTTTTTGAGCTTTGTCCTGCACCGGCAGGAGTTCAGCTTTTCCGGCCTTTTGCTGGATGTGCTGTTTTTCCGCCGGGTCAATCTGAATCATGTGTGGTACCTGCCGGTGCTGCTGTCCTACTATGTGCTGCTCCCCTTTGCGGCGAAGGCGCTGCGGGCTTTTCCGGTGCGCATGCTGCTGGTGCCGGCTGCGGTCTTTACCTTTTTTTCCATGGGTTATCCGGTGTTCAACTTAGCCTACCGCGCGCTGCACGACGGGACATCCCTTTTTCTGCAGTTCCCGGACGGGTTCAGCGGCGGCAAATACGGAATGTATCTGCTCTGGGGCTACCTGATCAAAAAAGATGTGCTGAAAAAGACCCGCGGCCGCTGGCTTTTGGCGCTGGGAGCCGTGGGATATGCGGGGATGGTATTTTTCCAGTACTGGGTGTACCGGCATGGCATTGCGTACAACGTGGCCTGTGAAAATCCGCTGATGCTGCTCACCGCGGTGTGCCTGTTTGAACTGTTCTCCAGGATCCGAAGGGTGCGCTGCTATCGGGCGGTGCGCGTCCTCGCCTATTATTCCTTCGCCATCTATCTGATACACAATCTGCCGCTGCAGTTTGTCATGGAGAAGGCGGCCGGCATGCCGTGGCCGGCGGTGCTGCGCGTGCTGCTTCCCATGCCTGTGGTGGTCGCCTTGAGCGTGGCGATCGCCTGGGTGATCGAGCGGGTGCCGAAGGCGGGCAGATATCTGTTATACCTGAAATAAAGTTTGGAACGAGAAATGGATAAGGAGTGGTCGCTATGGAGCAAAGTTCCAGCGGAAAGGAAAAAACGGCATATATCACGCTGCTGAGCGTAGTCTCGGCCATCGCGGTGGTATGCCTTCACACAAATGGATGTTTCTGGACATTCAGCACGGAGCGCTACTGGTTTACGGCCAATATCATTGAGAGTGTATTTTACTTTTCCGTGCCGGTGTTTTTTATGATCTCCGGCGCCACTCTCATGGATTACCGCGAAAGGTATTCTACCCGGGAATATCTGGTCAGGCGCGCCAGAAAGACGGTGGTCCCGTTTTTGGCGTGGAGCCTCATCGGCCTGCTGTACAATGTGGCCTTTCACGGGACGGATCCGGCGGATATCAGCCTGAAATATGTGATAAACGGGATTTTAGATACCACGATCATCCAGAAATACTGGTTTTTTATCCCCCTGTTCTGCATCTATCTGTGCATTCCGCTGTTCGCGGCCGTGCCGGAGAAGAACCGCAGGGAAGTGTTTTCTTATCTCGCGGTGCTGTTCTTCTTTATCAGCACACTGATCCCGTTCCTGCTGAAAGTCTTTTCCATCCATATGAGCTGGCCTTTCTCCCTTGCCGTCGGGCACAGGCACATGCTGTACGCGGTGATCGGCTACCTGCTGTACCGATATGACCTGACGAAAAAACAGAAGGGTCTCCTCTACATCAGCGCGGCGGCTGGGCTTTTGCTGCACATATGGGGCACCTATCAGTTTTCCATGGCGGCAGGGACTGTGGACAGGACGTTTAAAGGGTTTGAAAATGTGCCCAGCATGCTGTACGCGGTGGGGGTCTTCGTGTTCTTCAAGGACTATGGGAATCGGATCATGAACTCGTTTGTGGGAAAGCCGGTCCGTTTCCTGGCGGGATATACCTTTGGGATCTATCTGACCCATCACTATATCATGGAGGGGGTCCAGTACTGTTTCCGCCGGTTCCTGCACATTTCCGGCTACTCCCTGAAGTACAGGCTGGGAGCACCCCTGGTCATTGTGCCGCTGGCGGTGGCATTGGTGTACGGGATGCGGAAGATACCCGTTTTGCGCCATATCGTTCCGTAAACTTGATTTTTACGGGAAAGTGTATTATAATCTCACTAACTCTGTTTGGAAACTGCAGGAAATAAAAAAGCGGGGGATAGAATGGATAGCGCGGTAAAGGTTTCTGTCGTCATTCCCATGTACAACGCGGAAAAATATCTGCAAAACACGCTGAGAGATGTGACGGGGCAGACCCTGCGGGAAATTGAGATCCTCTGTGTGGACGACGGATCTGCGGACCGCACGGTTTCCATCGTGGAATCCTGGAGCGCGAGGGATGCGCGCGTACGGCTGCTGCGCCAGCAGCACCTCTTTGCCGGCGTGGCCCGGAACCGCGGCCTTTCGGAGGCGCGGGGGGACTATGTGGTCTTCTGGGACGCGGACGACTGTTTTGAGCGGACGGCCCTGGAAAAGCTGTACCGGAAGATAGAAAAGACCGGCGCGGACATCTGCGTGTGTATGGCCAGCAGGCTGGACGACGCCACAAACGACCGGATCGAGACCGGGGTATATCTGAAAGAGGAATATTTGCGCGGCGCGGATGTGTACTCGAGGGACACACATCCGTCTTATTTGTTTAATATCACCACCAATGTGCCCTGGAACAAGATGTTCCGCAGAAGCTTCGTGCTGGAGCACGGGCTGCAGTTTGAAGACCGTCCGCGGGCCAACGACGTGTATTTCTGCATGCTCGCGGTGTACTATGCTTCGAAGATCGCGGTGGTGCGGGAGCGGCTGGTGACCTACCGGATCAACAGCAGCGAGAGCCTTACCGGGACGTTATCCGAGACGCCGCACAATTCTTTCGACGCGTTTTACGCCGTAAAAAAGCAGCTGGAAGAAAGCGGCATCCGGGAATACCCTAAGCTGGAACAGAGTTTCGCCAACCGTGCGCTGCAGGGCATGCTTTACTGCCTGCACAAGTGCGCCAGGGGCGACGCCTTTCTCGCGTGGTTTGAGTTTCTGAAAAGCGAGGGCTTTGAGAAACTGGGCATCCGGGACGGGAAAGACTATTATTATATAGAAGAAACTTACCGCCGGTACCGCGGCGTGATGGAGACCACCCCTTTAGATTACGCTCTCGCCTACGGGCGTGAGGAGATGCAGAAGCAGCAGGGGGAGATCAAGAGGCTGAAGGAGCGGGTGCGCACCCTGGAGAGCAGGCTGAGAGAGTCTGGCAGCGCGGGTGCAAAGTGCGCTATGGCGCTGGAATCTGCCGCGGCCCGCGCCCGGAAAAAGCTGAAGAAATATTGGTACCGGTTTTCGGGGAAGCGGTAAAGGAAGAGATGACATGAAAAAATTGCTGAAGGGCTTTATCAATTACTTCTTTTTGCTGCACGAGCTGGTAAAGAGGGGGATCACATTAAAATACAGGCGCTCTTATCTGGGGATCGCGTGGTCCCTTCTGGAACCGCTGCTCACCATGATCGTGCTGACCATCATTTTCGGCCAGCTTCTGGGGCACGGCGGGAAGGAATACCCCGTGTATGTACTGTCCGGGCGTCTTTTGTACAGCTTCTTCTCGCAGGGGACCACAAACGCCCTGAAATCGATCCGGAGCAACGCGCCCATGATCAAGAAGGTGTACATTCCCAAGTACCTGTACCCGCTGTCCGGCGTGCTGTTCAACTACATTATCTTTCTGATCTCTCTGATCGTGCTGGCTGCGGTGAGTATTGTGCTGGGGATCCATCCCACGCTCTATCTGCTTCAGGTGTTTGTGCCGCTGATCGTTTTGTTCCTTTTGACGTTCGGACTCGGCATGATCCTGGCCACCGTCGGGGTATATTTCCGTGACATGGAATATCTGTGGGGCGTAGCCACCATGCTGATCATGTATTCCAGCGCCATCTTTTACTATCCGGAGCAGATCCTGTCCTCCGGGAACAGCTGGATCCTGCGGTACAATCCGCTTTTCGGGGTCATCATGAATTTCCGCAGCGCCATCTTCGGGCAGCCTATGGATCTGTTTTACACCTTCTACTCCCTCGGATTTTCCGTGGCGGCGCTGATCATCGGCGTGTATTTGTTCTACAAAAAACAGGATGGGTTCATCCTGCACATCTAGAATGGGTGCAGAAAACCGGGAAAGAGGAGAGAGTATGGGAAAGCAGATGCTGAATGTGGAGCACGTGAGTATGAAATTCTGCCTGAGCAGGGAGCGTGTGGACACCTTAAAAGAATATGTCCTGAAAAAGCTGAAGGGCGAGATCCGCTACAATGAATTCTGGGCTCTGAGGGACGTGAGCTTTACCGCCGACAAGGGGGATCGTGTGGGGATCCTGGGCCTGAACGGCGCGGGGAAAAGTACCCTTCTGAAGGTGGTGGCCGGCGTGTTTAAGCCCACGGAGGGCACCGTGACGCGCAGAGGGAAGATCGTGCCGCTGTTAGAGCTTGGCGCGGGGTTTGAGATCCAGTACACCGGGGCCGAGAATATCTATCTTTACGGCTCCATGCTGGGCTATTCCAAGCCCTTTATCCGGGAAAAGTATGACGAGATCGTGGCATTCTCGGAGCTGGAGGATTTTATCGACGTTCCGGTGAAAAACTACTCCTCCGGCATGAAGAGCAGGCTGGGCTTTTCCATCGCCACGGCGGTGTGCCCGGAGATCCTGATCCTGGATGAGGTATTGTCTGTCGGGGACGCAAAGTTCCGCAAGAAGAGTGAGAAAAAGATCATCGATATGTTTGAAAAAGAAGTGACCGTCCTGTTTGTCTCGCACAACGTGGAGGAAGTTTTGAGGATCTGCAACAAGGCGGTGCTGCTGGATCACGGCAGGGTCCTGGCCAGCGGGAACGTGCAGGAAGTGGCGGATATTTACATGGAAATGACAGGCGAAAAATAGGAGGAAAAGAAATGAAGATTGCTGTGGCAGGAACCGGATATGTGGGCCTTAGCCTGAGCGTGCTGCTGGCCCAGCACCATGATGTGACCGCGGTGGATATCCTGGAGGAAAAGGTGGAGAAGATCAATCAGGGGCGCTCGCCGATCGTGGACCGGGAGATCGAGGAATACCTCGCGTCGGGCAGGCTGAAGCTGAAGGCCACCACGGACGGGGATGCCGCCTACCGGGAGGCGGACTATGTGATCATCGCCACCCCCACCAACTACGATCCCAAGAAGAATTATTTTGACACTTCCTCCGTGGAGAGCGTGATCCGGCAGGTGAAGCACTGCAGCCCGGACGCCGTCATGGTGATCAAATCCACGGTTCCCGTAGGCTTTACCAGGAGCGTGCGGGAAAAATACGAGAGCAGAAATATTCTGTTCAGCCCGGAGTTCCTGCGGGAGGGACGGGCCTTATACGACAATCTATATCCCAGCCGCATCATCGTGGGCGCGCCGGAGGACGACGCGGATATGAAAAAGAAGGCGGAGGGATTTGCCGATCTTCTGCGCGAGGGAGCCATCCGGCAGGATGTCCCCGTGCTGCTCATGGGGCTGACGGAGGCCGAGGCGGTCAAGCTGTTTGCCAACACGTACCTCGCCCTGCGCGTCAGCTATTTCAACGAGCTGGACACCTACGCGGAGGTGCGCGGGCTCAACACGGCGCACATCATCGAAGGGATCTGCCTGGATCCCAGGATCGGCAGCCATTACAACAACCCGTCCTTCGGGTACGGAGGCTACTGCCTGCCCAAAGACACGAAACAGCTGCTGGCAAACTATCAGGATGTGCCGGAAAACCTCATCGCGGCCATCGTGGAGGCCAACCGCACGCGAAAAGATTTCATCTCGGAGCGCATTCTCCAGAAAGCCGGATTTTATGAGGGAAAGAGCGACTGTGTGGTGGGCGTGTACCGCCTGACCATGAAGGCGAATTCCGATAACTTCCGCCAGAGCAGCATCCAGGGGATCATGAAGCGCATCAAGGCAAAGGGCGTGCAGGTGATCGTGTACGAGCCGACCCTGCGGGAGGAGACCTTTTTCAACAGCCGTGTGGTGCGGGACCTTGATGAGTTTAAGCGCCTCTCGGATGTGATCGTGGCAAATCGGAACGACAGGGAGCTTCTGGATGCGGCTCAAAAAGTATATACCCGCGACATCTATGGGGTAGACTAAAGGCAGCACGAAACGAAAATCTCAAAGAACAGGAGGAGAGATGGGACAGCCGATCGTATCTGTGATCCTGCCGTTTTACAACGGAGAAAAATATCTGAAGCAATGTCTGGACAGCGTGACCGGCCAGACTCTAAAAGAGATCGAGATCATCTGCGTGGATGACGGTTCTTCTGACCGCACCCTGGAGATGCTGCAGGCGTATGAGAAGAAAGATGAGCGCATAAAAGTGCTGCACCAGGAGAACGCGGGGGCGGGAGCCGCCAGGAACCGCGGTCTCGCGGCGGCATCGGGAAAGTATCTGTCCTTCCTGGACTCGGACGACTTTTTTGAGCCGGATATGTTAGAGAGCGCGGCGGCAAAGCTGGAGGAAGACCAGGCGGATTTTGTGGTATTCGGGTGCGACCAGTACCTGAACGATACCAGAAAATTCCGGAAGATCACCTACGCCATGCGAAAGCCCATCCTGCCGCCCTATATGCCCTTCAATCACCGGCAGATCACCGGCAATGTGTTCAAGGCGTTTGTGGGCTGGGCCTGGGATAAGCTGTACCGGCGCGATTTTATCCTGGAGCACGGGCTTTCCTTCCAGGAACAGCGCACCAGCAACGATCTTCTGTTTGTGTTCAGCGCTCTTGTGCTGGCAAAGCGGATCACCTGCCTGGACAGAGTGCTGGCCCATCAGAGGAGAAATGACGCGTCCTCTCTGTCCAACACCCGGGAAAAATCCTGGTTCTGCTTTTACGACGCCCTGTGCGCCCTGCGTAATATGCTGAAGGAGCACGGCCTCTACGGGGATCTCGAGAAGGACTTCATCAACTACGCCCTGCATTTTTCCCTCTGGAACCTGAACACCATCGCGGGCGACAGTTATTTTAAACTGTATGACAAGCTGAAGGAAGAGTGGTTCGCGGACCTGGGCATTGCCGGGCACGGCGCGGATTATTTCTACGAACAGCGGGAGTATGATCAGTACGCGTGCATCATGCAGTACACGGCGCAGGAGTACCGGGAGAAGCAGCCGAAGGAAGCGCCCGTTCCCGAGACAAAAGAAGCGCCGCGCAGAGAGTACCGGATCGTGGAAACGGGCCATAGAGAAGAGCAGACATCCAAAACCAAAAAGGAGGCGGGCATGCCGAAAGTATCGATCATTATACCGACCTATAATGTGGAAGAGTATCTGGTAGAATGTATGGACAGCGTCACCAGGCAGACCCTTCCGGATCTGGAGATCATCTGTGTGAACGACGGGTCCACGGACAGCTCCCTGGAGATCTTGAAAAGCTATGCCGAGAAGGATCCCAGGATCGTGCTGATCGACAAGGAGAACGGCGGCTACGGCATGGCCATGAACATCGGCCTGGACCGCGCCACGGGGGAATACATCGGCATTGTGGAGCCGGACGACTATGTGCCGCTGAATATGTACGAGGATCTGTACGGCATCGCGAAGGAGCATGACCTGGATCTTTTGAAGGCGGATTTTTATCGGTTTAAGCGCAGCAGCGAGACCGGGGACATGGAGCTTGCCTATCAGCACCTGTCCAAATTTCCCGAGGACTATAACAAAGTGTTTGACCCCAGCCACACGCCGGACGCCATACGCTTTATCATGAATACCTGGAGCGGCATTTACCGCCGCGCCTTTCTGGAAGAGTACCATATCCGGCACCATGAGACGCCGGGGGCGTCTTTCCAGGACAACGGATTTTATTTCCAGACGTTCATCTACGCGAAGCGCGGCATGATCCTGGATAAGCCCTACTATATGAACCGAAGGGACAACCCCAACTCCTCCGTGCACAGCAAGGAGAAGGTGTACTGCATGAACGTGGAGTACGACTATATCCGCGAGATCCTGATGAAGGACCGGGAGATCTGGGAGCGGTTCAAATATATGTACTGGTTTAAAAAACAGGCCAACTACATGTCCACGGCGCTGCGGATCGGGGATGAGTATAAACGGGAATATATCCACCGGTTTTCCCAGGAGTACAACCGGGCGCGGGAGATGGGAGAACTGGACAGGGAACTGTTTGGACAAAAGACCTGGGAGGAATTGGAATTTATCATGAAGGATCCGGACGGGTTTTACTACAATGTCCTTCTGATGGAACAGTCGAACCAGGAGTTTAAGGCTTTGCGCAAGCGGCTGTACGATGTGGAAAATTCCACATCCTGGAAACTGGGGTATTTCCTGACGGCGGTCCCCCGCAATATCAAGGAGGCGCTCAAGAGGAGAAGGAGACGCGCCGCGATGGAGAAGTGACGCGGCGCCTGTAAAAGGAAAGGCAACACGACGATGTTATCTGTAATACTGCCGGCATACAATGAAGAAAAAATGATCCTGCGCGCCGCAAAGACGGTGGGCGGGGTGCTGGAAGAGGCGCATATCGTTTATGAGCTGGTGTTTGTGGACGACGGCTCGAAGGACCGCACCTGGGAGGAGATCGTGTCGGCCGCAGAGAAGGACGAGCACATTACCGGCATTCATTTTTCGCGGAATTTTGGAAAGGAATCCGCCATGTTTGCCGGGCTGGCCAACGCAAAAGGCGGCTGCTGCGTGGTGATGGACTGCGATCTGCAGCATCCCCCCGAGACCATCCCGGAAATGTACCGGCTCTGGGAACAGGGCTATGAGGTGGTGGAGGGCGTGAAGAAGAGCCGCGGAAAGGAGAGCCCCCTGCACAGGGCCAGCGCGGGCCTGTTTTACCGCATCCTGTCGAAGGCGGTGAAGATCGATATGTCCCGGGCCTCCGACTTTAAGCTGATGGACCGCCGCGCGGTGGACGCGCTCCTCGCGATGCCGGAGCGCAACGCGTTTTTCCGGGCGCTGTCCGCGTGGGTGGGCTTTCGCTCGACATCCGTAGAATTTGATGTGCGGGAGCGGACGGAAGGGGAATCCAAGTGGTCCACCTGGTCGCTCATCCGCTATGCCGTCACCAATATCGTGTCTTTTTCCTCGGCACCGATGCAGTTTGTCACGTTCGCCGGTATCGGCGTGTTCCTGTTTGGGATCCTTATGGCCATCCAGACGCTGTTCCGCTATTTTTCCGGGGCCGCGGTGGCCGGTTTTACCACGGTGATCCTGCTGATCCTGTTTATCGGCAGCATCATTATGATCAGTCTGGGGATCATCGGATATTATATTGCCAAGATCTATGAGGAGGTCAAAGCGCGTCCGCGCTATCTGATCTCAAAGAAAATAGAGAGCCGGATCCGGGATGCGGCGATGGAGGAGAAAACATGAAATTTTTTGTGACCGGCGTTGCCGGACAGCTTGGACATGATGTGATGAACGAACTCGATAAGCGGGGCCTTTCGGGAGTCGGCAGCGACATGGCCGCCTCCTACAGCGGGGCGGCGGACGGGACGGCCGTCACATCCATGCCCTATGTGCAGCTGGATATTACGGATCCGGCCGCGGTGGAAAGAGTGCTTGTCAGGGAAAAACCCGATGTGGTGGTGCACTGCGCCGCCTGGACGGCCGTGGATCTGGCGGAGGACGACGACAAAGTGGAGAAGGTGCGCCAGGTGAACGTGAAGGGCACGGAATATATCGCGGGCGCCTGCAGAAAGCTGGACTGCAGGATGATCTACCTGTCCACCGACTATGTGTTTGACGGGCAGGGGGAGACCCCCTGGGATCCGGACTGCAAAGATTACAAGCCCATCAACGTGTACGGACAGACCAAGCTGGAGGGCGAGCTGGCGGTGGCGCGGCAGCTGGAAAAATATTTCATCGTCCGCATCGCCTGGGTGTTCGGCGTCAACGGAAAGAACTTCATCAAGACCATGCTGAACCTGGGAAAGACTCACGACACGATCCGCGTGGTGAGCGACCAGATCGGCACGCCCACCTACACGTATGATCTGGCCAGGCTGCTGGTGGACATGGCGCTCACGGACAAGTACGGGTACTATCATGTGACCAACGAGGGCGGCTACATCAGCTGGTATGAGTTTACAAAGGAGATCTTCCGGCAGGCCGCGGCGATGGGGCATGAGGAGTACGCAGAGGACCGCCTGCAGGTGCTCCCCGTGACCACCCGGGAATACGGGGCAAAGGCGAAGCGCCCCTTTAACTCCCGCCTGGATAAGAGCAAGCTGAAAAAGAACGGGTTTGCGCCGCTTCCCGCCTGGCAGGACGCCCTGGCGCGCTATCTGCGTGAGATTGAATTTTAAGACGGAGGAGAGAGTTATGAGGACTTATCTGGTAACCGGGGGAGCCGGGTTCATCGGTTCCAATTACATTCATTATATGTTCCGGAAATATGACAGCGAGATCCGCATCATCAACGTGGACTGCCTGACCTACGCGGGCAATCTGGAGAACCTGCGGGATGTGGAGAACCGGGAAAACTACACCTTTGTGAAGGCGGACATCACGGACAGCGCGGCCATCACAAAGATTTTTGAGGAGAACGACATCGACCGCGTGGTGCACTTTGCGGCCGAGAGCCATGTGGACCGCAGCATCCGGGACCCGGAGGTGTTTGTGCGCACCAACGTGCTGGGCACCCTGGTGATGCTGAACGCGGCCAAGGCCGCCTGGGAGCTGCCGGACGGAACGTTCCGCGAGGGGAAGAAGTTCCTGCACGTCTCCACGGACGAGGTGTACGGCTCCCTGGAGAAGGAGGGCGAGTACTTCTACGAGACCACCCCCTATGCACCCCACAGCCCCTATTCCGCCAGCAAGGCCTCCTCGGACATGCTGGTAAAGGCCTATATGGACACCTACCGCTTCCCGGCCAACATCACAAACTGCAGCAACAACTACGGGCCCTACCAGTTTCCGGAGAAGCTGATCCCGCTGATCATCAACAACGCCCTGCACGGGAAAGACCTGCCGGTGTACGGCGACGGCAGGAATGTGCGCGACTGGCTGTACGTGGAGGACCACGCCAAGGGCATCGACATGGTGCAGGAGAAGGGACGCCTGTTTGAGACCTACAACATCGGCGGCCACAACGAAAAGCAGAACATCGAGATCATCCACATCATTCTGGACACCCTGCAGGAGATGCTCCCGGAGGGGGATCCCAGAAAAGAACTGGTGAGCGAGAACCTGATCAAATATGTGACGGACCGGAAAGGGCACGACCGCCGCTACGCCATCGCGCCGGACAAGATCCGCGCGGAGCTCGGCTGGGAGCCGGAGACCATGTTTGCGGACGGCATCCGCAAGACCATCCAGTGGTTCTTTGAGAACGAGGAGTGGATGAACAATGTGACCAGCGGCGAGTACCAGAAATATTACGAGTCCATGTACGAAAAGAAAGACTAATACAGAAGCAGGAGGAATACACATATGAAAGGGATCATACTGGCCGGAGGCGCGGGCACACGCCTGTACCCCCTCACAAAGGCGATCTCCAAACAGATCATGCCGGTGTACGACAAGCCCATGATCTACTATCCCCTGTCCACCCTGATGCTGGCGGGGATCCGCGAGATCCTCATCATCTCCACGCCACGGGACCTCCCCGTGTTTGAGGATCTCCTGGGAAGCGGCGAGCAGCTCGGGCTCTCCTTTGCCTACGCGGTGCAGGAGGAGCCGAGAGGGCTGGCGGACGCGTTTCTGATCGGCGAGGAGTTCATCGGAAAAGACAGCGTGGCCCTGGTCCTGGGGGACAATATCTTTTACGGGCAGAGCTTCTCAAGAGTGCTCCGAAACGTGGCGGACCGCAAGTCTGGAGCCACTATTTTCGGCTATTATGTGCGCGACCCGCGGGAGTACGGCGTGGTGGAGTTTGACGAGAACGGGAAAGCGCTCTCCATCGAGGAAAAGCCGGAGCACCCGAAGAGCAACTACGCGGTGCCGGGCCTGTATTTTTACGACAACGACGTGGTGGAGATCGCGAAAAACGTAAAGCCCTCCGCGCGCGGCGAGATAGAGATCACCAGCGTGAACAACGAATATCTGCGCAGGGGCAGCCTGCGGGTGGAGACCCTGGGGCGCGGCTTTGCCTGGCTGGATACGGGGAACCACGACGCGCTGCTGGACGCGGCGGACTTTGTGGCGGCGTTCCAGAAACGCCAGGGACTCTATATCTCCTGCATCGAGGAGATCGCGTACAAGCAGGGCTTTATCTCGAAGGAGCAGCTCCTCGCGCTGGCGGAGCCGCTCTTAAAGACCGCTTACGGGCAGTATCTGGTGGAAGTGGCGGATGGATTGTAAAGATACAAGGAATTGAGGAAAACGAAAATGGGGAAGATAACGGTTGAGACATGTCCGATAGAGGGGCTGAAGGTGATCACGCCCGCCGTGTTCGGCGACGAGCGCGGCTATTTTATGGAGACCTACCACAAAGAGGCGTACCGGGAGGCAGGCATCGGCGCGGAGTTTGTGCAGGACAACCAGTCCGCCTCCAAAAAAGGCGTCCTGCGGGGACTGCACTTTCAGATCCGATACCCGCAGGCGAAGCTGGTGCGGGTGATAAGCGGCGAGGTGTTTGACGTGGCCGTGGACCTTCGGAAGGGATCGCCCACATACGGACAGTGGCACGGGGAGATCCTCTCCGCGGAGAATAAAAAGCAGTTTTATATCCCGGAACAGTTTGCCCATGGGTTTTTGGTGCTGTCGGATCTTGCGGAATTTACCTATAAGTGTACCGATTTTTATCATCCGAACGACGAGGGCGGCATTCTCTGGAACGACCCGGAAATCGGGATCGAGTGGCCCGTGCCGGAGGGGATGGAGCTGATCTTCTCCGAGAAGGACCGGAAGTGGGGCACCCTCCGGGACCTCAACAGGTAATGGGAGCACGGGACAATGAAGAGAATGAGTTCTTTTCTGCGGGATCTGTATGTGAACCGGAAGCTGATCTGGCAGCTGGCGAAAAACGATTTTAAGACCAGATACGCGGGCTCCTACCTGGGGATCATCTGGGCGTTCATCCAGCCGGTGGTGACGGTGCTGGTGTACTGGTTCGTGTTTTCCAAGCTGCGCGCGGGCGCGGTGCGGGAAGTGCCGTTCGTGCTGTGGCTCGTCGCCGGGCTTGTGCCCTGGTTCTTTTTTCAGGACGGATTGAACAGCGGCGCCAACGCGCTGATCGAATACAGCTATCTGGTAAAAAAAGTGGTGTTCAACATCAGCGTGATACCGGTGGTAAAATTGGTGTCGGCGCTGTTTGTGCACTGTTTCTTTGTGTGCGTGATGCTCCTTCTGTATATCCTGCTGGGATATGCGCCGGGCGTCGCCGCCGTCCAGGTGCTCTATTACTCCCTCGCCATGTTTGTGCTGGTTTTGGGGATCACCTACGCCACCTGTGCGGTGGCCGTATTTTTCCGGGACCTCACGCAGATCATCAGCATCGTTCTGCAGGTCGGGGTGTGGATGACGCCCATCATGTGGAATTTTGAGGATCTGCACCTGTCCGGCCCCGTGGTGTTTGTGATGAAGCTGAATCCCATGTACTATATTGTGGAGGGCTACCGGGGAGCGCTCATCAGCGGAAGCCCGTTCTGGGAGGAGCCGGCTCTGACCGCCTACTTCTGGATCGTCACCCTGGCGGTATTTCTGGTGGGGACTTCCATATTCCGCAGACTGAAGGTTCACTTTGCGGATGTGCTGTAAAAGGGGATTGTTTATGCAGGAATGTGCGATTCGCGTAGAAAATCTGACCAAGATATACAAACTGTATGACCGGCCGAAGGACCGGCTCAAGGAAGCGCTGGGCCTGTCCCGCAAAAAGACACTCTCACGGGATTATTATGCCCTGCGCGACGTCAGCTTCGATGTGAAAAAGGGCGAGACGGTGGGCATCATCGGGACCAACGGCTCCGGAAAATCCACCACCTTGAAGATCATAACCGGCGTGCTGAACCCCAGCGGCGGACAGATCACTGTGAACGGCAGGATCTCCGCGCTCCTGGAGCTGGGCGCCGGTTTTAATATGGAATACACGGGGATCGAGAACGTGTACCTGAACGGCACCATGATCGGCTTCTCCAAAGAGGAGATCGACCGGAAGCTGCCGGATATCCTGGAGTTTGCGGATATCGGGGATTTTGTCCACCAGCCCGTGAAGACTTACTCCAGCGGCATGTTCGTGCGGCTGGCCTTTGCCGTGGCCATCAACATCGACCCGGAGATCCTCATCGTGGATGAGGCCCTCTCCGTGGGGGACGTGTTTTTCCAGACCAAGTGCTACCACAAATTCGAGGAATTTAAAAAGATGGGCAAGACCATCCTGTTTGTGAGCCACGACCTGAGCAGCATCAGCAAATACTGCGACCGCGTGATCCTCCTGAACAAGGGGGAAAAGCTGACGGAGGGCGCGCCGAAGGACATGGTGGACCTGTATAAAAAACTGCTGGTCAACCAGCTGGACCTGAAAAACCTGAAGCCCGTGGAACCGTCCGCGTCCGGGGCGGATGCGGATAAAAGAGACGCCGCGGCGGCACCAAAAGAGCCGGCCGGGGAAGGGCAGGATCTGTCCGCGCAGAGCAGTATGTGGGAGCCGGCGTTCGCAAAGAACCCCAACATCAATGAGTATGGGGACCGCAAAGCCCAGATCGTGGGCTTCAACATCCTGAACGGGGAGGGAAAGTCCTCCAATCTGCTGGAGAAGGGCAGCGAGTGCACCATACAGATGCGGGTGCTGTTCCACGAGCAGATCAACGAGCCCATTTACGCCTTTACCGTGACGGACCTCAAGGGCACCGATATCACGGGCACCAACAGCATGTTTGAAAAGATCCCGGTAAAACCCAGAAAGGCCGGGGAGGTGCAGGAGATCTCCTTCACCCAGAAGATGGACATGCAGGGCGGAGAGTATATGCTGTCCCTGGGGTGCACGGGCTACGAGGGGGACAGCTTTGTGGTGCACCACCGGCTGTACGAGGTGTGTTCCCTGACCATCGTCTCCGAAAAAAATACGGTGGGATTTTACGATGCCAATTCGGTGGTGCGGCTGCTGAACGACTGATCTTGGAGGAGAGCCATGCGGGAATATGTGGGAAAGGTAATGCTGGATGAAACCTGGTACCCGGGCGAGGATCTGTACAGCGACGGGACCGTGGAGGACCGTCTGCTCGCCATCGCCCAGAGCTGCGGCGAGGAGGAGCTGAACCGTGCGATCGCCCATGAGAAGGACTGGGCGGTGCTCTATCACATGTCTCATATCCGGGAGAACATTGTGGACTGGCTGCCCATCCAGAAGACCGACAGCGTGCTGGAGATCGGCGCGGGCTGCGGGGCGGTGACGGGGGCGCTGGCCAGAAAGGCCGGACGGGTGACCTGCATCGACCTGTCCAGGAAGAGGAGCCTGGTGAACGCCCACCGGCACAGGGATTATGACAATATACAGATCCTGGTGGGAAACTACCAGGACATCGAGAAAAATCTGGCAGAGCCCTACGACTATGTCACGCTGATCGGGGTGTTTGAATATGCCCAGAGCTATATCGGCACCGACAGGCCCTACGCGGAGTTCCTGCGCCAGAGCGCCCGCCATTTAAAGCCGGGCGGGAAGCTGGTCATCGCCATAGAAAACCGCCTGGGGCTGAAATACTGGGCCGGCTGCCGGGAGGACCACACGGGCAATTACTTTGAAGGGCTGGAGGGCTACCCGGAGCAGCCCGGCGTGCGGACATTTTCCAGACCGGAGCTGGAAGCGCTCTTCTCGGAGGCTGGGTTCGCCGGGTGGCAGTTTTATTACCCCTATCCGGACTACAAGCTGCCCATGGCCGTCTACTCGGACCGCTATCTGCCGAAAAAGGGTGAGCTGCGCGCGGACCGGGCGTGCAATTTTGACCGGGAACGGCTCGCGCTGTTCCGGGAGGACAAAGTGTTCGACTCTCTGATCGAGGACGGTCTGTTCCCCCTGTATGCAAACTCTTATCTGGTGATCCTGGAAGGAGCCGAGAACGGATGAAGCAGGTAATCTTTTCCAAATTTTCAAATGAACGCGCAAAGGCTTTTGCCATCCGCACCCAGATCCTGGAGGACGCGGACGGCACCCGGGTCGTGCAGAAGATTGCCTGCCACCCGGAGGGGCGGGAGCATGTGAACCGCATTGCGAAGTGGCACGACAGGCTTTTGGAGCAGTTCTCCAAAACCGCCATCTGCCCGAACCGGGTGCTCGGCACGGCGGACGGCGTGGTGGAGCTGGAATATCTGGACGGTGCGGAGACGCTGGAGACGCGCTTCGTGCATCTGTGGGACGGAGGCTGCAGAGAAGAGGCCAAAGCCCTGTTGGAAAAGTATCTGGATATGCTGCGCTCCTGTGCGGATGTGCCGTTTGTCCGGACCGACGCCTTTTCGGAAGTATTTGGAGAGGCGGATCTTCCGGAAGGGCTTCTCTGCATGCCCGTGACGGATTTTGACATGACGGCGGAAAACATTTTTTTCACGGGTCAGGAGGATCTGTGGGAGCTGATCGACTATGAGTGGGTCTTCCCGTTTCCCGTTCCGGTCAATATGCTGATCTACCGGACGATCCTGTATGTGACCTGCCGGCACATCGGGAACTCCCGGGAGCTGGCGGAGGATCTGTGCCGGCAGGAGGGCATGTGCGAGCGGGAGATCCGGGCCTATCAGAAGATGGAGGAGGCCTTCCAGCGCTATGTGACGGGGGACCATGTTCCCATTCGGGACCTGTACCAGGATATTTCGCCGGGGGTGGTCGCTGTGGACACCGAAAGGAAGATGCCCGCGTCCGGGAAGGCGGATATGCGCAGCACCCTGTATCTGGACGGGCCGGAGAACGCCGCGCAGGACAGGACCGTCTATGCCCGGGCAAGGCAGGAAAAGTCCGGGGACTACCGGGTGGAGTTTCAGCTGCCGGAGGATTTTTCGGGCACGGAGCTTCGCTGGGATCCCTTTGAGGGGGAACTGTCGGAGATCCGGATCGTGCGGACGGAGGCGGATGTGCCCGTGACACTTGCGCCGATGAACGGGTTTTCCCGGGACGGCAGGGATGTTTTCTGGACCAGGGATCCCATTTACCGGGTGCAGGCGGACGGCGACGGCCTGCGAAAGCTGGTCCTCTATTTTGAGGCGCGCTTTCTGGAGGAAGAGGAGGCGCTGGCCGGCGGAAGGCAGACCCGCCTGGAGTGGGAAGCTTATGACGCTGAGATCGCGAATCTGCGGTGCCAGGTGGCCAGACAGCAGGAAGAGATCGCGCGGCAGCAGGCAGAAGACGCAGAGATGAGAAGGCAGCTGGACACCCTGCGCTCCGTGGGGCTGGTCCGCCTTTTCGAGCGTGTACACAGAAGAGTGCAGCGGGGCAGGGAGAGGACAGATGGAGAGACAAAAAAGTAGCCTGGATAAAAGGACGATCCTGTGGCTTTTTATACTTCTGGGGGCAGCCTGTCTGTTTTTGTTCCACGGGTTTATCCTGGGGAACGATGTATTTGTGTTTTCCGATACCGGCTCGGACATGAAGGATCAGTACATTATGCAGTACAATTCCATCGTGAACCATCTGCGGGCCGGGGATCTTTCCCTGTGGGATTTTTCCAACGGGCTGGGGAGCAACGCGTTCGTCATGCCGCTGTTCAACCCGTTCCTGTGGCTGGTATATTTGGCGGGGGTGCTGTTCGGGCCTGCCGTCGTGAGCAGATGCATGATCTTTTATCTGATCGCGGAGATCATTCTGGCGGGATTTTTCTGCTACCTGTTTCTCTCGGAGTTTCCGTTTGAGGAGCGGGCAAAGCTCCCCGCCTGCTTCATGTACGCGCTGAACGGCTATCTCATGGTGTGGGGGCAGCATTATCAGCTCGGCACGGTGGTCGTGTACCTTCCCCTGCTGTTCCGGTATATTGAGCGGATCCGCTCGGACAGGCGGAATTTTTTCAAGGTGGCGGCGGTGAGCGCCCTTCTGATCTTCAACGGATTTTACCAGGGTTATATGTGTATGCTGGGCGTGGGGATCTATGTGTGCTTCCGTATACTGCTCTATGATACGGCGCCCTGGATCAGCCGGTGGAAGAGTTTTGCCTACACTGCGGCTGGCATGGCGCTGGGCGTGCTTTTGGGAGCGGTAAATCTGCTCCCCTCCGCGGCGGCGCAGATCATCGGGACGGACCGGCTGGAGGCCTCGGAATCCCTGCTGGAGCGCATCTGGCAGAATCTGGCCCTGTGGCCGGGAGAGTATTACAGCATGGCGCTGTACCGGCTGTTCGGGAGCAACACGCAGGGCACGGCCAACGTATATTCCGGATATGCGAATTACTATGAGGCGCTGAACCTGTTCTTCTCCACCCTGTTTGTGATCCTGCTCGTCCAGTACCTGTGCTCCATTCACCGGCAGAAGAAGACGGGCATGCAGAAGGCGGCTCAGTATCTGGGCGTCCTGCTTGTCGCGGGCATCCTGACAGTCAGGCTTGGCAGCCTTGCCTTCAACGGGTTTGCCTATGTCTTTTCCAGATATACCTTTCTGCTGATGCCGCTGTTCGCCCTTTTGAGCGCGGCGGCGCTGGAGCGCATCCTCGGGGAGCGCAGACTGAACCTGCCGGCGCTTTTTCTGGCGCTGGCCGCCATTGTGGCGGTCTACGCAGGGAGCTATTCCCACATCGGGCTGATCAATGAGAAAGACAACGCTCTGCTTTTGTGCATCACGGGCGTGGCCATGGTGTGCGTGCTGTACTGCTATGTGCGCGTGGACAGGGCGGACAAAAATCTGTGCTACGGGATCCTCCTGCTGCTCCTGTTTGTCAATATGGTCTCGGACGGCGCGCTCTGCGTGCGGAACCGGGAAGGCGTCCGGCAGGATGACAGCGAGTATTATGAAGATACCTACCACTCCTCTGTGCAGGATGCCCTCGCCTGGATCCGGGAGCAGGATCCCTCTTTTTACCGGGTGGAAAAGGATTTCTACACGGCCTCCGAATACCTGGATTCCATGGCGCAGGATTATATGGGGATCTCCACCTACAATTCCACCCAGAATAAATACATCCGGCAGTTTGTGGAGAAGCTGTGGCCCCAGCTGACCATCGGGAACGACAGTTTACACTACAAATTTGCCAATTCCCTGGCGGACTCGGTTATGGCGGGCCTGACCGATGTGAAGTACCTGCTGAGCAGGCGGGAGGATCTTCGGATCAGCGGGTACGAGCAGATCGCGCAGACGGGGGACGTCTATATCTACCGGAACACGGGGACGGATTCCGTCGGCAAATTTTTCCGGCAGACCATGACGGAGGAAGAATTTGAAAGCTGCGCGGACGCGGATCCCTGGAAGCTTCTGCAGGAAGTGCTGATCGTGGAGGAGGGGCAGAGCGCGTACCCGGTTCCGGAGGAAGCCCTGGGCGCGTACCGGAAAGAGACGGCGGATCTTCTGGATGCAGAACAGATGCAAAATAGCCGGGAGCTGCTCTCGGAGGATGGCCTGGCGATGGACGGCGTGCGGATCCTGGAGCTGCCGATCAAAACGGAGGAGCTGGAGCGCTACGATGCCGTTTCTTTGGAATTCTGTCTGGAGATGGAGGAGGGGACCGGCGTCATTGTGCAGGCTCTGGACGGGACGGACCAGGCGGCTTCGGCGGAGGCGGCGATCGACCTCATCACGAAGGAGGGGTACTGCCACGTGCGCTATCAGTACCCGGGACAGTATGTGTACCGCAGCGAGCTGCCTGAGGGCACGGAGAAGGTGCTTGTGCGGATCCTGGATAAAGACAGGAAGGTGCGGATCTCCAGCCTGAAGTTTTATGTGGAGAGAGAGCGGACGGGCTTTTCTGCCGGGGCGCAGATCGAGATGGACAGCCCGGATGGCAGCGGGGAACTGCACGGCGAGATCCGCGCTAAGGAGGACGGCATGGTCATGCTGGCCATCCCCGCCGACGAGGGCTGGACCCTGCGCCTGAACGGGGAGGAGCAGCCCTTTGTAAGAGGCGATTACGGGTTTGTGGCTTTCCCGGTAGAAGCCGGGGAATACCAGATAGAGCTCACCTATCTGCCGCCTCTTCTCCGGGAGGGCGCCGCGATCAGTCTTGCCTCTTTTCTTCTGCTTGTGCTATTATGGCTGTGCAGTCATAAGAGATCAGCTGTCAGACGAGAGAAAAAATAAGGGGAGTACGGTGATGGAGCAAAAGTTTAATGTAAGTACTGCAAGGTTTCGCGTGGGCCGGCCGGATGTCTTTCTGGTGCAGGGATTCTTTCCGGAAAATTCCATGGAGGGGATCCGCCTGCGCGCTTATCTGGACGACAGGGAACTGCCTGTCGGCACCGATGAGCGCTCGGGGGAGGATGTGCGCCTGAAGTATGCCGGATGGGGGCCGGCGTATGCCGGCATTGCCCGTGAGTATGACCTCTGGGTCACGCTGCCTGCCCGGTTCTGGGAAGCGCGCAGGTTCCGCGTCCTGCAGGAGCAGAACGGCGGGTCCAGATGTGTTTTTCACATGAGCGGCGCGCAGATGGGGAAGCTGCGGGAAAGACCGCAGTGTTTTCTGGAGACCTGGCGTCAGGAGGAGCAGAGGATCACGATCGGAGGATGGGCGGTCGGCGCTCTTTCGAGTGACGTCTGTGTTCTGGGAGACGGCGGGCGGAAGCTGGAGGCAGAGGTGCGCAGGCACGGCCGGGACGATGTGAACGCCGCTTTCCCGGAACTGAAGGAGGAGAAAAAAGGACAGGAGCCGCTCTTAGCCGGATTTGAGATCTCCTTTGACAGGCCTGCGGGCGACACGGTGATCCTGGAGGTGCAGGCGGACGGGATGCGGGAATCCTTCCGGCTCTCCGTGCAAAATGCCGGGGGCAGATATTTTCACCATGCCGTTCCCAAAGGTCCGTCTTATCTGATAAAAGGGATCGCGTACCTGCGGCGGAACGGCCTTGCCATGACCGCAAGGCGCGCCGCGCAGAAGATGCTGCGAAAAGATGCCGGGGCGGACGCGGATTATGACCGGTGGAGACTCAGGCACCTTCCCGGACGGGAAGAGCTCATGGAACAGCGAAGGACGGTGTTTGCCCGGCAGCCGCTGATCAGCATTGTGGTCCCCCTGTACAAAACCCCGGAGAAGTATCTGCGGGAGCTGGCGGGTTCCGTGCAGAACCAGACCTATGCCCGGTGGGAACTGATCCTCTCTGACGGGAGCGGAGCGGATTCCCCGCTCGATAAGATCCTGGGCGAGCTGGAGCAGGATGACCGCATACGCGTGGTGCGAAGCGGCGTTCCGCTTGGGATCTCGGAAAATACCAACGCTGCCCTGAAGATCTTCCGGGGCGATTTTGTGGTCTTCGCGGACCATGACGACCTGCTGGCGGAGAATGCGCTTTTTGAGTGCGTGCGCGTGATCAATGAACACCCGCAGACCGATATGATCTACACGGATGAGGATAAGGTTTCCATGGACGGGAAAAGTTATTTTCAGCCGCATTTTAAGCCCGATTACAATCCGGATTTTCTGTGCAGCATGAATTATATCTGCCATATGGTGGCGGTGAAGCGGGAGCTCGTGCAGAAGATCGGCCTGCTGGATCCTAAGTATGACGGCGCGCAGGACTATGATTTTGTGCTGCGCTGCACGGAAAAGGCCGGGGAGATACGCCATATCCCCAAGGCGGTGTACCACTGGCGGGCGCATAAAAATTCCACGTCGGAGAACCCGGCGAGCAAGCGCTATGCGTTTGAGGCCGGGAAGCGCGCCGTGCAGGCGCATTATGACCGCCTGGGCATCCGCGCCCGCGTGGAGGAGGGGAAATATCCCGGACTCTACCGGACGTTCTATGAGCTTCCGGAAAAAAAGCCGCTGGTGTCCGTGATCATTCCAAACAAAGATCACAGGGAGGATCTGCAGAAGTGTCTGGACAGCATCCTTGGAAAAACGACCTACCCTGCTCTGGAGATCATCATTGCGGAGAACAACAGCACGCAGGAGGAGACCTTTTCCTTCTACCGGGAACTGGAGGAGCGGCATCCGAATGTCCGTGTGGTATACTGGAAAGAGGGCTTTAACTTCTCCCTCATCAATAATTTTGCGGCCGCTCAGGCCGCGGGAGAGTATCTGCTCTTCTTAAACAACGACACGGAGATGCTCCGCCCCGACTGCATCGCGGAGCTTCTTGGTCCGTGCCTGCGCCCCGAGGTGGGGATCGTGGGGGCGAGGCTCTACTATCCGGACGGCGTGATCCAGCACGCGGGCGTGATCATCGGATTCGGCGGGATCGCGGGACACGCGTTTATCGGGAGCCGCCGGGGGGACAACGGCTATTTCTCGAGGATCATCAGCGCGGCGGACTACAGTGCGGTCACGGCGGCCTGCATGATGGTAAAGCGCAGCGTGTTTGAGGAGGCAGGCGGCTTTGACGGCGGCCTGGCGGTGGCGTTTAACGATATCGATCTTTGTCTGCGCGTGCGCAGCCTGGGGAAACTGGTGGTCTATAATCCCTATGCGGAGCTCTGCCACTATGAGTCAAAATCCAGAGGGTATGAGGACACGCCGGAAAAAGTGGCCCGCTTTAACCATGAGATCCATGTATTTCAGGAAAAATGGCCGGACATCCTGAAGAATGGGGATCCTTACTATAATCCGAACCTGTCTCTGAACAAAGCGGATTTCTCTTTGCGGGAGGAATAGGGGACTGGTCTGTCTTTAAGGAGACAAGATGAAAAAAGCGACCGGGATGAACTGGAGGAGTATCCTGAAGAATATTTCTCCCTACAATCTGAAAAAAGCATATCTGTACATGCGCCATTTCGGTCTGAGCGGCTTTTTCGAGAAGCTGACGGACCGCTTTGCGGATGCCGGGATCCCTTACGGGGAGTGGAGAAAGGAGCACGCGGCGACGGCGGAAGAGCTGCAGAGACAGGCGAAGACCGTATTTGCCGATCCGGTGCGCTTCAGCATACTCGTGCCTCTTTACCAAACGCCGGAACAGTTTCTGCGGCGGATGCTGGATTCCGTGCTTGAGCAGTCATACGGCGGCTGGGAGCTTGTTCTGGCGGACGCAAGCCCTCTGCTTTCAGGAGAGGAGAAGACCGCGCTCTCGGACGTGGTGCGCGGCTACCAGCAGAGGGATGCCAGGATCCGGTACCGGATCCTGGAAAAAAACGGGGGGATCTCAGAAAATACCAACCGCGCGCTGGAGATGGCCGAGGGAGCATACGTGTGTTTCCTGGACCACGATGATCTTCTGGAGCCGGACGCGCTGTTTGAGCTGGCAAAAGCGGTAAGAGAGCATCCGGATGCGGATCTGCTCTACACGGATGAGGATAAGACGAACGCGGACGAGAGCGAGTTTTTCCAGCCCCATTTTAAACCGGATCTGAATCCCGATCTTCTGTGCGCCAATAATTATATCTGTCATTTCCTGGCGGTCCGCACATCTCTGGCAAGAGAGTTGGGCGGCCTGGATCCTGCCTTTGACGGGGCTCAGGATCATGACTTTATCTTTCGGGCGTCGGAGCGCGCGCAGAGTGTGGTGCACATTCCCAGGGTGCTCTACCACTGGCGGGTGCACGCGTCGTCCACGGCCGACAATCCCTTCAGCAAGGAGTACGCGTTTGAAGCCGGAAAGCGCGCCGTCGAGGCGCACCTGGCAAGATGCGGGGAGCGGGCGCAGGTCAGCCGCCTGAAAGACGCTGGTTTTTACCGGGTGCGCTATGAGATCAGGGAAAAACCGATGGTGTCTGTGATCATCCCGAACAAAGACCACCCGGAGCTGCTTGCGGCGTGTGTGGGATCGATCTGGCAGAAGACATCCTATGCGGACTATGAGATCCTGGTGGTGGAGAACAACAGCGAGGACGCGGCTACCTTTCGGTATTATGAGGAGCTGGAAAAGCAGGCGTCCGGGCAGGGCCGGAGGCTTAAGGTGCTCAGATGGCCCGGCAGGGGGTTCTGCTACCCCGCGATCAATAACTTCGGCGCGGCCGCTGCCGCGGGGGAATATCTGATCCTGTTAAACAACGATGTCACAGTGATATCGAACGACTGGATGGAAGAGATGCTCGGCGTCTGCAGCCGGCCGGGCACCGGCATTGTGGGCGCGCGCCTTTACTACCCGGATGATACCATCCAGCACGCCGGCATCATCGTCGGGATCGGCGGCGTGGCCGGGAATGTCTTTGTCGGGCTGAAGAGGCAGCAGAGCGGATATATGCACAAGGCGGCGCTGATGCAGGACCTGAGCGCGGTCACGGCGGCCTGCATGATGGTCAAAAAGAGTGTCTACGAGGAGCTGGGCGGCATGGAAGAGCGGCTTTCGGTGGCGTTCAATGATGTGGATCTCTGCCTGCGGGCCCGCGAGGCAGGCTTTCTGGTGGTCTACGACCCGTATGTGGAGATGTATCACCACGAATCCAGCAGCCGGGGTGCGGAGGACGATGAAAAAAAGATCCGCAGGTTCCAAAAAGAGATTGAATTTATGCGCACGCGCTGGATAAATATACTGAAAGATGGAGACCCTTATTATAATCCCAATCTTTCACTGAAGACCTGGCATTATGAGCTGAGGCGCTGACGGGGTGGGAGTATGGAGCAAGTGACGGTGGTCATACCGAATTACAATGGAAAAGAGTATCTGGGAGAATGCCTGTCGTCCCTGCAGAGCCAGGATTGTCCGGTTCTGGTGGTGGACAACGGATCCGGGGACGGCAGCCGGGAACTGGTGAGAGAGCAGTACCCCTGGGCAGAGCTGCTCTGCCTGGATAAGAATTACGGGTTCTGCAGGGCGGTCAATGAGGGGATCCGCGCCGCCCGGACAGAGTATGTGCTCCTTCTGAACAACGATGTGCGCGCGGAGGGACATCTGGTGGAATATCTCTGGCAGGCCATACAGCAGGATGAGGATCTGTTTTCCTGCCAGGCGCAGATGCGCCGGATGGACCGGCCGGAGCTTCTGGATAACGCCGGAGATTTTTACTGTGCCCTGGGCTGGGCCCTGACGCGCGGCAGAGACAAAAAGTGGGAGGATTACCAGAGCGGGACCGCCATTTTTTCCGCCTGCGCGGGCGCTGCGATCTATCGGAAAAGCGCGCTTCAGAGAACGGGGCTTTTTGACGAGGCCCACTTTGCCTATCTGGAGGATGTGGATATCGGCTACCGCGCGCGGATCCTGGGCTACCGCAGCCTCTATGTGCCTCAGGCGGTGGTGTGGCACAAGGGGAGCGCGTCCAGCGGATCCAGGCACAACCGCTTTAAGGTGAAGAGCGCCGCGCGCAACAATCTGTACCTGATCTACAAGAATATGCCCCTGTGGCAGATCCTGATCAATCTGCCGCTTTTGCTGGCCGGCACGGCCGGAAAGCTGCTGTTCTTTACCTGCAAGGGGATGGGGCTGTCCTACCTGGATGGACTCCGCCAGGGGATCCTCCTGGCGAGAAAGGGCGAAAAAACGCCGTTTTTAGCGGAGAATTTTGACAATTGCTGGAGAATCCAGCTGGAATTATGGCGGAACCTTCGCTATATTATTAAATCTTAATAATTAAATTGTAATAATTTCGAAATCCGAGGTTGCTTTTTTGAAGGCCGCAGTGTATGATGGAAACGGTATAGATTCATAAGGGGTGAGACAGATTGATTAAAGATAACCAGAAGTATTTTAATCGACTGCACGTCCTGATAGATGCCTTTATTGTCGGTGCCGCCTATGTTCTGGCCTGGTTCCTCAACATACGGGTGCTGGCCGCGCCGGGCGCCGGAGTGATCCGGGCATCGGTGTACATGCTGGTCCTGCTCCCGCTGATACCGGGCATGCTGCTCCTCTATGCGGCGTTCGGCCTGTATACGCCGAAGCGCGTGCAGGGCAGAAGGCTGGAATACGGCAATATCATAAAAGCAAACGCTCTGGGGATCCTCATCTTCATGGCCATCGTGCTGACCTTGAAGATCTCGGATTTTTCCCGGGGTGTCATTTATACATTTTTCATTTTCAACATCACGCTGGACCTGATAGCCAGGATCATCATCCGCCAGATGCTGCGGGATATCCGCAAGCGCGGGATGAATCTGAAACATATCCTTCTGGTGGGATACGGGCAGTCGGCCAGGGAATATATCGACCGCATCCGGGAAAATCCGCAGTGGGGATATCACATCCTGGGCATTCTGGATGACAGGACGGATGTCGAGACTTCCTACAAGGGAGTCGAGGTGATCGGCAGGACGGATGAACTGATGCAGATCCTGTCGGTCAATACGCTGGATGAGATCGCCATCACACTGGGGCTGAGCGAGTATTATAAACTGGAGAGCATCGTGGCGCAGTGCGAAAAGTCGGGGGTACACACCAAATTTATCCCGGATTACGGAAATATCATTCCCACAAAGCCCTACACGGAGGACCTGATGGGGCTTCCGGTCATCAACATCCGCTATGTGCCTCTCTCCAACACGTTTAACATGATCGTGAAGAGGGCCATGGATATTGTGGGTTCGGTGATCTGTCTGACGCTGTTTTCCCCGGTCATGCTCCTGACGGCCGTCATGATCAAACTGACGTCGCCGGGGCCGCTGATCTTTCGGCAGGAGCGGGTTGGTCTGCACAACCGGCCCTTTGTCATGTATAAATTCCGCTCCATGGAAATGCAGAAGGAATCGACGGAGAAAAAAGGATGGACCACAAAGAACGATCCCAGGGTGACCGGGATCGGAAAATTTATCCGCAGGACAAGCATCGATGAACTGCCGCAGCTGGTCAATGTGCTGCGCGGGGAGATGAGCCTGGTGGGGCCGCGCCCGGAGCGCCCCCAGTTTGTAGAAAAATTCCGGGAAGATATTCCGAGATATATGGTAAAGCATCAGGTGCGGCCGGGGATGACCGGCTGGGCGCAGGTGCACGGGTACCGGGGCGACACTTCCATCCGCAAGAGGATAGACTACGATCTGTATTACATCGAGAACTGGACCATCGGTCTGGATATCAAGATCCTGTGTCTCACGGTATTCAAAGGTTTTGTCAATAAGAATGCGTACTGAGCGCACTGCGAGGTACTCATATCTGCACACAGGGAGAAAAGGGGATCAATATGGCCAGAGACAGGGAGACACGCAGAACCGGGCGTGCCGGCATGGAGGGAGAGAACCGGCAGCCTTACGGGCAGTTTCCGGGAAATCAGCAGGAATATTATAACCGGCAGGATCCGTACGGACAGCAGGGTTATTACTATTATCAGCAGCCTTATGAGGAGGCGGCGCGGGAGGCGGCCGCGGCGGGAAGGAAAAAGAAAAAGCGCAGGACCAGGAGACGCATCCTGTTTATCTGTGAGATCCTGATCCTTCTGCTGTTGGCGGGCACACTTTATGTGGCGGCGCAGTTTTCCAAAATTTCCAAGATCCAGACGGTGAACGTGGAGCAGCAGAGCGAGATCGTGCATGAGATCCAGGCGCAGCTGGACGACGAGGTGGAGGAGAAGCTGAAGGGCTACTGGAACATCGCGCTGTACGGGGTGGATTCGCGCTACGGCAGCACGGAGGGCCAGGGCGACGTCATCATGATCGCCAGCATCAACCGGGACACCAACAAGGTCAAGCTGGTCTCTGTCTACCGCGACAGCTACCTGCAGGACACGGACGGTTCCTACCACAAGGCGACGGATATTTACGGGATGGGCGGCCCGTCCAGCTCCATTACCATGCTGAATAAAAATCTGGATCTGGATATCACCAACTATGTAACGGTCAACATGAATGTGCTGGCGGCTGTGGTGGACAGCATCGGCGGCGTGGAGATCAATGTGGAGTCCATGGACGAGGTTACCTGGATCAACAATTACCAGAATGAGACCTCCGAGATCACCGGACTTCCCATCGTTCCGGTGGAGAGCCCGGGTTACCAGACTCTCAACGGCATCCAGGCAACATCCTACTGCCGCATCCGCTTTATCGACAATGACTACGTTCGGACGGAGCGCCAGCGAAAAGTGCTCGCCCAGATCCTGAGCAAGTTCCAGTCCAATCCGACGCTGCTTCTGCAGGTGATCGACGATCTTTTGGAAAACGTGGAGACCAACCTCTCCAAGTCCCAGATCGTGAACCTGGCGACCAATGTGGCGTCCTACGAGCTGGAGGAGACAGTCGGGTTCCCATTTGAAAAGCAGGATATGAGCATTGACAATGACATTGTGGCTCCCGTCAATCTCGCGCAGAATGTGAAGGAGCTGCACGAATTCCTGTTTGAGACGGAGGACTATACGCCTTCTTCCGTGGTGCAGGCGATCAGCGACGATATTTCTTATATAACCGGATTGTATTAAAGTGCTATGGATAAAAGAACAGTAGATGTCATCATACCTACCTACAGACCGGATGAACGGTTTGAGAGACTGATCGGCAGGCTGAAGCGCCAAACGGTGCGGCCTGCCGGTATTCTTGTGGTGAATACGGAAAAATCCCTCTGGAAGGTTTCCACTGCGCTTCAGGCAGAGTTCGCGCGCGGGCGGGCAGACTGCGGCACAGCGCTCATCCTGACCCATATCTCCAGGGAGGAGTTTGACCACGGGGGGACCAGGAGCCGGGCGGCGGCCCTGTCGAAGGCGGACGTGCTTTTATTTATGACGCAGGATGCGGTCCCGGAACATGACCGCCTGATCGAGCGGCTGCTGGACTCTCTGGACGACGGCGCGCCCGGCAGCAGGGCGGCGGCCTACGCGAGGCAGCTTCCGGACAGGAACTGCGGCGTCCTGGAGCGCTTCGCCCGCGGATTTAATTACGGGAGCGAGAGCTTTGAAAAATCCGCCGCCGATCTTCCGCGGCTGGGCATCAAAACCTATTTCTGCTCCAACGTGTGCGCGGCGTATGTGCGCGCAGTCTATGAGAAGCTGGGCGGATTTGAAAAGCATACGATCTTCAATGAGGATATGATCTTTGCGGCGCATGTGATCCAAAACGGCTACCGCATCGCCTACGCGGCGGACGCGCGGGTCATCCATTCCCATGATTACAGCGGCGCGCAGCAGTTTCACCGCAACTTTGACCTGGCCGTGTCGCAGGCGGATCATCCCGAGATCTTTGAGGGGATCCCCTCCGAGGGCGAAGGGATGCGCCTGGTAAAGGAGACGGCGGGGTACCTGCTCAAAAGCGGGCGGCTGTGGCTTTTGCCGAAACTTTTCTGGCAGAGCGGCTGCAAGTATGCCGGCTACTGGCTGGGGAAGCGCTATCGGCGGCTTCCGGGCAGGCTGGTCCGCGCGTGCAGCATGGATAAAAATTTCTGGGAAAACAAACTTTTTTAAAAATGTTGTCACAGATTGAACACAAATCCCTGTTATGATACAGTCAACATCAAAGTTAGGAGGCGGTTTTTATGAAAAACCAGAAACGTATTGGAACATGTATCGCAGTACTTGCGGCGGTGAGCGTCTTGGGTGCGACTGTATATGGAATCGGAAATATAGATGAGAAACCCGAGATGACAGATCAGGTGACATTGGATAATGCAGTGGACCTGGATTCCGGCGTCAAGCTGGAGAGCGCGGCAGCCGAGGTGGCGGACGCCATCGAGGAGATCCCGGCACAGGATGAGGCTTCTCTGGTCGACGGGCTCCCCAATGTGACCAAGGTGGCGACGGATGTGATGCCGGCCATCGTGGCCATCACCAACAAGACCATGACAGAGATCAGCTTCATGGGCAGGAGCTGGCAGCAGGAAGCCACCGGCGCGGGATCCGGCATCATCGTGGCCAAGACGGCGGATGAGCTGCTGATCGCCACCAACAACCATGTGGTGGAGGACGCCGATGAGCTGACGGTCTGCTTCTCCGTGGATGCGGAGGACGAGGACGACCTGCTGGCACCGGCTCTCATCAAGGGCACGGATGTCTCCACGGACCTCGCCGTGATCGCGGTTAAACTGAAAGACATCAGCCAGGATGTGGTCGACAAGATCGGCATTGTGCAGCTGGGAGATTCCGACAGCCTGCAGCTGGGCCAGTGGGTGGTGGCCATCGGCAACGCCCTGGGCCTTGGACAGTCCGTGACGAGCGGCGTGGTCAGCGCGCTGGACTGCGAGAGGGTTGCGGAGACATCCAACGGATATGAGACCTTCCATCTGATCATGACGGATGCGGCCATCAACTCCGGCAACAGCGGCGGCGCGCTGCTGGATATGAGCGGCCGTCTGGTGGGCATCAACTCCGGCAGGAGCGTGGCGTACGACGCGGAGAACATGGGATATGCCATCCCCATCAACGCCGCGAAGCCCATCATTGAGGAACTGATGAACCAGACCACCAGAGAGAGAGTGGACGAGGAGAAATCGGGCGTCCTGGGCGTGTATGTGCGCGACGTCACCTCCGAGGCACAGGAGCTCTACCATGTTCCGGCAGGCGCGCAGGTGTACGGATTCTACGGGGACAGCAGCGCGGAAGACGCCGGCATCCAGGAATACGATATCATCACGAAGATCGACGATGTGAAGATCAACTCCCGCGATCAGCTGATCAACCGCATGTACTACTACGAGGCCGGCGAGACCGTAACGGTTACCCTGATGCGCTTCGAGGAGAGCAGCGGCTACGTGGAGAAGCAGTACCAGGTAAAACTGGGCAAGCGCTCGGATATTGAGAAGAGCATACAAGACCAGGAAGAAGACGACGATTACGACGATAACTACAACAGCTATGGCAACAATGGAAATGGAAACGGTTTGAGCATCAACGACCTGTTCGGAAGCTTCGGATTCTGAGGACGGACATTCGGAGAAAAGAATGTGCAGATATAGGACTGCTGCGGTATGGCGATTGTCTGGCATATGAGCCAGACAGCCGCCGGTCTGCGGCAGTTCTTTTTACGATTTTTACAACTTTTGCAGCTTTTCAAATTAATAGTTGCAAAATATGAATTTGCATGTTAGTATGTTTAAGATAGGCATATTTTGCGTATTTTTATGGATTGCGCCAGAAGGGGAGGATCTTGTGTCAGAAGAAAAAGAATCTTTATCAGAAGATGTAAAAAAAGACGACGATTATGAAAAAATATGCTCTATCTGTCACAGGCCGGAGAGCAAGGCCGGAAAAATGATAGAGCTGATGAATCAGATCACCGTCTGCCAGGACTGCCTGCAGAAATCTCTTCAGAGTATGAGCAGTCTCGGGCCGGAGAGCTATCAGGCGCTGATGGAGATGGCAAAGCGCTTTCCCAATATGCAGATGATCCGGGTGGATGTGCCGCCGGAGGTTCCCCAGCGCCAGCGCATCAAGAAAAAGAGCGCACAGAAGGAACCGAAGAAGGCTTTCGACATAAAGTCGATACCGGCTCCGCACAAGATCAAGGCAAGCCTTGACGAGTATGTGATCGGACAGGAATATGCCAAAAAAGTGATATCGGTGGGAGTCTACAACCACTACAAGCGGGTGGCGACAGACACCATGGATGAGATAGAGATCGAAAAATCCAATATGCTGATGATCGGGCCCACGGGCTGCGGGAAGACCTATCTGGTCAAAACCCTGGCCAGACTTCTGGATGTCCCGCTTGCCATCGCGGACGCCACCTCCCTCACGGAGGCCGGGTACATAGGAGACGATATCGAGAGCGTAGTCTCCAAGCTGCTGGCTGCCGCGGGCAACGATGTGGAGAAAGCGGAACACGGGATCATTTTTATAGATGAGATCGATAAGATCGCCAAGAAGAAAAATACGAACCAGAGAGATGTGAGCGGAGAATCCGTCCAGCAGGGAATGTTAAAATTACTGGAGGGCAGCGATGTGGAGGTCCCGGTGGGGGCCAACAGCAAAAATGCCATGGTTCCACTGGAGACGGTAAACACGCGGAACATCCTGTTTATCTGCGGAGGCGCATTCCCGGGGCTGGAGGATATCATCAAGGAGAGGCTGAACAAGCAGGCATCCATCGGCTTTCGCGCGGACCTGAAGGATAAATATGACGACGACCCGGACATTCTGGCAAAGGTAACCATTGAGGACATCCGCAGATTTGGGATGATCCCGGAGTTCATCGGGCGGCTTCCCATCATATTTGCCATGCAGGGAATGACGAAGGATATGCTGGTGAAGATCCTGAAAGAACCGAAGAATGCGATCCTGAAGCAGTACCAGAAACTGCTGGCGTTGGACGAGGTACAGCTGGAGTTTGAGGACGCGGCGCTGGACGCCATTGCGGAGCGCGCGCTGGAGAAAAAAACGGGTGCCAGAGCCTTGCGAGCGATCATTGAAGAAATAATGCTTGATATCATGTATGAAATTCCCAAAGATGAGAATATTGGTAAAGTAACCATTACCAGGGAATATATCGAGCATACCGGCGGCCCGCAGATTACCCTGAGAGGAGATTTGGTAGTTTATGGATGAATTGCACGAACAGTTTACAAAGGTATTGGAAGGTCTGCTTGCAAGTGCAAAGGCCAAAAAGAATATGCTGACGTACAAAGAGGTCAACGACGCGTTCGGCAACATGCAGATCTCAGAGGAGAAGATGGATTATGTCTTCGAATATCTGGAAAAGAATAACATCGATGTCCTGCATGAGGAGAACGTGGACGATACCACGGATCTGCTGCTGGAGAGCGATGACGACATTCTCCTGGACGACGAGGGAGATGTGGAGATCATCGACGACACAGACGTGCTGGAGGGGGTCAGCACGGAGGATCCCGTCCGCATGTACCTGAAAGAGATCGGCAATGTCCCGCTGCTCTCCACAGAGGAGGAAGTGGCGCTGGCGAAGCGCGTGGAGGAGGGCGACGAGGCCGCGAAAAAGCAGCTTATCGAGGCAAATCTGCGCCTTGTGGTCAGCATTGCCAAAAAATATGTCGGACGCGGCATGCCGTTTTTGGATCTGATCCAGGAGGGCAACATGGGCCTGATGAAGGCAGTGGACAAGTTTGACTATGCCAAGGGCTTTAAGTTCAGTACTTATGCGACGTGGTGGATCCGTCAGGCGATCACCAGAGGGATCGCCGATACGGGCAGGACGATCCGCGTGCCGGTGCATATGGTAGAGACCATCAACAAGACCCTGCGCATGACGCGCACGCTTCTCCAGGAGCTGGGCAGAGAGCCTACCCCGGAGGAGGTGGCGGACCGCCTGAACGTGCCGGTTTCCCGGGTGCGCGAGGTGCTGAAGATCTCCAGAGATCCGGTTTCCCTGGATACGCCTATCGGCGAGGAGGATGACAGCCATCTGGGAGATTTCATCGAGGACGACTCTGCGCTCTCCCCGGCGGACTCCGCGGCGTTTTCCATGCTGCGGGAGGAGCTGAGTACAGCTCTGGAGTCTCTGACGGACCGCGAGCGCCAGGTGGTACAGCTTCGCTTCGGGCTCATCGACGGCAGGGCCAGGACCCTGGAGGAAGTGGGAAAGGAATTTAACGTGACCCGTGAGCGGATCCGGCAGATCGAGGCGAAGGCTCTGCGCAAACTGCGCCATCCGTCCAGGAGCAAGCGCCTGAAGGATTTCCTGATCTGAGGACGCCGCGATCCATATACTCGCATGGTTTTTTAGTTCAGATACAAAGAGAGGGCTGCCGCAGACCGCGGCAGCCTTTTTTTGGTCAGGGGGATCCCGTCGGCTTTCCCATGACCTGGCGCACTGCGTCGGATTGGAAGATACCGCCGTTACTTTGTGATAGAAGATGCCGCCGTTACCTTGTGATAGGAAAAGCCTTCCGTTTCATATATTGTAAAAAGAAATTCAGGAGATACCGTTATGAGACAGAAAGGAAGGATAGAGGCGCTGGTGCAGCGTTACCGCGGCCTGTGGCTTCTTCTGCTGTGCGGATTTGTGGCAGCGGCCGGAGGGGTGCGCTTCGCGGGCAGAGCGGTCACAGCCAGCAGCCGTGCCGGAGAGCGGGAGCTGCCCATCTACTGTGTAGATACAAAAAAGCCGCAGGTGGCGCTCTCGTTTGACGCGGCCTGGGGCAATGATGATACCCGGAAGATCTTGGACATTCTGGAAAAATATGGCGTGCATGCGACTTTTTTTATGACCGGGGGCTGGGTAAGCTCTTATCCCGAGGATGTGAAGCGGATCTGCGCGGCGGGCCACGACCTGGGCAACCACAGTGAAAACCACAAAAATATGAGTCAGCTCTCCAAAGAGGAATGTGTCAGCGAGCTGATGGAAGTACATAACAAAGTGAAGGAGCTGACCGGCGTGGATATGTGTCTGTTCCGGCCGCCCTATGGCGATTATGACAATGAACTGATCCTGACCGCCCAGGAGTGCGGCTATTATCCCATCCAGTGGTCCGTGGACAGTCTGGACTGGAAAAATTACGGCAGGCAGGAGATCCTGGACACGGTCCTGAATCATAAAGACCTGCATAACGGCGCGATCATTCTGTGCCACAACGGGGCGGAGTATACTGCCCAGGCGCTGGAAGAGCTGATCACGGGACTGCAGGGGAAGGGATACGAGATCGTTCCCATCTCCCAGCTGATCTATAAGGAGAATTACCACATGGATCACAGCGGAAAACAGATAGCAGATTAGGAGGCAGAAAACTGCCTCCTATCATCCATTCTACCATCCATTTGCCTGATGAACCTGATAATCGCTCTGCGTCACCCAGTTGCCGCAGATGGGGCACTGCACATACTCCTCGCCGCCCTGCTGGTTCAAGTAGGCGGTTTCCGCTGCGACATGCTGCGCATACGGAGAGTAGCCGGTGCTGTCCGCCGTGTCGGAGAACCACTGGAAGCAGTACGGACACTGCGCGTACAGGGTGCCGTCGTCGCCCGTCTGATAGCCGGACCAGTCGCCGTTGCCGGTGGTCCCGCCGGTCTGTCCGCCGGAGCCATTGCCCTGGCCGCTGTCCGGAGTGCTGCTCGGCACGCCGCTCTGGTAGGTGGCCGGATCGCCGCCGATGGCCCGGATATAGGCCTCCTCCTGCGCTACGTGGGAGGAATATTCCGAAGAACCGTCCGCTCCGGTTACCGTGCTGAACGAGCCCGCACAGTATGGACACGTCTGTGTCTGTCCCTTCGGACTCGGGGACGGCGACTTTTGCGGAGAAGAAGATGGCTTCGGAGTAATGGAGCTGGGCGTTACCGTGGTGTGCTTCTGCGCGGTGCTCTGCGGAGTTTTCTTTGTCCCGCTCTCGGTTGTCTTTTCTGTTTTGCTTTCTGATTGTTTTTCTGTTCCTGCGTCTTTTTCTGTCTGTGTCTCGGACGCAGCCGTTTCCTTCTGCGTCTCTGTTTCGATGGGCTTCCGGCGGCAGCCGGACAGTCCTATGGACAGGCACAATACAGCAAGAAGCAGGAGTCGGATTCGTCTCCTCATTTATATTCTCCCCTTTTTCGAAATCAATCGGTATAATCAGTATAGAACAGTTATATCGGAAAATCAAGAAAAGTCTTGCGAATTTTATACTTCTATCTTATAATTTGTTCCAAAAGGAGAACGGGAATGACCAAAAGAGAGTTTTTAGATACCCTGGGTATGCAGCTGCAGGGGGAACTGAGCCGGGAGCAGATCGAGGGACATATCCATTATTATAGAGAGTATATCGAGGAGGCAGTGGCCGCGGGCAGACCGGAGAGCGAGGTTTTAGAAGAGCTGGGGAGTCCGGTGCTGATCGCCCGGACGCTTCTGGATGCCGCCAGGGCATCCGGCACCTATCGCCCGGAGGGCGGAACCTATTACCGCGAGGAGACCTATGAGAGCAGTGAGGATCCGTGGGAGGAGAGCGTGGAGGACGGCAGGGGAAGGCATGTGCATGTCTGGAATGTCAATCCCAGGGCGCTGAAGATCATCGCCGCGGTGGTGCTCTGCCTGTTCCTGTTTCTGCTCTTTTCGCTGATGGGGTCCCTGCTGGTGTTTGTGATACGCTACTTTGTGCCCATCGTGCTGATCTGTGTACTGATTGGATTCTTTCGGAGAAGATAGCGCCGGCTGCCGTGATCTGCGGCAGCCTTTTTCTGTACAAAGTGAAACAGCAGGTAGGGGAGCTACCTGCTGCTTCGAGGGGAGTATAAATAATTAATAAGGGGTCGTAAGAGGTATCAACCTCTTACATTCCGAATTATAATATATTATGGAAAAAATTGCAATACATAATTTAAAAAATATTAAGGAATAATAAGCATTGTAACTAATAGTTAACATCCCAGGAGGTTAGGATCATGGCAAAAAATAAGAGTACGCGCACCACAAACACAAGCGGTAGTGGTGCGAACGGCACAAACAACACAAGCAGTAGTAATACGAACAGCCAGAATAAGTCCCAGAACAAGGCCAGCAGCAGCGCACAGTCTCAGAATAATGTCAGCGACTGCAATTATTAAGCAAAAAATGAAGGTTTGATCTGAAAAACCCCGGCAAATGCGCCGGGGTTTTTGCGCGGCACAAAGAACCCTTCCCGTGCATAACATGACGGTGTAGGAACATATGCGACACCGGAGGTGGCACGATATGGATTTTGAGATGATCGCGCCCGGGCGCCTGGATGAATACGTGCAGGACCCGGGTGCCCTGATCATAGATCTGCGCTCCCCGGAGGAATATCGGGAGCGCCACATCAAAGGAGCCGTGAATATACCGTTTGAGAAGATACAGAACTGCTGCATGTTTCCTTTGGACGTCTGTCTGGTCCTGTATTGCGGGCGCGGCGGCACCAGTATGAAGGCGGCGAAAGAACTGGCCAGGAGGGGATATCTGGTAAAGAGTGTGGTGGGCGGCATCCATGCGTACCGCGGCAAAATGACGGAGACGTATTGACAGTGACTGCGGCTATTTGATACAATTTATCTGATTCTGTACAGGAGCTGAACGAAGGATGAAGACGATAGAGCTGATTGCCCCATGCCATTTTGGCATGGAGGCAGTCTTAAAAAGAGAGATCCTGGATCTGGGCTATGAGATCAGCCAGGTGGAGGACGGCAAGGTCACGTTCCTGGGAGATATGGAGGCAATCTGCCGCGCCAATCTTTTCCTGCGGACGGCGGAGCGCGTGCTCCTGAAAGTGGGCAAGGTGCACGCGGAGAGTTTTGACCAGCTTTTTGAGGAGACCCGCCGCCTCCCCTGGGAGGACTATATCCCGAAGGACGGGAAGTTCTGGGTGGCAAAAGCGTCCTCCGTCAAGAGCAGGCTGTTCAGCCCTTCCGATATCCAGTCTATCATGAAAAAGGCCATGGTGGAGCGCATGAAGACCGTATACCATCAGGAATGGTTTGCCGAGAGCGGGCCGGCCTATCCCATCCGTGTGGCTTTTATGAAGGATGAGGCGGTGATCGGGCTTGACACCTCCGGCGATTCCCTGCACAGGCGCGGATATCGTCTGCAGACGGGGAAAGCGCCTATCACGGAGACACTGGCGGCGGCTCTGATCGCCATGACTCCCTGGAAGGGGGACCGCATTCTGGTAGATCCGTTCTGCGGCAGCGGGACGATCCCCATAGAGGCGGCCATGATGGCGGCGAAGATCGCGCCCGGAAAAAACCGCAGATTTGCGGCCTGTGACTGGCATAACCTGATCCCGCGCAGGCTGTGGGACAGCGCTTACGCCGAAGCCCGGCAGATGGAGGATCTTGCGGTACAGACCGATATCCAGGGATATGATCTGGACGGAGATATCATAAAGACGGCCCGGGAGAACGCAAAGCGTGCGGGCGTGGACAGGCTGATCCATTTTCAGCAGCGCCCGGTAAAAGACTTAAGCCACCCGAAAAAATACGGTTTTGTGATCACAAATCCGCCCTATGGGGAGCGGCTGGCCGAGAAGGAGGAGCTCCCCCGGCTTTACCGCGAGTTCGGTGAGGCGTTCAAAAGGCTGGACTGCTGGTCAGAATACGTGATCACGGCATTTGAGGATGCGGAAAAATATATCGGCAGAAAGGCGGATAAAAACCGCAAGATCTATAACGGCATGATGAAGACATATGTTTACCAGTTTTTGGGGCCAAAACCGCCCCGGGCCCACAGGCAGGAGAACAGGATTGATCAAACGTATTGAGCGGGTTTTAGAAGTATGCCTGCTGTGCCTTGCGGTGTGGCTGGCGTATGATCTGACCAAAAATCCCGCGTATTCACAGGAAGTTTATTATCAGGATGAGATTGCCCTGACCGATGCGCGGCCGGGGGATGTGCCCGCGCGCTATGATGCCAGGACGCAGTACCGCGCGCCTTCGGTGAAGAACCAGGGGACCCTGGGCACCTGCTGGGCCCTGGCGGCCTCCTCGGCGCTGGAAGCGTATTTCCTTCCGCAGGAGGAGCTGGTCTTTTCGGCGGATCATCTGTCCCTGCACAACAGCTTTGCGAAAGAGCAGAACGACGGCGGGGACTATACCATGGTGATGGCCTATCTTGCGGCGTGGCAGGGGCCGGTGCTGGAGGAGGACGACCCGTATGGGGACGGGGTGTCTCCGGACGGCCTTTCGCCGGTGAAGCACGTGCAGGGGATGCAGATGCTCAAAGAGAGGGATTACGATGCGGTAAAGCGGGCGATCCTCCAGTACGGAGCTGTGCAGTCCTCCATCTACATGGATCTGAAAAACGCGTTCAGCTCCTCGGTGTACTATGATCAGCTGGAGTACAGCTATTATTATGACGGACCGGAGCGGGCCAACCACGATATTCTGCTCATCGGGTGGGACGACTATTTTGACGCCTCCAGATTTAACCGCAGCACTTCCCAAAACGGAGCGTTTATCTGCCAGAACAGCTGGGGCGCACAGTTTGGGGACGGCGGCGTGTTCTACGTGTCCTATGAAGACATTAATATAGGTAGGAACTGTATCATATACACGGACATTCAGGACACGGACAATTACGATCATATTTACCAGACTGACCTGTGCGGCTGGGTGGGGCAGCTTGGCTATGGGGACGGTGACTGCTTCTTCGCCAACGTGTATGAGGCGGACAGCGCGCAGAGCCTGGAGGCCGTGGGATTCTACAATACCGGGCGCGACAGCAGATATTCCATTTATATTGTGGAGGATTTTGAGGACACATCCTCTTTTCTGCCCAGAAAACCGCTGCAGGGAGGCCATATAGAAGAGATGGGGTATTACACCATCCCCCTGCGGGAGGCGGTTGACCTGGAACCCGGCCGGCGCTTTGCCGTGCTGGTGGAGATCAGCACGCCGAACACCATGTATCCGGTGGCGACGGAATATGCGGCGGATGAGGCCACAAAAACAGTTGATATTTCGGACGGCGAGGGGTATATTAGTCATAATGGCGTTTTATGGACGCGGTCAGAAGAAGAACATGAGGCAAATATCTGCCTGAAAGCATACACCAGAGACAGATAGAGGGGAACGGCATGGAGAGAAAGATCATATTTGCTACCGGCAATGAGGGAAAGATGTGCGAGATCCGGATGATTCTGGGGGACCTGGGCGTGCCCGTCCTGTCCCTGAAGGAGGCGGGCGTCCAGGCGGATATTGACGAGAACGGAAAAACCTTTGAGGAGAATGCCTGCATCAAGGCCCGCGCGATCCAGAAGCTGACCGGGCAGATCGTGCTGGCGGACGATTCCGGGCTTGTCATCGACTGCCTGAACGGGGAGCCGGGCCTATACTCGGCCCGCTATATGGGAGAAAACACTTCCTATGACGTTAAGAACCGGAACCTGATCGAACGCCTGCAGGGGGTTCCCGACCAGGAGCGGACCGCGCGCTTTGAGTGTGTGATCGCGGCGGCGCTGCCGGACGGAAGAGTGCTGACGACTTACGGGGCCATGGAGGGACGGATCGGCTATGAGATCGCCGGTACGAACGGATTCGGCTACGATCCTATTTTTTATCTTCCGCAGTACGGCTGCACTTCGGCGGAGATATCCCTGGAGCAGAAAAACGAGATCAGCCACAGGGGAAAAGCTCTGAGGGCAATGAAAGAGGAATTGAAGAAAATTGTGGGATAAGGAGAAGAAGATCAATGAAGATACTGATCGTCAGTGACACGCATCGCAGGGACGCCAATCTGGAGAAGGTGCTGGCGGTGGAAGGGCCGGTGGACCGGCTGATCCATCTGGGAGATGCGGAGGAGAGCGAGGGGAAGATCCAGAGTATGGCGGATTGTCCCGTGGATATCGTCTGCGGCAACAACGATTATTTCGGAGACCTGCCGAAAGAAAAAGAGATCACGCTTGGGAAATATCAGGTTCTGCTCACCCACGGCCATTATTACTATGTTTCCCTGGACACGAAAATGCTGGCGAGAGAAGCGCGTGCGCGGGGCTTTGACATCGCCATGTACGGGCACACCCACCGCCCGAGGATAGAGGACAAGAACGGACTGGTCCTCCTGAATCCGGGGAGCCTGTCCTACCCGCGGCAGGAGGGAAAACAGCCCAGCTATATCCTGATGGAGATCGGGCCGGATGGGGATGCCAGTTTTGAGCTGAAATATTTAAGTTGAAATATTTAAGATGAAATATTAAAAAACAGTTGACTTTTTGAAAACCCTATAATATAATTTTAGTTGCGTCAATCGAGGAAAGCGCAGGAAAAGAATCGGGGTGTGGCTCAGCTTGGCTAGAGCGCCTGGTTTGGGACCAGGAGGTCGCAGGTTCGAATCCTGTCACCCCGATGATGGCATCAAAATGTTTGTGCAGGTGTAGTTCAATGGTAGAACACCAGCCTTCCAAGCTGGACACGTGGGTTCGATTCCCATCACCTGCTTTTATGAGTCTGTAGCTCAGCTGGATAGAGCAACGGCCTTCTAAGCCGTGGGTCGGGGGTTCGAATCCCTTCAGGCTCGTTGGGGTACAAGCGCATAAGGATCGTGCTGCACACGATGGCGCAGCTGTAATATGGTGGGTATAGCGCAGCTGGTTAGCGCGCCAGATTGTGGCTCTGGAGGCCAAGGGTTCGAATCCCTTTACCCACCCTGCCGTTGAGGCGAATCTTGGGCTATCGCCAAGCGGTAAGGCACAGCACTTTGACTGCTGCATACGTTGGTTCGAATCCAACTAGCCCAGTCAATGTCATGGCCCGAAGGGGCATGGCAAGGCGACATGCGAAGCATGTTGGGAACAATGCCATGGCCCGCAGAAACATGGCAAGGCGACATGCGAAGCATGTTGGGAATAATGTCATGGCCCGAAGGGGCATGACATTTTATAAGGGGCATTAGCTCAGGTGGTAGAGCACTTGACTTTTAATCAAGTTGTCCGGGGTTCGAGTCCCCGATGCCTCATGGAAAACCAGAAAATCGCTTATTTGTGCGGTTTTCTGGCTTTTTTGTTACCCTGATCTTTGCAGATAGGGCAGATTGTCATAGATATGCCAAGGCCTTTTTCGTGAAAACAACGGCGGGGTCTTTTTCATGAAAACGAAGGCGGAGTCTTTTTTATGAAAATAGCGGCAGATGCTTGATTTTCCGGCGCGGGCATGGTAGAATCAAAACTGCTTATCCAATGCGCGGAAATGACGGAATTGGCAGACGTGCAGGATTTAGGTTCCTGTGCCGCGAGGCGTGAGGGTTCGAGTCCCTTTTTCCGCAGCCAAAAAGTGCCGGTTTTACGGCGCTTTTTCTTTTCGCGCCGCATTGCGTGCTGCATTTCATGTGTCGTGCTGCATTTCATGTGTTGTATCTTATGCTGCACAGCATCCATAATTGCGTTAAAATGGCAATATGTTTGTCGAGATGGAGGAGTGGGACAAAAAATGATAAAAGGAGCTATTTTCGATCTGGACGGGACGCTTCTGGATTCTTTGGATATCTGGGAGACCGTTGCGCAGGACTATCTGCGGGAGCTGGGCTTTGAGCCGCGGGAGGATATCAATGAGATGTTCAAGGCCTTCAGCCTTTACCAGGCGGCCTGCTATTACCGGGAGACCTATGGGATTCAGCTCTCGACAGAGGAGCTGATGGCGGGCATCAACCGCAGGGTGGAGGAGTTTTATTTCCACACGGTCCCGGCGAAGGAGGGTATCAAGGAATTCTTGGAGGAACTTTCCGGAAAGGGTGTCCGGATGTGCGTGGCCACGGCGACCGACCGCTATCAGGCGGAGGCGGCGCTGGAAAGATGCGGCATCGCGGGCTATTTTTCGGAAATCTTTACCTGCACCGAAGTGGGGAGCGGCAAGGATGAACCGCTCATCTACCGGGCTGCGCTTGCGCACCTCGGCACCGCAAAAGAGGAGACGGCGGTTTTTGAGGATGCCCTGCACGCTATCAAGACCGCAAAACAGGACGGCTTCCCGACGGTGGGGATCTATGACAGGCACCACAGGGAGCAGGACGAGATCCGTCGCCTGGCAGATGTCTACGTGAAAGACTTTTCAGACGCCGGGGTTCTAGAAGCGCTGGAACGGCTCGGCTGCTGAGCGAAAGCGGGCAGCTATTGAGCTGGTGCAGTGTGATCATCGAACCGGATCATTGCTGCGGCAGATATAGTCATTATGAAAAAAGAAGGAGAACATCCTTATGCGGACGTTTCTCCTTCTTTTCTTTTTTTCATAGCGGCAAGATAACCGGTCATGTAAGCTGTCATCGCTTCACGCCCCGGTATGTCCAGACGGCGGTACATATGAATGACGGCAAGCTCTTCCTCTTTCAGACGGCTCATTTGCACAGATTCATACCGCGTGTCGGAAAGCCCGAGGATATAGTCTATGCTCTCTCCAAAGATGTCTCGCAGCTTTATCAGCGACTTCACGCTGGGATGGTGTTTCTCCACTTCATATGCACTGATCGTTTCCTGAGAAACTTCCAACTCCATGCTCAACCGGAGCTGTGTAATCTTTTTTTCTTCTCTAAGTTCGCGAATTCGATTCATGTAAAAACTCCTTTTGTCCATATTATAGGTTATATTTGTGGTAACATAGAAGATAATCGAATAATTAGCACAGTTTATTATGGTTTCTAATACAGGATTTATGATGGATGATGCTGGTAACACTGTTTAAAATATTTCTCGAACTACAATTTTTTGTTGTATTTTATACAAGCACATATTATAATAAATTATACAAAAATTCTGACAGGGAGGCAGAGCGATGAGAAGAAAAATGGTAACTATATTACTGGCTGGCTTACTGACGGCACAGAGTGTGTTCCCGGCATTTGCGGAAGAAATAGCCGTTCCGGAAATGGATGCCGCAAATGTGGAAACAGAGACACAGGAAATCACGGAGCAGCCTGTTCAGACAGAGGCTGAAGCGGTCACGGAGCAGCAGGCTGTTCAGACGGAGAATGAGACGGCCACGGAGCAAACTGCTCAGACAGAGACAGAGGCAGCTGCGGAGCAGCAGTCTGCCCAGACGGAAGTGCCGGATGCCAATGCGTTTGACAGTGTGGGGGAAGATGAGGAAGAACTTATCATCTCGTCGGAAAACGGTTCTGGTGAGACAGTGGATCTGGATGAACTTGAGGCAGGGCTGATGACAGCCAGCGACACCGAGGATGGGGCATTAACACGAGAAGACTTCAGGGATTGGCAATTTTGGGATTATTTGCGTGATCAGTATGATAAAAATGTGGATGATAAGCTGAGCGCGGAAGAAATTAGTGCAATCACAAAGCTAGATCTTTCTGGTGAGTATATTTCAGATGACTCCGGTTTTGTATATTTACCGTATCTTATTGAGAGATTAGATGGCATTGAACATCTTACATCATTAAAAACATTGATTTGCGGCAATTATGTAAGGACTATGGACAGTCTGGATGTAAGTGAGAATACGGCTTTGACATACTTGGATTGTAGCTATAAGGGGTTGTTTGAATTAAATGTGAATGGAAACACGAATTTACAGACACTTATTTGTAGGGGCAATAATTTGTTTGATCTGAATATAAGTGCAAATCCGGCATTAAAAAAGCTTGATTGTGCTTATAACCATCTGAAGAAACTGGATGTGAGTGAAAACACAGTTTTAGAGGAGTTGAACTGTGAGGAAAATGAGTTACTCAAGTTGGATGTGAGCCAAAATTCTCAGTTAAAATACTGTCAAACATTGTTTCAATATAGAACTTGCAATGCGGAACTGGTCGAGGGTGAAAATGGTCAAGAATGGCATCTGGATCTTAAAAAATTGTTTGAAAATGAGCTCTACCAACAATATAGGTTCTCATATCCGGATGAAAAAGATAATTTTTTGAGAGTGATGGTGGAACCGAAAGAGGGTATTTTAAATGTGCCTTATGGTAACGAGAAAATTTTGTGTGAATGCGTGACAACTGACTTTGACTTCAAAGTGATGTTGACACTGCAAGAAAAGGGAGGGGCTGCAATTCCTATTGACGAGGATCATTTTCCAGATCCAAATTTTAGAAGAGCCATCTATGTATCGCAAACGTCATATCCGCAAGATGATTTTTTGTCTGAGGATGAGATTCAAGGATTATTTGAGATAAATGTATCTATGAATGGGATTAAAACTCTGGAAGGAATTGAATACCTTACGGCATTGACGCGTTTAGAATGTTATGATAACCAATTGACCAGTCTGGATATGAGTCAGAATACGGAGTTGACATACTTGAAGTGTAGTGCTAACAATTTGACTGATTTGAATGTAAGTCAGAATGCAGCTTTGATATATTTGGATTGTAGTGCTAACAATTTAACTGATCTGAATGTAAGTCAGAATGCAGCTTTGACATATTTGGATTGTGGTCGTAACCAATTGAGCAATCTGGATGCAAGTCAGAATGCAGTTTTGACATATCTGGATTGTCAGTCAAATTCCATGATCGGTTTAGATGTGAGTGGATGTACAGCTTTAACAAAATTAAATTGTTATAATAACCAACTGAGTAGCCTGGATGTGAGTGGAAATCCTGCCCTGACAGAGCTGGATTGTCCACTTAATAACTTAACCAGTTTAAATGTGAGTGGAGATACAGCATTAACACATCTGTATTGCAAATGGAATAAACTAAATTTTCTGGATCTAAATGGAAATACTAATTTGAAAACTTTAGAGTGTGGATATAACCAACTGGAAAGTTTAGATTTAAGCCACAATACGGAATTAAGTGATCTGTGGTGTGAAGAAAATCAACTGACGAGCCTAGATTTGAGCCAGAATGCAGCTTTAACGTATTTATATTGTAGAGATAATCCGCTGACCAGTGTGAATGTAGATCAATGTAGTGCTTTAAGAACACTGTGGTGTGAGAATGCTCTGCTGACCAGTCTGGATGTGAGCCACAATCTGGTTTTGGAGGAACTTAATTGTAAATCTAATAAGTTGACCAGCCTCGACTTAAGCAAATTGAAGTATCTCAATTGCCTTTTCTGTACGGAGCAGAATGTGGAAACCTATTTGGCTAAGATTAACGGCACCTGGAAAGTCAATATCGCAAATTTAGTGGGATCGGATAATATAGATAAGGTGTTTTTTGAGTCAGAAGATGGGTTTACATATACTTCAGATGGCATGGTGGAGTTTATCGGGGATGATCTGCCAGAGAAGATCCAATATCAATATGATACCGGTTTGCGGATGGAGTTTAGTCCCGGTCCCGATGAATACCTGACGGTAAATGTGTCGTTGAAGACTTGTGAAAACCATCAATTTGGAGAGTGGGTAACTGAGAAGGAATCAAGTTATACAGACGAGGGCCTAAAGGTACGGACATGTTCCATCTGCGGATCACAGGAAGAACAAATAATTGAAAAACTATCATCTACCATTACCTTCTCTGAGGAGGAAATTTCCCTTAAAATAGGTGACACAATTTCTCTTGCAGAATATATAAAGAACACACAGGAGAATGACCCAATCTCTAAATGGGAATCCGATAAGCCGGATATTGCATCGGTTAATGCGGATGGTACGGCGACGGCAAATGAGGTTGGAGATGCTGTTATCACGGTTACCACCGAAAACGGTGCGCCTGCGACGATTACACTGCATGTATACTGTGGCTCTCCGGAAAATCCGGACCACGCCTACGAGGAAGTGATCGAGCGGTGGCCCACATGCACATGGGACGGAAGCGCCTACCAGCAATGTAAGGACTGTGGGAAGATCGGCTCAGAAAGAGTGCTCCCGGCAACCGGCCATCAATTTGGCGCGTATCGGATCACAAAGGAGGAGACGATCTTCGAGACAGGCCTGGAGGAGAGCACCTGCAGCGTCTGCGGAACGAC